>NZ_JAQISN010000002.1:0-300000 GCF_037450285.1 Erwinia sp. SLM-02 | reverse complement strand
CTGCCGTTAGGCCAGCGCGAAGGAGCCTACTTTATGCCCGACGCGCAGGCGGTTCAGGCGGGGGACTATCCGCTGGGGAGTGCCGTTACGCTGTGGTTCGATCTGCCCCCCGGCGGCGTCCCTGAACCCCGCCTGGCGGCGTTCCTGCGGCTGGCGCTGTCCGATGCCGGCCAGCAGGTGGTGGCCGCACAAAGCGCGTCGCCAGAGGGCTATCTGCCGCTGAATGAGGTCATGCTGCACGCACAGCGCCAGCGGCTGAATGAATTCATCAAGGGGCAGGGATGAACAGACTGCTGACCCAAAAAACCAAAACCCGCGTGGATATTTACGGTGAACGCTTTCGCGCCCGCGGTCCGGGGCTGTCGCCGCGCCTGATGGCGGTAGCCAGCTACATCAACGATAACCGCGAGGTTGTGCTGGAACATACGGCGATGGAAATCGCCGCCGCAACGCAGACTTCCGACGCCACCGTGGTCCGGGCCATTCAGGCGCTGGGGTTTGCCGGGCTGCGCGATCTGAAGCAGACCATGGAAAGCTGGTTCGGGCCGGGGATCTCCTCGGCGGAAAAAATGAGCTCAACGGTGAATGCGCTCGCCAGCGACGTGAACTCCAGCATCGATTTTGTTCTGGAAGGGCACCAGCGCGCCTGTGAAGTGCTGTCTGAACCCCATAACCGTGCCGCCATGTCCCGGGCGGTGGCGCTGCTGGCGGAGGCGCGGCAGGTGGCGATTTTCGGCATCGGTGCCTCCAGCATCCTGGCCGAATACGCCGCACGCCTGTTCAGCCGCAACGGCATTCCCGGCACCGCGCTTAACCGCACCGGGGTGATGCTGGCCGAACAGCTGATCAATCTGCAGCGCGGTGACGTGCTGGTGATGATGGCGCAGAAGTCGGCCCACCGGGAAGGGCTGACGACGCTGCGCGAGGCGAAAAGGCTGGGGATCCCCACCATTCTGCTGACCCACGCCACCGATTCCCGCTTCAGCAAAGAGGTTCAGGTGGTGATCAACGTGCCGCGCGGCGGGGAAAATGGCAAAGTGCCGCTGCACGGCACGGTGCTGGTATGCCTGGAGATGATTATTCTGTCGGTGGCCTCCACCGCGCCGCAGCGGACGATTAAATCGATGAAGCGTATTCAGGAGCTGTATCGGGCGATTGGTAAATCGGGGGCAAAGAAGGCGTAGCGGAATTAAACAGCCGGGGCGGCCTGAAACGTATTTAGCGTAATATCAGGCCGTATTCACCTCGTTTCTCTGCCCTGTTTTCCGCCGCTCCTCCCTGTTGCTGCGTAATGATTTTATTAAAATTAGGCTGCTGCAATTATTCGGTAAAAAACGCGGTCTTTTTTCGTTTACACTCTGGCAGCCGCAACGGATTGCGATGCGGATAATTTACGATTTATCTACATACTGTACTGCAGGAGTTTTACATGGCGAGTACCACGCCGGATAATGCTGCGAATCATTCGCCGCTACCGTCTGCTCTTCCCCTCTTTCCCGAACCGAATGACCCACTGGATTTACTGGATATTTTCGCCATCATCCTCCGGCGGAAACTGACCGTTCTGGCCTTTATTTTCGTCGCGGCGCTGATCGCGGTGGCGGTCAGTTTTATTATGCCGCAGCGCTGGACCAGCACGGCGATGCTGGTGCCGGCCGAACCGGCGCAGCTGAAAAATATCAATAATATTCTTACCGAGCTGTCGGTACTGGGGATTAAAACGGATATTACGCCAGATTCACTGCTGTCTGAATTTATGCGTAATTTCGACTCGCGCAGCCTGCGTGAGAAATATCTGGTTAATACCAACTATTTTAAAAAGCTGGCGTCAGAAAAGACGGATGATGCGGATTCACGCCACCGACTGATTAACGACATCCTGCACGGGAATATCGACTCGCATAGCTCGGTGCAGGATAAAGAGGCGGATAAAAAAGAGTATCGCTACTACGATCTGAAATATACCGCCGAAACCGCCGTTGATGCCCGTGATTTACTGGAAGGCTACATTAACTATATTACCGGCGAGGTGAACGACGAGCTGTATCAGCGGCTGGAGTATCAGATTGACGAAGCCAGAATGAAAGAAAAAGCGCTGTACGATCTGGAGATGATGCAGGAGGAGATTAAACACAGCAGTAAGATCGACCGCCTGCAGTACGCGCTGGATATTGCCAGATCGGCTGGGATTAAAAGACCGTCGTGGAGTAACGGCACCACGATTCAGGACGACCCGGATTTTTCGGTGACGCTGGGTGCTGACGGCCTGGCGCGCAAGCTGGACATTGAGAAATCGCTGCCCGCCGGGGCGCTGAACGACAAACTGCAGAGCCGTCGCCTGTACCTTGAGAAGCTGGATGCGCTGAACATCTCCCCCCCGGAGGATGTGCCGTTTAAATACATGCGTGCGCCGTTCGAGCCGCTAATCCGCGATGCGCCAAAACGCACGCTGATTGTGCTGCTGTTTTCCCTGGCCGGATTGGTTGCAGGCTGTGGTTACGTGTTGGTAAACAGCGTGGTTGCACGCCGCATGATGAAGTGAATTGCAGAGGGAGAGTTAAGGCGGACGATGTCCGCCTTAGTGGTTTCAGGCCGATGCCGCTGCCGGACGGTTGCGCCGCTGCGCCAGTTTAACCACGTAATAAATTACGCAGGAAATCAGCAGCGAATTGATGGTCGGCACGCCCCATTCGGTCAGTAACCCCACTGCGCTACCCACCAGCGTGGCGACGATCGCCACCCAGCCAATCACCGGCGTTTCGCTGTCCGTCGGCAGTTCACCCCGCTGGCGGCTGCGGTCCAGCAGGCCACGGTGCGTGCGCAGCAGCAGGTAATCCACCAGCATAATGCCGAGGATCGGCGGGAAGACCACGCCCAGCACGGTGAGGAAATCCACAAAGCGATCCAGAATCCCCAGCACCGACAGCAGGGTTCCCAGCAGGCCGATCACCAGCGTGGTACTGCGATATTTCAGCTTTTTGCCGCAGATCCCTTCCACCGCGTTAATCACCCCCAGCGAAGAGGAGTAGAGGTTGAGGTCGTTAACGCGCAGGGTAGAGAGGATCACCACCAGCAGTCCGACACCGCCCGCCGCCTGCGACATAATTGTTACCACATCCGCCGTTTGCAGCGTTCGGGCAATCAGAATCGCCAGGCCGTTAACGATAAACTCACCGGCAATAATGGTCAGCAGCGTAATACCCGCGACGTGTTTAGACGACTTTGAATAGCGGGTCAGGTCCGGGGTCATCAGGCTGGCCACGATTGCACCGCCGACCACCATGGTAATCGCCGCGCTGATGGTCAGCGGCGAACCGGTTGGCGGCAGATCGATGATTTGCTGCAGGGTATGGCCGGAAAGGGTGTGGAAGGAGATAAACGCCACCAGGCAGATAAACAGCGGTACGGCGATGCGGGCGGTCACGCGCAGCGCTTTAAAGCCGAAGGTCACCAGCACGGTCAGCAGCAGACCGGACAGGCTGGCCGCCAGCGGGAAGCCGAGACTGTCGCCCAGCGCGAAGTTGAGCGATTTCGCGAAGATGGCGTTCTGAATGCCAAACCAGCCCAGCAGGCTGACGGCCACCACCAGGCCAATCAGCACGGAACCGACACGGCCAAAGCCGCACCAGCGCGCCAGCAGGCTGCCGGAGATCCCTTCCCGCATCCCGGCATAGCCCAGACCGTAGGTGACGATGCCGAAAATAACGCTGCCGGCTAAAATGGCCAGAAATGCACTGGCCAGGTCCATCGAGTCACCCAGCACCGAGCCGAGCATAAACTGATCCAGCGCGGTCAGCATGCCCATGTGCACTACGGCAACGCTCAGGAAGGAGACGCGCTTGTTCTCAGGAACGCGGCTCAGCGGGTAGTCTTCTATTTTTATCACGTTCTGTTTCCTTGAAATTAAATAAACTGGATGCCCTTTTCGATCAGGCGGTCCGGTATAAAATTGTCTAATCCTGCGTGACGGCAATACTCTTCAAACTGATTCAGCGTGTGCACCCCGGCCTTCTGGTAGATGCTGTAAATCCGGTTTTCTACCGTGCGATGGCTGAGGTTATAGATGCGGGCGATCTCCTTGGTGGATAAGCGCTGCAGCAGCAGAAACAGCGTATCCAGCTCGGAGCGGGTAAACAGATCGGTACTCACTTCGGTGGTCAGCACCCCGGGTTTTTGCTGAGTGATGTATTTCAGCGGCGACAGGGTATCAAGCAGCCTGGCATTCCACGCCACGCCGATAAACACGCCGCCGTCGCCGTACAGCGGGATCTTTTCGCTGACGTAAGGCGTCAGGCTGTCCTGCCCGAACCAGTAGTGGGTTTCAATCACCGCCACCCGCCCGTGACTGGCTTCAGTGCGCCTGTCGTGCTCAATCAGTTCGTCTTCGCATTCGGCCCAGGCGGCGGGAAATTCGCTGTCGAGCTTTCCCTCAACGGCGAACTCCTTTGGCGTGCTGGTGTAGCGATACGCCATATCATTCATATAGAGATGGCGTGATTCTGAATCTTTGATGCCCCAGGGTTCAGCCAGGTGTTCCATCATGGCAATCAGTGCGCTCAAATTGGAGTGCTGTTTCGCATCTGATACGTTCATCTCTTCCCCCTGTGGCCCTCCATTATCCGATCTTCTTCGCCAGATAGTGTCGGGTATGTTGATGGGCATAATCACCCAGTTCACCGTAGACGGCGTAGCCTAACTTTTCGTAAAAGCCCCGCGCCTGGAAATCAAACGTGTCGACATAGGCCATATGGCAACCGCGTTTTTTTGCTTCCTGCTCTGCGCTTTGCATCAGCTCGCGGCCGACGCCCTGGCCCCGGCAGTCATCGCTGACCCACAGGTACTGCACCTCCAGCCCTCCCCACCAGGTGCGGGCCACAAGACCGGCCACTATCTGGTCCTGCTCATTGCGTAAAGTCAGAAACAGAGGGTGAATATCAACGGGAGTCGTTCTGGCGTTGTGGGCCCACAGGCTGTCGATAACGAGCTCTTCATCCGCGGCAGCCGGTTTGTCAGTCATAGTCATTTTCATTGTTAGTCCAACATCATGAAATAAAGTAAATTAATAAGATAACCTGCACATTAACAATGGGTAATTATCATTTTACCTTTCGACTGACAAGAGTGTTTTTCTCCCGTTCCCAAGTGGGACGAAAAGAACTACTGTAGTGACGACCGGGCAGAGCAGCAACACAGATCACACTATTATCAATTTGCCGGGTGGTTTGACAAGATTTGTTTACGCCTCACCAGGGCAATTTCTCGATTATACCGCTCAGTTTCTCGCTGAGATCGACGCGAATAGAGTGAAAATAAAGAAAGATAACTGATAATTTATAAAATAATAAGTTCAGGAAATCTTTTCAAAGACGCAGTATTTTCCAGGGGGCTACGCGGAGCGTGGTCCCCTGAGTTTTGTCCCCTGAGCCGTTCTACTGCCTTACGGCATCCATCTTTATCACCACCTTCCCGCAGTGCTGTTGCCGATCGAAATAACGCCACGCTTCCCGCGTTTCCGAAAAGGAAAAGACCCGGTCAATAACCGGCTTTAACCGGCTCTGCGCCAGCGCCAGATTCATCCGCTCGAAATCTTCCCGGCTGCCCACGCTGAAAGGCCGGACGGTGGCACCGCTGGTAAACAGGGTCATGAAATCAACGGACTCGTCCCCGGCGGCAACGAACCCCAGCAGGGCAATCTCGCCGCCGGAGGCGGTCGACTTCAGCGAGTTTTGCAGCGTTCCCGGCCCGCCAATCTCCACCACCCGCTGTACGCCCACGCCGTCGGTCAGCGCCCTGGCCTGCTGATACCAGTCGGGATGCAGGCGGTAGTTCACGGTGTGCGTTGCCCCCAGCTCACGCAGCAGCGCCGCTTTTTCCTCGCTGGAGGTCAGGGCGATAATCTTCAGCCCCATCAGCCGGGCAAACTGCACGGCAAACAGCGCCACGCCGCCGGTGCCCTGGGTGAGCACCGTTTCACCGGGCTGCAGCGGACGCGACTGAGTCAGGCTGTTCCAGGCCGTTACCGCCGCACAGGGCAGGGTGGCGGCCTGTTCATCGCTGAGATAATCCGGAACGGAAACCAGCGACGCTTCATCAATCACTTTGTACTCGGTGAGCCAGCCGTCCGCGCGGCTGCCCCACGCGCCGCCGCTGTTACCCGGCGTCAGGCTGCCGCCCAGCCACTGCGGGAAAAAGATCCCCGCTACGCGATCGCCGCAGGCAAAGCGCGTGGCGTCTTCTCCGCACTCCACGATGTAGCCGACGCCGTCCGACAACGGGATCAGCCCGGCCTGCGGGGCAAGCGTGCTTTTGCCATGCAGGATCGCCAGATCGCGATAGTTCAGACTGACGGCGGCCACGCGGATCAGTACCTGCTGGCGTCCGGGCCGCGGGCGCGGCTCTTCAACGCGCTGGAGATGGTCGATGCTGCCAAAATCATTCAGGCGATAGCTGTACATGGTGGTGTCCTCTGCTGATGTAATGCCGCTACCTTACGTGCCCCGGGCTGTACAGATAATGACTGGAAAGGTATTTTTACTGACTAATCGTCCAGGAAGAGGGCCTGAAATGGATCCGCTTGATGATGTTTTTGCCGCGATGCGCGTCAGCGGCGCGCTGCACTCGCGCCTGCAGCCGCGCGCGCCGTGGGGCGTCAGTTTTGTTGAAAGTGCGTCGATTCGCTTTGGCTTTATGCTGGAGGGCGAGGGCTGGCTGACGGTCAACGGCCAGCCTCCGCGGCGGCTGCACCGCGGAGAGGGGTTTATTGCCAGACCGGGCGTGCTGCTGTCGCTGAGCGACGATCCGAAAACGCCGACCCGCACCTGCGAGGC
The DNA here is from genome assembly GCF_037450285.1 of Erwinia sp. SLM-02. NCBI lineage: Bacteria > Pseudomonadati > Pseudomonadota > Gammaproteobacteria > Enterobacterales > Erwiniaceae > Erwinia > Erwinia sp. SLM-02. Next base: position 293,173 of record NZ_JAQISN010000002.1, on the reverse strand, counting down.
GGTTTTTGCCGACTGCGCCGGTAAAAGCGCCGTATTTGGCGGTGAGGGAGACCAGGCCGAGCTGCTGTGCGGCTGGCTGACCTTTGACGCCAGCGGCGCTCAGCCGCTGCTGTCGCTGCTCCCTGACTGCGTGACGATCCCGGCGGATGCGGGACGATCGCCGCTGCTGGCGGCCACGCTACAGCTGCTGGCGCTGGAAACCGACCGGCCGCATCTGGGATCGCGAATTGTCATCAGCCGGCTGGCGGACGTGCTGTTTGTGCAGGCCATCCGCACGCATTATCAGCAAATCCAGCCGCAGCAGGGCTGGATGGCCGCGCTGGCCGACAGCCGCCTGCGCCCGGTGATGGAGAAGATCCATCAGCGGTTAGACTTTCCGTGGCGGCTGAATGAGATGGCGAAGGAGGCGGGGATGTCGCGTTCGGCGTTCAGCGCCTATTTTAAGCAGGTGACCGGGGAAACGCCGGGAGAGTATCTCGGCCGCTGGCGCATCTGGCGCGCGCGCTGCCTGCTGCGGCATCCCGAGCTGGCGCTGGAAACCATCGCGCAGCGGGTGGGCTACGATTCCGCGATCACCTTTGGGCGGGCATTCAAACGGCACGAAGGGCAGACGCCCGGTGAGTATCGACGCTCGCAGGCAACGTAGCTGAAGCCACCCGCATCCTGGACGCTTGCGCAAGCATTATGGCTCTATGCCACATTTGTGCAGTCGGGCTGGATAAAAGCAACGTTCAGCTCTCTACGGGCGCTGTTCATCCAGCAGGGCGTGCAGCTGGTCCGCCGTCAGCGGCCTGCTGAATAAAAAGCCCTGCAGCAGATCGCAGCCGGCGGCTTCCAGCATCATGCGCTGGGCGTCGGTTTCCACCCCTTCCGCCGTCACGGTGATCCCCAGGCTGTGGCCGAGGGTGATCACCGATTCGACGATGGTCGCCGAGTTATCGCGCACGCCCAGCGACTGGGTAAAGGTCTGGTCGATCTTGATGGTATCGACCGGGAACTGAATCAGATAGCTGAGGCTGGAATAGCCGGTGCCAAAATCGTCCAGCGCGATACTGAATCCGGCTTCACGCAGGGTATTGATGTTCTGTAAAGCGCGCTCTTTATCCTCCAGCAGCACGCCTTCGGTAATCTCCAGCTCGATCTGACGGGGATCGATACAGTGGCGCGCCACCGTGTCCATCAGGGTACTGATAAAGTTGTCGGCCAGGAACTGCAGCGGCGAAACGTTAATGGCCACGATCAGCCGCGGGCAGGTGGTGGCCATCTGACAGGCCTTCTCAACGACCCAGTCGCCGAGAGGAATGATCAGGCCAGTTTCTTCCGCCAGCGGAATGAAATCGGCCGGCGAAATGGCACCCAGTTTGGGATGATGCCAGCGCAGCAGCGCTTCGACGGCGACCGGTTTTTTCCCGCTGATATCAACAATCGGCTGGTACAGCTGGGTCAGCCCGCTGTCGTTCTCCAGCGCGAGGCGCAGCTGCTGCGCCAGCCGCTGGCGCTTTTGCAGGGCTTCATCCATCGCGGGAATAAACAGCCGGTACTGTCCGCCGCCTTCGGCCTTGGCGGCGTAAAGGGAGATATCCGCCTTACGCATCAGCTCCAGCCGTTCGGTACTGTCGAGCGGCGCCAGCGCCACGCCGATGCTCACGCCGATCCACAGCGCGTTGCCGTTCAGCTGCATCGGCTGAGAGAGGCAGGCGATAATCTGCTGGCACAGCTGGTCTACCTGATGCTCATCCGTGACGTTCCCCATCATGATGACAAATTCATCGCCGCCCAGTCGGCCAATAGAATCTTTGATCGGCAGCAGGCTGGACAGGCGTTTACTGACCTCCATCAGCAGCTCATCGCCAGTGTGGTGGCCGTAGGTGTCGTTGACGATCTTAAAGTGGTCGAGATCCAGCAGCAGCAGGGCAAGATTATCCCGATCGACCGTCAGCATGCTGAGGCGATGATTAAGCTGCTGCTCAATCCATTTACGGTTAGGCAGGCCGGTTAAAATATCGTGCAGCGCAATATGCCTGGCGCGGGCTTCGCTGGCGGCCAGCTTCTGCATCGAGCGGGTCAGATTCAGCGAGGAGTGCCACAGGCGGCGGGTCATCACCAGGCACATCAGGGCAATACTGAGCACCGCCAGCGCAATCAGCGGGCCGGTAAACAGCAGCATCTGGCTGCCGGGGCGCATCGGTTCCCACGAGACGTCGCTGACCGGCGTTCCCTGGTGCGAGGTCAGCAGAAAGCCGGCGCTGTTTGGCTGGTCCGGCTGGCTGGGGCTGAAGCTGAAGTTGGTCACCACGCCGCGATGGGTTAAAAAATCAACAAAGCTGCTGCGCAGGTAGCGGATAAACACCAGCTGATAGCCGCGATCGTCGCCGGGCAGGCTGGCAACGGCCACTTCGGCCACCCGCTCGCGCAGGCGGATAAAATCGCTGGTCAGCACGTTCGAGGCATGCAGGTTCGGAGCCAGCGCCTGGGCTATCTCATGGTAGCGTTCAACGGGAGCCGGGGCGTCCGACAGCCAGGCAGCCAGCGGGCGCTGGTGGGGGTCCACCAGATAGACCTCATCATCGCCAATCAGCCGGAACAGCCACGGGGCGGCGGCATCGGACTGCAGCAGCAGTGAAACCGGCTGCGCTTCCCGCAGCAGGTTGCGATGCTGCTGGCTGAACTCTTCAAGATGCTGGGCCAGCAGGTTTTTGATCACCTGCTGCTGTTTTTCCAGCGCCTTATTATTGCTCTGTGCCGTGACCCACCAGGCGGTAAGCCCACACCCCAGCAGAGAAAACAGCACCACCGCCACCACTGGCGCGATAACATTACGCGTGAACTCCCGGCGCAAATTGGCAACCGTGCTGTGTTTGTTTTTCATTGACCTTCCAGGATAGACGCGTTGTAGTCCCAGGAAACCACCGATCTTGAGATAGCAAACATTACCTCATTGACCATTTTTGGCAAAGATAAACCCTTGGATAACGTCGTGAATATGTCAGTTATCGTGGTATCAAGGGTTTCAGAGGAAGGGGGTTTCCGGAAAGTGCCAGTTATCCAGGCAAATTGGTCAATTAAACCACCACGCACATTGGCCGTCCGCAAACCGGATCGGCATGAATCTGCGCATTGATACTGAACACCTGCCGTAGCCGTTCCGGGGTCATGACCTGCTCTGGCGTGCCGCTGGCGACCACCTGACCGGCCATCATCAGCACCAGATGGTCGCAGTAGCGGCTGGCCTGATTCAGATCGTGCAGCACCGTTACCACGGTTTTGCCCTGTTCCTGCTGGCGGCGCAGCAGCCGTAACAGCTCGACCTGGTGGTTGATATCGAGCCACGTTGTCGGTTCGTCCAGCAGCAGCAGCGGCGTGTCCTGCGCCAGGGTCATAGCCAGGAACGCCCGCTGCCGCTGGCCGCCGGAAAGCGTGCTGAGCGGCTTTTCGGCGAGGTTGCCGATCTGCACTTCATCGATGGCCGCCTGCACCCGCTGGCGATCGATCTCGCCCGGGCGGCCAAACAGGTTAAGCCACGGACTGCGCCCGTAGCCCACCAGCTCCCGCACGCTGATCCCCTCGGGCACGCTGTGCTGCTGTGGAAGCAGCGCCAGCCGCTGCCCCAGCTGGCGAGCGCTCAGCGCGGCCAGATCGTCATCGCCCAGCATGACCCTGCCGGCTTTGGGCTTCAGCAGCCGCGAACAGCAGCGCAGCAGCGTGGACTTACCGCAGCCGTTCGGGCCAAGCAGGGCGGTGATCTTCCCGGCGGGCAGCGTCAGCGAAAGATTATGCAAAATGGGCGTACTGGTGTAACCGGCACTCAGCCCTTCGACGGATAGTGGCATCATTAGCGGGTTCTCATTAACAGCCAGAAAAAGTAGGGCGCACCGATCGCCGCCGTCAGTACCCCGGCGGGCAGCTCCAGCGGCGGATGCAGCGTGCGCGCCAGCAGGTCGGCCAGCATCAGCAGCAGTGCGCCGGTCAGCATGGCCGCGGGGATCAGCCAGCGGTGGCGGCCGCCCACCAGCCGCCGGGTCAGATGCGGCGCAACCAGGCCAATAAAACTGAGTGGTCCGCAGACGGCAACGCTGACCGCGGCCAGCGCCAGCGCCAGCAGCAGAATGCGACGGCGCGCAACGGGGACATCCACCCCGAGCGTGGCAGCCTGCTCGTCGCCCAGCCCCAGCAGATCGAGGCTGCGGCACAATAAGAGGCTGAGCGGCAGCAGCACGGCCAGCCACGGCAGCGCCAGCCAGACAAAGGGCCAGCCGCGCCCCCACAGGCTGCCGGTCAGCCACAGCAGCGCCTGGTTGATCTCCAGCGGGCGGGAGAGCATCAGATAGTCGGTGATGCTGGCGTAGAAGGCGGTCAGCGCCACGCCCAGCAGCGCCAGGCGCAGAGGCGCGTGACCTCCGGCCAGCAGCCGCAGCAGCAGGAAGGCCAGCAGCGCACCGGCAAAGGCCAGCAGCGGCAGCCAGGCCGCCGACAGCGCCGGGAACAGCATCAGTCCGGCGATCGACATCAGCCCGGCGGCGTGATTCACCCCAAGAATTTCCGGGGAGGCCAGCGGATTGCGGATCGCGCCCTGTACCAGCACGCCGGACACCGCCAGCGCCGCGCCCACCCCCATCGCCAGCAGGGTGCGCGGCAGGCGATAGTCCATCAGGGCAAAGTAGTGGCTGTCCGTCGGGTTGATCGCCTGATACAGCGCGCTAAAACTGAGGGTTTCACTGCCGTAGCGCAGCGACAGCGGTAGCACCAGCAGGGTGAAAGCCAGCAATATCAGCAGGGCGGTCAGCGGTTGCCGTCCCCGGTAACGGTTCATACGCGCCTCCGCACCAGCCAGATAAAGCAGGGGGCACCGATCAGCGCCACCACCGCGCCAGCGGGCAGCTCGGCGGGGAACGCCAGCCAGCGCGCAATCACATCGGCCAGCAGCATCAGCAGTGCGCCGAACAGCATACAGGCGGGCAACAGCCGCCGCAGATCGTGGCCAATCCAGGCGCTGGCCATATGCGGTACCAGCAGGCCGAGAAACGCCACCGGCCCGGCCACGCTGACGCAGCTGCCGACCAGCACCACCACCAGCAGATTGACCACCACGCGCAGCATGCCGGGCCTGGCGCCCAGCGTATGGGCGCTGTCGTCACCCAGCCGCAGCAGATTCAGGCGCGCCGCCAGCAGCCAGGCCAGCGGCATCAGCAGCGCGCTGAACGGCAGCAGCTGCCACAGCTCGCGCCAGCGCACGTGGGACACGCCCCCGGCCAGCCAGTGCAGAATGCCGTAGGTGTGATCCTCCGCCAGCAGCAGCGTGGCGCGGGTCAGCGCGGCGCAGAGTGCGGAGACGGCCACCCCCGCCAGGATCAGGCGGCTGCGATCGCCCGCGGAGCGCCAGCCTTTACCCAGCAGCATCACCATCCCCCAGCTGACACCGCCGCCCGCCGCCGCCAGCAGCGCGAGGCTGTAGCCGGCTATCCAGCCGGGATTGAAGGCGCTGGCCAGCACCATCGCCAGCGCCGCACCGGCGTTGATGCCCAGCAGGGAAGGGGAGGCCAGCGGGTTGCGCGTCAGGGTTTGCAGCAGGCCGCCCGCCAGCGCCAGGCTGGCCCCCAGCAGCATGGCAACCAGGCTGCGCGGCAGGCGCAGATTAAACACCAGCGCCTGCGGCAGCGCGGTGGCTTTACCGGGCAGCAGCGCGCCGAGCGCCTGCCACGGCCCGATCGGCAGCGCCGACGTGCTGAACAGCGACAGCCAGAAGGCCAGCGCCAGCAGCAGCAGCGGCACTCCCCAGGCCAGCAGCGGTCTGCCTGACATCATGGCTGCACGGCCACCGGCTGATGATGCAGGATCGCCACCAGATCGCGGGCGATCTGCTCGGCGGCAAACAGCCCGCGCATCCGCGCCCAGCCGTTGCTGTCCACCTCGGCCACCTGGTTTTTCTGCGCGGCGGTTAACATCGACCACAGCGGATCCTGCTGCCAGTCGCGCACGATGCTCTGCTGACGATAGTGCGCCACCAGCAGCCAGTCGGGGTTGATTGCCAGCAGCTGTTCCAGGCTGATGCTGGCGATCGGGCTTGCCCCGGCGGACGCCGGCACGTCCATCCCCAGCGCGGCCAGCACGCTGCCGGTGTAGCTGTCGCGGCTGTGCAGATTAAACTGCTGCTCGCGCGAGGTGCCGAACACCAGCTTCAGCCCTTTGGGCAGCTGACTGGCGAAGTCCTTCATCCGCTGATGGTGCAGCGCCAGTCGCTGCTGCATTTCAGCATCTTTCCCCAGCACCTTGCCGATAATCGCCGCCGATTGCAGATTTTCTTCCCAGGTTTCATTACGGGATTTCAGCATCAGCGTTGGAGCAATGCTCTTCAGCTGGCCAAGGATGCCGCCGTGGCGGGCGCTGTCGGCGATAATCAGGTCGGGCTTCAGCGCGGCAATCACTTCCAGGCTCGGCTGGGCGCGGGTGCCGACCGATTTCCACGGCTGCAGGTGTTGCCGCACCGCAGGCAGGATGCGCTGCGGATCGTTATCGTCCGCCACGCCAACCGGGCTGACGTCCACCGCCGCCAGCGCATCAACAAAGGACAGTTCCAGCACCACTACCCGCTGCGGGGCGCGATCGAGGGTAAAGGTGCCGTTGCTGTCCTGCACGGTGACCGCCAGTGCGGCCGGGGTGGCCAACAGCAGGGCGCAGGACAGAAAACGAGTGATAAGCGTAAACATAGATTCTCCAGCTGCCAGAAACGACAAAGCGGGCCGCCAGCCGGCACCCGCCATACCCTCCACAACGGCCGGCTGTTACCCCGGCCGTCGGAAACATCAGAACTTCACGGAGCCCTGCAGATAGACGGTGCGCGGCTGACCGGCGTAGATGCCTTTGTTGTTGTCATCAAAGGCGCGGGTGAAGTATTCGTGGTCAAAAATATTCTTCACGCCGACGGCCAGGTTGAGGTTGGCGTACTGCGGTCCGAAGTCGTAGTTGGCGCGCGCGCCCCACAGCATAAAGCCGGGGATGCGGCCGGTGCTGCCGTCGGCGCTTTCCTCGCGGGTGTTGGCGTTATCGGCGAACTGTGAAGACTGGTACTCGCTGTTGAGGTTAAAAGTCCAGCTTCCGGTCAGGTAGTCCAGCCCCAGCGTGCCTTTGTGCTTCGGCGAGAACGGTACCTGATTGCCGTGGTAGTCGCCCTGCTCGCGGATCACCGCATTGACGTACGCATAGCTGGCGGAAACCGACAGATTTTCCAGCGCCGGGGAGAGATCGCCGAGATCGTAGCGCACTTTGCTTTCCAGCCCGGTATGGCGGGTTTTACCGCGGGCGGTGACGCTGTCGGTTACCTGGTTTGAGTCGTACTGGTTGCTGAAGTTAATCAGGAACAGACCCGCTTCGGCCTGCAGCACCTGATTGTCATAGCGCGTGCCCAGCTCCCAGGTGCGGGCTTTTTCCGGCTCGACGCTGCCGCTGCTGACCGCTTTACCGATCTGGCTGTACTGCACGGTGCCGAACGACCCTTCGGTGTTGGCATACAGGTTCCAGGCATCGTTCAGGTGATAGAGCACGTTAAGCGCGGGCAGCGGCGCGTTGTAGCCGATTTCCTGCTTTTCACCCTTGATAAAGTTGTTCTGATAAGACTGGATATGCTCGTAGCGCATACCCGGGGTGATGGTCCAGTCGCCGATATCGACGCGGTCATCAATATACCAGGCGTGCGCCTCGGTGCCCGACTGGGTATCGCGATCGTACGGGCTGCTGCCGGTTGGCAATCTTCCGCTGCTGGCCGGGCTGGTATAGCGCAGCTCGTGAGTGGATTCGCTGACGTAGCGATAGCCGACGCCCACTTCATGCGCGGTGTTGGCGAGGGTGAAGCTCTGGCTGTAGCGCGGCTCCACGCCGCGCACCCAGTATTCGCGCGGCGACAGGGTGATGTTCTTCCCCTGGTCCAGATAGCCGCTGCGCAGGGTGTTGGTGTAGAAGGTCAGGATATTGAATTTGTGCTGGGTGTCCGGCTGATACTGATAGCCGAGGCTGGCCAGCTGACGGCGTCCCCAGAACTCATCGTAGGGACGGGTCGACTGGAAGCGGTCGGCGTTGTAGTCCGCGCGGGAAAGCCCGCCCGGCATCTGCGCCCGGCCTTCGTAATACTGCAGCAGGCTGGTAAAGGTGTGGACCTCGTTTGGTGCATAGCGGGTTTTCAGCATCACGTCGTCGATTTTGGTCGAGCTGTGCTCGCGCCAGTCGCTGCCGCGCGTCCCGGAATAAAGCAGCGCCGCGCCCAGGCCGTTATCGGCGGTGCCGCCAATCATAAAGTTGCCGCTGCCTTTGGGGTCGTTCTGGCTTGAGGTAGGCGTCAGCAACCCTTCCATTCCCGCTTCAATGCCGAAATCCTGCGGGATGGCGCGGGTGACAAAGTTGACCACGCCGCCGACGCTCTGCGGCCCGTAGCGCACGGCACCGCCGCCGCGTACTACATCCACCGCGTCCATATTGCCCAGCGACACCGGGGCCAGCGACAGCTGCGGCTGGCCGTAGGGCGCGAACGGCACCGGAATGCCGTCCATCAGCACGGTGGTGCGGCTGGCGAGGCGTGGATTCAGCCCGCGAATGCCGAAGTTCATCGCCATATCGTGGCTGCCGGTGCCGTTATTTTCCGGGGCGTTGACGCCGGGAATACGGTTCAGCGCTTCACGCATGGTAGTGGCACCGGTGCGGGCAAAATCCTCGCGGCGCAGCACGTCGCGCGCCCCGGCGTGTTCAAACACATCGTCTTCACGCGCGGTGCCCAGCCAGTCACCGACCACGGTCAGCGTGGCGGTCCCTTCCACGACCGGCACCGGCTCCAGGGTATAGGCGTTGTTGCCCAGCGATTTTGCCTGCAGGCCGCTGCCGCTCAGTAGCGTTTGCAGCGCCTGGTCCAGCGAGTAGCTGCCGCTGAGGCCCGCGCTCTTTTTGCCCTGGGTCAGCGCCGAGTTGACCGACAGCGTAATGCCGGAACGGGCGGCGAACTGGTTCAGCGCCTGGTCGAGATCGGCGGCGGCAATCTGATAGTCAGCCGTTGCCGGGGCGGTTGCCGCGCTGACCAGCGCGGGAGTGGCCAGCGCCAGCGGTGCCAGCGCGCAGTGGATCGCGAAAGCCAGAGGTGTTGTTTTGCTAAAAGCGCGCTTGATGCGGGCGCAGGAATCAGACATGACCGTCTCCAGAGTGAGAATTTTTTATGTTGTGTACTCAGGAGTCGGATGAGATGAGCAAAAGGGACAATGCATTTTGAAATTTTTTTTATTTTTTTCCGCTACGCCGCGCTGACCTTCACCCAGTAGCGGCTGACGGTCTGAATTTTTATCGGCAGCGTCTGCGCCAGTACGGCCAGCAGGCGATCGGTATCCTGCAGCGGGAAGGTGCCGCTGACGCGCAGATCGGCGGCGCTGTCGTCGCAGATCAGCATGCCGTGGCGGTAGCGCGCCACCTGGGCTATCACCTCACCCAGCGGACGGTTGCTGACGCTGAGCAGGCCCCGGGTCCAGCTGCTGCTGTCGGCGGCCAGCGCGGCGATCTCGCCGTAGCCGCTGCGGCTGAAGCGCAGCGTCTGCCCCTGCTGCACCACCTGCTTTTGCAGCGGATCGTCAGCCAGCGTGACCTCGACCGCGTGCTGCTGTACCGACAGCTCCGTGGCGTCCGGCCACAGCCGCACGCTGAATTCGGTGCCGAGCGCGCGCAGCACGCCGTCGGCGGTAGCCACCCGGAACGGCCTTTGCTGCGCATCGGCGGCGGTGGTAATGGCGATTTCGCCGCGCTGCAGATGGATCGTGCGCTGGCTGCCGGTAAATTCCACCTGCACCGCGCTGGCGGTATTGAGCATCATCTGCGACCCGTCGCTCAGCCGCACGCTGCGCATTTCGCCGGTAGCGGTGCTGTAGTCGGCCCGCAGGCTGAGGCCCAGCGGTGACTGCCAGAGCTGCCAGCCGCTGCCGACGCCCAGCAGTACCAGCAGGCTTTTCAGCACGCGGCGACGGGTCAGGTTTGCCTGATTCAGGGTCTGATAGCTGAGATGCCCCGGCAGGGTTTGCAGCTGGTTTTGTAGCGATTCAACGCGCTGCCACGCCCAGCGGTGATCTTCATGCTGCTGCAGCCACTGCTGCCAGCGGGCGTGCTGCTGCGCGGAGGCGTCTCCGGCGCAGAAGGTCGCATACCAGCCGGCGGCCATTTTCAGCGCCTGGCGCTGCTGTTCACTGACGCGTTCTGCCATTACGCCAGATCCTGCATCAGGCGAAACAGCAGGCAGTGTTCGGTGGCTTTGGCCATGTATTTCTTCACCGAGCTGACCGATACCGCCAGCCGTTCGGCGATCTGCGGGTAGGTCAGCCCTTCCAGCTGCGACAGCAAAAACGCCTGGCGAACGTTGGCACCCAGGCCGTCGAGCATGGCATCGATCTGCTGTAGCGTTTCCAGCATGGCGTGCTGCTGTTCCGGCGAGGGGACATGTTCTTCCGGCAGCTGTTCCAGCATCTCCAGCCAGGCCCGCTCCAGCGCGTTGCGGCGGAAAAAATCCACCATCACCCGTTTGGCAATGGTGCAAAGGAAGGACTTAGGCTCGCGGATCTCCGCCGCGTCGTTGCCGAGCAGCACCCGCACGAAGGTATCCTGCGCCAGATCCTCGGCATCGCTGGCCGATCCCAGCTTGCGCTGTAGCCAGCATCGCAGCCACCGGTGATGTGTCTGATAGAGGCTGGCGAACGGGTCGGCAGACGCGGCTTGCGTTGACATAACGAGTGACACATCCTGGCAAAAAAAATGACGCCGGGATGATAATTGATAATAGTTATCATTTCAATGACCAAAAATCGTTCAGTTATCCGCCTGGTCAACGCCTGCGATCCTGAACGGGCCAGGTCGGGCATAAACGGTCATTCCGGCGCGTTGTGAATGAGACTGAGATCGAAGTTGTTAACCCTGAAACTGGCTTGTTAATGATATGTGATATCGCTCAAGGATTTTGTTTTGGGCTTTTGATTATATGATAACCAATGTTTACGTTGTCATTTTATCTTTATGGAATAAATCGTGAATAATTCATTAAGTTAGGATTGAAAAGAAAACGCGTATTTTTTATTTACCAAATAATGACAACGTCAACATTACGAATGTGACGATCAATTTTGCTACTGGAGAGAGAAATGAGTCAGCTGCCCGAGAAGATGAGCGCCGTAGTCTGCCACGGCCCACAGGATTATCGCTTTGAACAGGTGCCGGTGCCGCTGCCAAAGGCCAACGAACTGGTGATCAAAGTCGAAGGCTGCGGCATCTGTGCCGGTGACTGTAAGTGTAAAAACGGCGCGCAGATGTTCTGGGGAGAAAACCCGTGGGTGAAGCCGCCGGTGATCCCGGGGCACGAGTTTTACGGCCGCGTTGCCGCACTGGGCGAGGGCAGCGAGAAGAAGTTCCGCGTCGGCGAGCGGGTGATTGCCGAGCAGATCGTTCCCTGCTGGGACTGCCGCTACTGCAAATCCGGCAGCTACTGGATGTGTGAAACGCACAATATTTACGGCTTCCAGAAAGACGTGGCCGAAGGCGGGATGGCGGAATATATGCGCTTCTCGGCCAACGCTATCGTTCACAAAATCCCGGAAAGCCTGAGTCATGAAGATGCGGTGCTGATTGAGCCAATGGCCTGCGCGATCCATACCGTGGCGCGCGGTGACATTCAGCTGGATGACGTGGTGGTGCTGGCCGGAGCCGGGCCGCTGGGCCTGTGTATGGTGCAGGTGGCGCGGCTGAAAACGCCGAAAAAACTGATTGTTATCGACGCGATGGACGATCGCCTGGCGCTGGCGAAAGAGTACGGTGCCGACGTGGTGATCAACCCGCTGAAAGAAGACGCCGACAAAATTGTGAAATCGCTGACCGGTGGCTACGGCTGCGATGTGTATATCGAGGCAACCGGCTCCCCGGTGGGCGTAACCCAGGGCCTGCAGATGATCCGCAAGCTGGGGCGCTTCGTGGAGTTCAGCGTGTTCGGCAAAGAAACCACCGTTGACTGGTCGATTATCGGCGACCGCAAAGAGCTGGATATTCGCGGTGCGCACCTGGCCCCTTACAGCTATGAAATTGCCATCGACCTGTTTGAACGCGGGCTGGTGACATCGAAAGGCGTGGTCACCCACAGTTATTCGCTCGAACAGTGGGATGAGGCCTTTGCTCTGGCCGATTCCACCGATTCAATCAAGGTTGTTCTGGTTCCGTAGTTTTTTTCCGATGTTATTTGTACCGATATTAAATCTATAAAAAAACCTTCCCCCTACAGGAGAATATCCATGTTTTCATTCGTCAAAAAAACGCTGCCGATTATTATCGCGGGCGGAATGTTGTTGGCTGCAAACACTGCAATGGCTAAGCAATTAACCATTGGCGTCTCTTTCCAGGAGTTAAATAACGATTATTTCGTCACCATGAAACAGTCGCTGGAACAGGCCGCCGCTGAAATAGGTGCGAAGGTGTATGTTGCCGACGCCCACCATGATGTTTCCAAGCAGATTAATGACGTTGAAGACATGCTGCAAAAGAAAATCGATATTCTGCTGATTAACCCGACGGATACGGTGGGCGTGCAGTCCGCCGTGATGTCAGCCCATAAGGCGGGGGCGGTGGTGGTGGCGATTGATGCCCAGGCCGAAGGTCCGGTGGACTCGTTCGTTGGCTCCGAGAACTATGACGCAGGACTGCAGGCCGGGGAGTATCTGGCGAAATCCATCGGCGGGAAGGGCAAGGTCGCCATCCTCGATGGCATCCCGGTGGTGCCCATCCTTGAGCGCGTTCGCGGCTTTGAGGACGCGATGAAAAAATACCCGGATATCAAGATCGTTACCAAGCAAAACGGCAAGCAGGAGCGTGATACCGCGCTGACCGTGACGGAAAATATGCTGCAGTCGGCCCCGGATCTGAACGGTATTTTCAGCGTTAACGATACCGGCGCGCTGGGTGCGCTGGCGGCGATTCAGAGCAGCGGCGCCAAGGTGAAACTGGTCAGCGTTGACGGCCAGCCGGAAGCGATTAAAGAGATCGAAAAGGCGGATTCACCGTTTATCGCCACCTCCGCACAGTTCCCGCGTGACCAGCTGCGCATCGCGCTGGGGATTGCGCTGGCCCGCCACTGGGGTGCCAATATTCCGAAAACCGTACCGGTAAAAGTGAAGCTGATCGACCACAGCAATGCAAAAGGCTTTAGCTGGTAATAGCGTGAAATATTCGCTCTGCGCAGGCAGAGCGATAACCCGGAAGCGATGCTGATGACACCTTTACTGGAATTAAAACAGATTAAAAAATCCTTTCCCGGAGTGAAGGCGCTGGACGGTATTAACCTGACGGTGCAGCCCGGTGAAATACATGCGCTGCTCGGCGAGAACGGCGCGGGTAAATCCACGCTGGTGAAAATTATGTGCGGCATTCACCAGCCGGACGAAGGGGAAATTATATTACAGGGGAAGCACTGCCGTTTTCCCAATTATCGCCACGCGATTGAAGCGGGCATCGGAATTATATTTCAGGAGTTCTCGCTGATCCCGTATATGAGCGCGGTCGATAATATTTTCCTCAACCGGGAAATAAAAAACCGCTGGGGGCTGCTGGATCGTCGGGAGATGCGCCGCAGGGCACGCAGCGTCTTCAAACGCCTGGCGGTGGATATCGACATGGACTGCCCGGTGGAGCAGCTGAGCGTGGCGCAGCAGCAGTTCGTTGAAATTGCCAAGGCGCTGTCGCTGGACGCCCGCGTGCTGGTGCTGGATGAACCGACCGCCACGCTGACCCCGGGCGAGGCCGAGCACCTGTTCAGCGTGATGAACGATCTGCGCCTGCTGGGCGTGGGCATGGTGTTTATCTCGCACCATCTGGATGAAATCTTTGCGGTGTGCGATCGCATCACCGTGCTGCGCGATGGCTGCTATATCGAAACGCTGCCGACCAGCGATACCGACGTCGATGAGCTGGTGAAGCTGATGGTGGGCCGCAAAATTGAAAATACCTTCCCGGTGAAGTCGCACGTGCCGGATCGCACCCGGCGGCTGCTGGAAGCCAGCGTTCAGCGCACGAAGCAGAGCCAGACGGATACTTTCCATCTGCACGCCGGGGAAATTCTCGGCTTCGCCGGGCTGGTGGGTTCCGGGCGTACCGAAACCATCTCGGCGCTGATCGGTGCCAGCTCCTGCTACCGCAAAAGCGTCAGACTTAACGGCCAGGACGGCAGGCTGAACAGCCCGGCGCATGCCTTACAGCAGGGTATTGGCCTGCTGCCGGAGAACCGCAAAACCGAAGGGCTGGTGCTGCCGTTTTCCGTGGCGCAGAACATCACCCTTAACCGCCACGAAAAGCGCGGCAGGATTTTTGTTCATGCCGGTAAAGAGCGCGACATTGTACAAAAGCTGATCCGCGCGGTGGGGGTGAAAACGCCCGACGCCGACACCGCGGTATCGACCCTGAGCGGCGGCAACCAGCAGAAGGTGGTGATCGCCCGCTGGCTGAACAACGACTGCAATATTTTGATCTTTGATGAGCCGACGCGCGGTATCGACGTGGGCGCGAAATCGGAAATTTATCAGCTGATGCAGCAACTGACTGCCAAAGGCATTTCTATCATCATGATTTCTTCCGAGCTGCCGGAAATTATCGGCGTTTGCGACCGGGTGCTGGTATTCCGGGGCGGGCACATCGTCGCCGAACTGGCGGGAAATGAAATCGAATCTGGCAACATCATGCTACATGCCACCGGGAGCGCACAATGAGCGGAATCGAACAGATGTCATCTACCTCAACTCCCCGCGCTGCGGGACCAGGGCTGGCTAAGCGCTGGGAAAAACTGCTTCATCATCCTGCCGTGCTGCCGTTTATTGGCTTTGTGGTGCTGTTTGTACTGATGAGCCTGCTGAACGACAGTTTTCTGACGGTGAACAACCTGACCAACGTTGCTCGTCAGGTATCTATTAACGCCATTATCGCCGTCGGCATGACCTGCGCGATCCTCACCGGCGGCATCGATCTGTCCGTCGGTCCGGTGATGGCGCTGGCAGGCTCCGTCGCCGCCGGGCTGATGATGGCCGCCGTACCGGTGCCGCTGGCGGTGCTGGCCGCGCTGCTGGTCGGTGTGCTGTTCGGCCTGGCTAACGGGACCTGTATTGCCTGGCTGCGGATGCCGCCGATTATCGTCACCCTGGCATCAATGGGCATCGCCCGTGGGCTGGCGCTGCTGTACACCGGCGGGTATCCGATCTCCGGCCTGCCGGATGTGTTCTCCTTCCTGGGGCGCGGCACGGTATTCGGTATTCAGGTGCCGATTCTGGTGATGGCAGCGGTTTACGTGGTGGCGTGGATCATGCTGCACCATCTGTCTTTTGGTCGTTACGTTTACGCCATCGGCGGGAATGAAGAAGCCGCACGGCTGAGCGGGATCCGCGTGCAGCGCTACAAGATGCTGGTGTATGTAATCAGCGGAGTGACGGCGGCGCTGGCCGGTTTGGTGCTGACGTCACGCCTGATGAGCGGGCAGCCGAATGCCGGTGAGGGTTTTGAGCTGGATGCGATTGCGGCGGTGGTGCTGGGCGGCGCGGCGATTTCCGGCGGGCGCGGAGCGATTATCGGTACGCTGGTGGGGGCGATGATGCTCGGCGTGCTGAACAACGGGCTGAATCTGATGAGCGTGTCGCCGTATATTCAGAACGTGGTGAAGGGCGGGATTATTCTGGCGGCGATTTATTTGAGTTCGGTAAGGCGTAAGTAGTAGCGATTGGCCGGGTGCATCTGGCCATGCCCCCGGGGGCGGGGAGGGCTGTTCCGTATGGGGCAGCCCATTTTTTTCGATCGCCTGTCGGTTGAGGAATGGCTGGCGGGATTGTGTTGCGGGAAGATCGTTGCCTGGCTTATCGGTGCTGGGTTCGTGTCGCGGGAAGATTGTCGTCTGGCGTATCGGTGTCGGGCGGGTTCGCGGACTCGGCGTGAACACGTCCGTGTGGCCTCGATTCGCGCGTCCCTGCGCTCAACGGTCCGCGAACCCGTCCGTCACCGATTGCCCGCAGACTAAGGTTTCGCTGTGAGTAATACCGAGCACGGTTTGGGTACCGGATTGGGTTGCTGCATAGTTTGAGTCTGGCTTATCGGTGTCGGTCAGGTTCGCGGACTCGGCGTGAACATGTCCGTGTGGCCTCGATTCGCGCATCCCTGCGCTCAACGGTCCGCGAACCCGTCCGTCACCGATTGCCCGCAGGCTCTGGTTTCGCTGTGAGTAAACGGAATGCGGTGATTCGCTTGGGCTGCTGGTGCTTATCGCTGGGTTTAGTCGCGATGGATATCGGGCATGGCGTATCGGTATCGGTCAGGTTCGCGGACTCGGCGTGAACACGTCCGTGTGGCCTCGATTCGCGCATCCCTGCGCTCAACGGTCCGCGAACCCGTCCGTCACCGATTGCCCGCAGGCTCTGGTTTCGCTGTGAGTAAACGGAATGCGGTGATTCGCTTGGGCTGCTGGTGCTTATCGCTGGGTTTAGTCGCGATGGATATCGGGCATGGCGTATCGGTATCGGTCAGGTTCGCGGACTCGGCGTGAACACGTCCGTGTGGCCTCGATTCGCGCATCCCTGCGCTCAACGGTCCGCGAACCCGCCCGTCACCGATTGCCCACCGGCAGCGGTTTTGCTGCGAGTAAACGGAATGCGGTGATTCGCTTGGGCTGCTGGTGCTTATCGCTGGGTTTAGTCGCGATGGATATCGGGAATGGCGTATCGGTGTCGGTCAGGTTCGCGGACTCGGCGTGAACACGTCCGTGTGGCCTCGATTCTGCGTATCCCTGCGCTCAACGGTCCGCGAACCCGTCCGTCACCGATTGCCCGCAGGCTCTGGTTTCGCTGTGAGTAATACCGAGCACGGTTTGGGTACCGGATTGGGTTGCTGAAGGCTAGGGTTTCGCGGAGGGTTAAGGGTTGAGTTATCTGGAACGGTGCGTTGCCTGAACTCGTGGATCTATTGAGTTTTGCGACAATACGGCGTCTGTAACGCGAACTTTTGGGTATTTAAAGCAACGTATTGATATGAAAGGTGGACGTTTTGGGGCATTTCAAAGCAACTCATTGATACACAGGGCGAACGTTACGGGGAATATAAGCCGGGTGTCTGCCGCAGGGACGCGGCAGCCAAGCCCACACGGACGTGTTTACGGCGACCCGGCGTTATTCCCCGTAACGGTCGCCAGAGCACCGAAAGTGCAGCGAAACAGAAGCCTCAGCATTCGCGCCCCGAAACGGTCGCCGGAGCACCGAAAGTGTAGCATCACAAACCCGCATTCACGGAACCAGCAGACTCCCGGTGAAAAATTCGCGCCGTACCACCCGATCGCTCTCCGCCGTTTTTATGGCGTTAAACAATAATTCCGCCGCAATCTCTCCCAGCATTTCCGTATCATGATAAACCCCGGCAATGCGCATTCCAAAACTCGCGGCGCCTGGAGGTTCATCGACCGAAAAAAACTTCACGCGGGGATAGATATTTAACTGATGACATATGGACATTGCGCCGAGAGTAATAATACCGTTAAGCCCAATAATATATTCCGGCTGATTCTCAGGCTGCATCAGCCAGTTTCTGACTTCCTGCTCCTGAGATATAAAATCATAATCACCGTTGATAATGGTAATATGATTCTTCTTACCGTATAGCGCGTCCAGTATTCCTGCCGTTCGGCTGAGCGTAATTTCAGAATTTGCCGGGCCGCCGAGAATCAGCATGTTAGACTCTGGCTGGGCCGCAAGGTATTTCCCGGCCAGCAGACCAATCTCATTGTTATTCAGGAAAACGCCGCTGAGCTGGCGGTTAAAGATGTCCCTGTCTATAAGAATCAATGGGATATGATAGGCTTCGGCCTGCTCCAGATACGCGGGCTGGTACTGCTTATCATCACGAACTGCGGAAAGTAAAATACCCCGCGCCTTGTAGCTGAACAGCGCCTGAATGGCCTGATTTTCCGCTTCTTCACTGCCGTCGGTATCAAATAGCATGATCTGATAACCCTGCTTTCTGGCAATCCGTGACACCCTCTGAATCAGTGAGGAATAAAACGGGTTATACAGGCTGCTGGTGACGACACCAATAATCTGACTGCTGCTGCTTTTTAATCCCTGGGCAAAAGCATTGGGGACGTAGTTAAGTTCTTTTGCGATCGCATGGATTTTTTCACGGGTGGCGGGCTTAACCAGTTCAGGTTTATTAAACGCGCGGGATACCGTGATATTAGTGACGCCAGCTCGTCGGGCAATATCCACGATGGTGGAATTTGGAATAGCTTTCGGCACCGTCATTCCTTGCATTTGCTGTGAACAGATCTCTTATTGTAAGGAAGCGCTTTCAAATAAGCCAGATGTAACGCAGGGCGAAAATCATGAGGCAGACCTGGCTTTTTTTGCATGCGATTTCATCGATCTCTGCCCGTCACCCCCTCCGGTGGCAGGCGCTCACCATCACTTTAAGAAGCAAACGAACGACAGGTGAAGCAGCAGCGCAGCAAGCCGAGGTGAGCGACGGGCCGCAGCACCGATCCGCTCGTGTCCGATACCGGCCACATTCGGCACCCGGTTCTAGTCATATTCACAGACCTGCACATTTTCAAATCGGCCTGCGCTGTTTAAGCCTACAGACCGAACAGTTAAGAATATCGTTAACATCGCCATGGGCTGTCCACTTTTGGCAGGAACATACTGAAGACTCCGTTAAGAATAGAGGTTACTCCTGTGCGCTGCGGCCGGAGGGAATGAACGGTTAAAGTGGAGGGAAGTGACGCAACATATGTAAATCAGATATTTTTGTCATTAAGTGCGAATCTCCACAGATTTACCTCACGTCGATAGTGCGGCCTCTACGGCATCCGTCAGCATTAATCAGCCATGCGGTTGGTGACATATTACTCTGACATGGCGAGATATTGGGCGAAAAGCGGCGGGAGAAGCGCAGCAGGCTGTCGATGATGAAGACTCAGGGGGCTGTCCGAAGCAGAATACTGCCAGTCTGCTACGGAGTTTGCACCTCATCCAGCATTGAATCAGGGATGATTTAACCCGGGCATCAGGTGACATAGCGGGGCGAATCAGAGGGATAGCAGGCGGCAGATTATGTCAGTTGCGTACTGGCTTACGCTGGTTTCAGCAAAAAGCTGACCAATAAGCCCGGCAGAACCGGGCTTGAAAAGTTAACAAAAAATCAAAAAAATACTTAAACAAACTAGCGTTTTTTCTTAGGGAAAGACGAGGTCTTTCTGTCTTTAATATAAGAAAAAAGACTATATGCAGAAACGACAATTAATA
Organism: Erwinia sp. SLM-02; assembly: GCF_037450285.1. Lineage (NCBI taxonomy): Bacteria > Pseudomonadati > Pseudomonadota > Gammaproteobacteria > Enterobacterales > Erwiniaceae > Erwinia > Erwinia sp. SLM-02. Next base: position 273,869 of record NZ_JAQISN010000002.1, on the reverse strand, counting down.
GTATCGCTACTGTCATTAATATCAGGTCGCTCATTATCCTTTCCTCAAAATAACTTTTATTAATTTTTTCAGAGCAAAAAAGAAAATATAAAGTGTCTTTATACTTTCAACTCATAGGTTTTTGAAAAAAATTATCATAGATAAAACAATCTAATGCTTTGCTGTGTGTGCGTTTTACCATTAGCGTAACTGCCTATGCCCGGAGAGTGACATAGGACCGTAAAGAAAGTGTAAAATTGGGTCTTTCTGAACTGTTAAGGTATGCTACTGGTTAGGACAATACTAAGTAAAATAACTATTCTATCAAATATCTTTGCCCGTCATTTTTTGTTTTTCTCCCTCACAGGTCAAAAAAGAAAGATCAGAGTCTTTTTTTAATTGCATTTTTTGTTTAGATTTCGTGCGTGGGAAAGGATTCTGCGTATTTAATACAGCAGGTGAAACCAAATGAATCAGCAACTGATTAAGCGACCCATTTCGATAGTGCTACCAAGACCGGAGGGACTGTATCAGTTCCACACGGTAGATACTGCTGAAATAGAGACTGAACTACGTTACGAATTTTTAACAACTAATTGCAAGCCTTACACAACGGATATTGCTCACAACCGCCGCGCCGGCGACCGAAGGGGCGGCCAGCGGGCAACGGATAACGTGCAGGGCAGCTTCAGCTCGGTGCTGGGGGGAACCAGCAACGCGATTTTTAACCCCTACAAGCCGGACTCCGACAGCCTGTTTATTTCGCTACTTCTGCAGGGTACGGTGGAGCTCACCGGGCGGACGCTGCTGGAAACCAAAGTGATGACGGCCGGATCGCTGGCGCTGTACGAGCGGGATAAGCCCCTGCACTACAACAGCGGCCACGTAAAGCAGCTGTTCTTGATCCTGCCTTATGCCGATGCGCGAGCGGCGCTGGGCGGCGGTCTGGACGAGCTGGCCCTGTCTCTTGACGAGCAGCCGCTCGCGCCGTTTATTCGTTCGCAGATGATGCTGCTGGATGCCCACGCCGCTCATCTGAGCACCAAGGCTATCTCCAGCATTCTGGACGGGTTATATAACGTCTCGCTGCTGATGCTGGCGGATATCGGCAAAGAGCGCGGTAACCGCATTGAGGGCAGTAAAAATTTTATTTTTTCGGCCGCCAAACGCTACATTGAGCAAAACTACGCTCAGGTTAACCTGTCGCCGGATGCCATCGCGGTCGCATTACGCTGTTCGCGATCGGGGCTGGATCGCGCCTTTCTTGAACAGCATACGTCGGTGATGCGCGTTTTGCAGGAAGTCCGGCTTAAATCAGCCAGATACCGTTTAGAAAATTTTGCTGAGGAGCGAATTGATACCATCGCCTACCTGTGTGGATTCAGTAGCCCCAGTATTTTTAGTAAGCTTTTCAAGCTGCGTTTCGGCATGTCTCCTAAAGCCTGGCGTCAGGGTTTTAATAACAGCTATTCGTTCTACCCGGCGGAAGAGAGCAACGCCTGTGGCTGATTAAACGCCCGACTGCTCGCTGCGCTATCCCCAATCGGCAAAGGCCATGGGGACAGCCGCACGGCCTCTGGATGAGGCCACCCCCTTCACCTTCCGGTTACCCCTGTTTAACGATAGGGTAGCTGACCAGCGGCTTGATCTCCTTTAGCACAAACATACTTTGCATCTCTTTGATTCCGGGCAGGCGACGGATCACCGCCATGGCGAAATCCGCGTAGGCATCCAGATCGCGGGCCACCACCTGCAGCAGAAAATCCGCATCGCCGCCGATGCTGTAGCAGGCCACCACGTGTTCCAGCGCCGCCACCTCCTGTTCGAACCGGCGTGCTTCACTTTCGCTGTGGCTGTCGATGGACACGCGGACAAACACCATCACCCCCAGACCGATTTTTTTCCGGTTGAGCACGGCGCGATAGCCCTGAATGACCTCATCCTCTTCCAGCCTGCGCACCTTACGCCAGCAGGGAGAGGCCGAGAGGCCAATTTCATCGGCCAGCGTCTGATTGGTGATGCGCGCGTCCTGCTGCAGCAGCGAAAGAATTTTAATCTCGGTGGGGCTAAGGCTCATAAGGGCAGGCTCTGTCTTTTCATGGGCGGTTAAAGGTCAATCATGCCTTTTGCAACGTGATTTTCAACTGATTAAGACAAATATTTCCTGCCGCGTCGGCGCATAATAAGAGCCTGAATTTTGACCCGTTCAACCGACTAACCGTATGGAAATATGATGAAATTTGATGCCAGCCAGCACCGTTGTACCCTCGTAATCAATGACCAGCTCAGCCCGGGGCTGGCGATGAATGCCGCCAGCGTGATCGGCATCAGCTTTGGTCGTACTGTAGAAAACCTGGTGGGGCCGGATTTGCAAAGCGCAGACGGCGTCAACTACCCGGGGGTGATTTATGCTCCGCTGCCGGTACTGCTGGCCGCAGATGATTACGTGCAGCAGCTGCTGAAAATTGCCAGCGAGGATGATGAAATCTACGCCATGCCGTTCAGCGCGCTGGCGCAGTCGTGCCGAACCTACGAGGAGTACGGCGAGCGCATTTCTCCGGTGAACAGCCAGCAGATTGAGCTGGTAGCGATTGGCCTCATCGGGCCGAAAAAGAAAATCAGCCGGCTCACGGGCAATTTGCCGCTGTATAAGTGATGGCAGGCCCCGCCATTCTGCACGCTTGCGGTGCGAACACCGAGTGGCAGGCCGTCATTAGCGGGGAAGTTAACTGACACCGCGCGTCGGTACACGTCACGCTCCCCGCTCTGGCTTACGCAAGACCGTTGTTCACCAGCGAGCTGCGGGTGATATCGGCGATAGTTTTCGCGCCGGTCAGCGTCATCGCTACGCGCATCTCTTTCTCTATCAGCGTCAGCAGATTTTCCACGCCCGCCTGCCCGGCGGTGGCCAGCGCGTAGATAAAGGCGCGGCCCAGCAGCACGCTGTCGGCACCGAGCGCAATCATCCTCACCACGTCAAGACCGTTGCGGATGCCGCTGTCGGCCAGAATGGTGATGTCGCCTTTCACCGCATCGGCGATCTGCGGCAGCGCCCGTGCGGTAGAGAGCACGCCATCCAGCTGGCGGCCACCGTGGTTAGACACTACGATCCCGTCGGCACCGAATCGTACCGCGTCGCGGGCATCGTCGGCATCCAGGATCCCTTTAATGACCATCGGGCCGTCCCAGAACTCGCGGATCCACTCCAGATCTTTCCAGCTGATTGACGGGTCAAAGTTGTTTGCCAGCCAGCCGATATAATCCTCCAGCCCGGTTGGTTTGCCGAGGTAGGTGGAGATATTGCCGAGGTCGTGAGGGCGGCCGTTCAGCCCTACGTCCCACGCCCACTGCGGATGCAGCACGGCCTGCATATAGCGGCGCATCGCCGCGTTCGGGCCGCTCATGCCGGAGTGGGCATCGCGGTAGCGCGCCCCGGGCGTCGGCATATCGACGGTAAACACCAGCGTGGTGCAGCCTGCGGCTTTGGCGCGCTCCAGCGCATTGCGCATAAAGCCGCGATCCTTCAGCACGTAAAGCTGGAACCACATCGGGCGATTTATTGCCGGGGCCACTTCTTCAATCGGGCAGACGGAAACGGTCGAGAGTGTAAAGGGAATGCCCTTTGCCGCTGCCGCCCGCGCCGCCTGCACTTCGCCACGGCGGGCATACATACCGGTCAGGCCGACGGGGGCCAGCGCCACTGGCATTGAAAGCGTTTCGTTAAACAGCTTCGTTTGCAGGTTCAGCTCGGACATATCGTTGAGCACGCGCTGCCTGAGCGCGATCTGCGCCAGGTCTTCCACGTTGCGCCGCAGCGTATGCTCGGCGTAGGCACCGCCGTCGATATAGTGAAAAAGGAAGGGCGGCAGCATGCGTTTTGCCGCCGCGCGATAGTCAGTTCCTGCCGAAATAATCATCAGATCTATCCTTTGTTACATCATTCTCTGTCATCCGGCAGCCGGGTAATGCGCTGCTGCCGGGCTTCATCTTCATGCAGGGTTTTCATCGTGGTGAGGACAAACCCCAGATGGTGCTGAGCCGCTTTACGCGCCCGTTCCGGGTCGTTGGCGAGGATCGCCAGCAGCAGCTCTTCGTGTTGTTCAGTCAGGCGGGCAAAGATCGTCGGGACGGTGTACATCCGTTCGCGGCTGTGCGCTACCGAGCTTTGCAGCAGGTCAAAGAAGCCGCGCATGGTCTGCAGCAGCACCACGTTGTGCGAGGCTTCCGCAATCGCCAGGTGAAAGCGCACGTCGGCCTGGTTGGCCATATCGGCCGAGATGCTTTCCTGCTGCTGAATGGCATCAAAGCAGCTTTGCAGCCGCTCTTTGTCGGCGGGCGTCGCACGCAGCGCGGCATACCAGGCGGTGCTGGCCTCGATGGCGTGGCGCGCCTCCAGGATATCGTTGTGATAGTCCGGGTCATCGGCAACCAGTACCTTCAGGGGCTGCACGATGCGTTCTTCCGACCAGCGGGTGTTTTCATCACAGAGCCAGGTGCCACCGCCGCGTTTGCTGTACAGCACGCCTTCACCAATCAGCGAGCGGATAGCCTCGCGCAGTGAAGAGCGTGAGACGCCCAGCTCCTGCGCCAGCTGGCGCTCGGCGGGCAGGCGTGCCCCCGGCTCCAGCTGGCGCTGATGGATCAGGGTTTTAATACGTCCGGCAAGGAACAGGGTGCCGGAAGGCGATGGCGCAAGGGTCATGGGATCATCCAGGTGAGCACGTAGGCTTGTAAGGTGGTAATGATCCCTACCATACAGGTGAAAATCAGACTGTGCTTCACCGTAAAGCGGAACAGGTCAGATTCTCTGCCCACCAGGCCCACGGCGGCGCAGGCGATGGCGATCGACTGCGGCGAGATCATCTTGCCGGTTACGCCGCCGGTGGTGTTGGCGGCAACCAGCAGCAGGTCCGACACGCCAATCTGCTGCGCGGTGGTGGCCTGCAGCGCGGCGAACAGCGCGTTAGAGGAGGTATCCGAACCGGTCAGGAATACGCCCAGCCAGCCGAGGAACGGCGAGAAGAAGGTGAACGCGTGTCCGGTGTGGGCCAGCGCCAGCGCCAGCGTGGCGGATAGCCCGGAGTAGTTGGCGATAAAGGCGAAGGCCAGCACCATCCCGATGGAGTAAATCGGCAGCATCAGCTCTTTCAGTGTGCTGGTAAAGGTGCTCAGCGCGTCGGCCGGTTTCATCTTCAGATAGACGATAGAGATCAGCGCGGCAACGATAATTGCCGTGCCGGTCGCTGATAGCCAGTCGAACTTGTACACCGCCGCATACGGCGTAATCGCCGCCACCACCGGCGGCATTTTCGCCACCAGCTTGTCGAGGAACGGAACCGGGATATTGACCACCAGGTTGTACAGCTCGCCGCCCGGGGCAAACAGCGCCTTGAACGGCGGGATGCTCCACAGGGTGACGGTGGCGGTCAGGAACAGGAACGGCATCCAGGCGCGGATAATCTGCCCCGGGCGATACTTCTCCACCACCAGCGGCTGCACGGTGGCGTTATCCGTGGGGGCAAAGCGGAAAATACGCACCGGCTTCCACACGCGCAGGAACAGCGTCAGGCACACCAGCGAGACCAGGGAGGAAATGATGTCCGGCAGTTCCGGGCCAAGGAAGTTAGAGCTGAGGTACTGTGCCAGCGCAAACGAGCCGCCCGCCACAACCACCGCAGGCCAGGTTTCTTTAATTCCGCGCCAGCCGTCCATGATCGCCATGATCCAGAACAGCACGATGATGGTGAGGAACGGCAGCTGACGGCCGACCATCTGGCCGATTTCAAAGCTGTCCAGCCCGGTGACCTGTCCGGCAACGATAATCGGGATGCCCATTGCTCCAAACGCCACCGGCGCGGTGTTGACGATCAGGCACAGGCCCGCGGCGTAGAGCGGGTTAAAGCCCAGCCCCACCAGCAGCGCGGCGGTGATCGCCACCGGCGCGCCGAATCCGGCAGCCCCTTCCAGGAAGGCCCCGAAGGAGAAGCCGACGATCAGCATCTGCAGGCGCTGGTCCGGCGTGATCGACAGGATCGAGGCGCGGATAATATTAAACTGCCCGGTTTTCACCGAGATTTTGTAGACGAACACGGCGGCGACGATGATCCAGGCGATCGGCCAGAGTCCGTAGAAGAAGCCATAAACCACCGAGGCCAGTGCGCGATCGACCGGCATACGGTAGAGGAACAGCGCTACCAGCAGCGCCAGCGCAACGGTGATCGTTGCGGCAACGTATCCTTTCAGCTTGAGCTTAATCAGGGCGAAGAAGAAGAAGATGATCGGAATAGCGGCGATCAGGCTGGACAGCCAGATATTGCCGAGCGGATCGTAAACTTGTTGCCAGGGTTGCATGGCGGCGTCTCCAGAACATTCTTTTTTATAACCAGATTGGTCGGACCAAAATGGCGATTTCGTGTGTGCTGACGCTGATGGTTAATATTTTGTTAGTATAAAACAACAGATGTGAAGGTTATTTTGTCTTTCTGTGCGTGGTATTCACATTTTTTCTAAATTGGTCGGGCCACATTAGGGGCGTGGTGGGATACAAGGCCAATGGGCGGGGAGAGGGGAGGCGCGATAACAGGGGGGGCGGCGGGGGCATCCTCCGCAGTCATAACGGGCAGCCAGTCTGCCCGTTACAGGTACGGACTCAGAACGACACTTAGAACGACATGGTGACGCCGGCGTAGTACGCACGGCCCGGTTCGTTATAGGTCGATGCGCCATCGTTCGCGCGGTACAGCTGCTTATCCAGCAGGTTGCTGACCCCGCCGTTAAGACGCAGATCTTTGGTCAGCTGGTAGTTGAGGTTAACGCCCACCACGGAGTAAGCACCGACTTCGGTGTTGGACATGGCATCCACTTCCAGACGGGTTTCACTGTACTCACGCGGCTTCTGGCGGCCATACATCGTCCAGTTCACCGAGGTGGAGAGCTTCTCGGTCACCTGGTAATCCAGCATGGTATTGATGGTGTACTTAGGAATGATCGACAGCGGGTTGCCGGTTTCCTTGCTCTTCGACTCCATCATATAGGTGGCGTTAGTACGCCAGTCGAGCACCTCACGCACCAGCGGAATGGTCAGGTTGGCTTCCAGCCCTTCCACCAGCGCCTTGCCGCCGTTCTCCCACTGCAGCACGTTATAGCCGGAAGTGGTGGTGGCAATAATATCGGTGCCGGCAACGATTTTATTTTTATAGTCGTTGCGGAACCAGGTGATGCCGGCCGCATAGCCATCGGCGGCGAACTCCAGCCCCAGCTCTTTGTTCACGCTGACTTCGGCATCCAGGTCGGTGTTACCCAGCAGATAGCAGCTGCCGCTGGCGATGGTTTTCGGGCAGCCGTTGCCGCGCGTACCCAACAGGTAGCCTTCGCTGGACTGATAGAGGTTCGGCGCTTTAAACACTCTGGCGATACCGGCCTTCACCTTGAAGAACTCACCGAGGGCCTGGGAGAGGTTGAGGCTCGGGCTCCAGTTGTTACCGAACTGATTGTGGTGATCGAAGCGCAGGCCCGGGATCAGGAAAGTACCGACCCACGGCTGGATATTGTCTTCGAAGTACACGGCTGCCGTAGTGGCGCTGTTTTTCGCGTTGCGCTCCGCCGGATTGCCCGATACGCCGCCCACGGTCACGCCGCTGGCGTCGGTGGCGCTGATTGACGCCGGGTCGTTCAGCTCTTCACGGTTCCACTCCGCGCCGAGGGTGACGGTTTGCTCTAACCATTGATCGAACGGGATATTCACTTCGCCGCTGGTGCGGTAGTTTTCCAGGCGGCTGGTGCTGTACTCGTCGCTGTTAATCATCCCCTCCACGCGCCCGGTGGAGCCTTCGTTCAGGCGTGTGTTGTTGGTTTTCTCATAGGCGGCGGTGAATTTTGAGGTTCCCCATTCCCAGAAACCGTTGTGGGTCAGACCGTAAGACTGGCGATACATGCGGTTGGTTTCAGAGCCGTACAGCGAGTCGATCAGACCATTCGGGCTGAGGTTGCCGTTGCTGTACTGGGTGTCTCCGGCGTAGATATTGCCCTGGCGGCTGTAGCTGTAATCGAAATCAACGATCTGTGACGGCGTCAGTTTCCAGGAGAGCAGGGCGTTAATGTCTTTGTTACGCACCCCTTCACGCCCGGCGGCGTAGGAGCCGTTCTGCGCGTTGTTGATATCGGCGGCGTCCGCGTCGGTCTTGTTGATGTTGCCATACAGACGCGTGGTCAGCGCATCACCGGCCAGCGGGCCGCTGAGATTAAAGTTGGCGCGCTTGGTGTCGCCCTCTTTGCTGTCTTCCGGCTGGTTGGTGAACAGGGAAAGCGAGCCGTGCCAGTCTTTGGTCGGGCGTTTGGTGTAGATATTGATCACCCCGCCCGCCGCGCCGGAGCCGTAGCGCGCCGCAGCCGGGCCGCGCAGCACTTCGATGCGGTCAACCAGCTCGGCAGGAACCCAGTTGGTGTCGCCGCGCGTATCGCGCTCGCCTTTCCAGCTGTAGCGCACCGAGCTGCGCGAGTTTACCGGCACGCCGTCGATCAGGATCAGGGTGTTTTCCGGCCCCATGCCGCGAATGTCGATCTGTCGGTTGTTGCCGCGGCTGCCGTTGGCGCTGTTGCCGGTCAGGTTCACGCCGGGCATTTTGCGGATGATGTCAGAGATGTCGTTGACCGGTGGGTTTTTGGCAATATCGTCGGCGGTGATGATGGAGACGCCGGGCTGCTGTTTCAGTTCCTGTTCAGCGGTTTTCTGCACCGTCATCACGGCGTCGGTGTCGTTATTTTCTGCGTCTTCCGCTGCACTGGCGGCTGTGGCCATTAAACCGGTAAGAAGCAGAGCCAGAGGGTGGATCCGAAAACGTCCATATTTGTTCATCAAATAATCTCAAATTGTGGAGGATTGTAAGATGATGTGTATGATAACGAGAATTGTTATCACTTAAAGACCTTCGGGCACGAATTCACAATATCTCCACAATTGGCGACTTTTGTCAGTTTTTATCAGCGTAATGCTGAGAAATGCGGGGTTTTCAGTTCGTTAAGTGTCATTTCCGCCTTTACATTCCGCGAAATTGTGTAGATTTTGTGTGGAACCCTGGCTTTAGCACGATGTGTTGATCTCAAACACTACACATTTCAGTCTTTTGCCGTTATTATCCCGCAACAAAATTTAATACGAATAGTTCTCATTTATGTCAGTTTTCTGATTCTCAGGAGAGAGAAAAATGCGTTTTCCTCAGGCCATTACGTCGTCTCTGTTTGCGCTGTCGCTTGTCTGTTCACCCGCTGCGTTCGCCGCCACTGAAGGGGCAACGGTCAGTATCGTTCATGCCCAGGGCACCACGGCTGTACCGAAAAACCCACAGCGTGTTGTGGTGCTCAGCCCGGCCGCACTGGATATTACCGATGCGCTCGGCGTGAAGGTGATTGGCGTACCGCAAACCAGCGCCCACTACCCGGCGCACCTGGCAAAATATGCCGGTAAGGACTATTTCGATGCTGGTACGCTGTTCGAGCCGAACTTTGAAGCCCTGAGCAACGCCAAACCTGACCTGATTATTGCCGGTGCCCGCGCGCGTGATGCCTACGGCAAACTGAGTGAAATCGCACCGACTATCTCTCCCGATCTTGACCCGCACAAATTCCTCGCCAGCATGACCGAACGCACCGAGCAGCTGGGTGAAATCTTCGGCAAGCAGGAGAAAGCCAAAGAAGTTCTGGCCGCATTTAACGCCCAGATCGCCGACGTTCGTAACGAATCGGCCAAAGCGGGCAGCGCGATGATGCTGATGGTTAACGGCGGCAAGCTCAGCGCCTACTCGCCGGGTTCACGTTTCGGCTTTATCTATGATGTGCTGGGCTTCAAACCGGCCACCACCTTTGCGGAAACCGGCAACCACGGCAACTCGGTATCACCAGAATTCGTGATGGAAGCTAACCCGGACTGGCTGTTCGTGCTGGATCGCGACAGCGCGATTGGCCGTAAAGAGGGCAGCTCGGCACAGCAGGTGCTGGATAACCCGCTGGTGCGTAAAACCAACGCCTGGAAAAAACAGCAGGTGGTTTACCTGGATTCCGGCTCGCTGTATATCGCCGGTGGTCTGCAAAGCTACAGCCTGCTGATGACCCAGGTGAAGCAGGTACTGGATAAGTCGAAAACCCAGCCGTAAATGAAATCTTTCGCCTTTACCGCAGGCCTGGCATTATTGCTGGGCCTTACTGTTTTTAGCCTGTTTGTGGGCGTCAGCCGCGTTACCCTGGTCAGTCTGTGGACCGATCCCGAGATGCGCGAGATCCTGCTTATCAGTCGTTTCCCCCGGACTGCCGCACTGCTGCTGGCGGGTAGCGCCATGAGCGTTGCCGGCCTGATTATGCAGATGCTGACGCAGAACCGCTTTGTTGAACCCTCCGTCGTCGGCACCACCCAGTCCGCCAGCCTTGGCCTGCTGCTGGTGATGATCGTCAGCCCCGCCGCGCCGATTATGCTAAAGATGGGCGTGGCTTCGCTGTTCGCGCTGTTTGGCACCGCGCTGTTTATGCTGCTGATTAACCGCATCAGGATGAAGTCGTCGCTGATGGTGCCGCTGGCGGGCATTATGCTCGGTGCGGTGTTCAGCGCGGTCACCACCTTCCTGGCGATGAAATTCGATCTGCTGCAGGCGCTGGGTGCCTGGGAGTCCGGCGACTTCTCCAGCGTGATGCAGGGCCGCTACGAGCTGCTGTGGGGCGTGGGGATTATTACCCTGCTGGCGGCGCTGATCGCCGACCGCTTTACCGTCGCCGGAATGGGGCGCGACTTCTCGGTGAATATTGGCCTGCGCTACCAGCAGACCATGCTGATTGGCATGGCGATGATCGCCCTGATCAGCGGCGTGGTGATCGTGGTGGTGGGCGTGCTGCCGTTCCTCGGCCTGATCGTGCCGAATATCGTCAGCCTGGCGCTGGGGGATAACCTGCGGCGCACCGTGCCCTGGGTCGCACTGCTGGGGGCGATGCTGGTGCTGGCCTGCGATATTATCGGTCGGCTGATTATCCATCCGTTTGAAATCCCCGTAAGCGCGCTGCTTGGCGTGCTGGGTGCGGTTATTTTCCTCGTGCTGATTGTGAGGTCAAAACGCCGTGTACACTGAGAATTCAACGTCCAGCCGGTTCACGCCGGGCCGTCGCCTGCTGCTGCTGAGCGCGCTGGTGCTGGTGCTGATGGCGATCTTTATGACCGTTCAGCTCCACGGCAATATCGCCTACATCCTTAAGCATCGCGGTCAGATCCTGGCGACGATGGTGCTGGTGGCGTTTGCCTCCGGCATCGGTACGCTACTGTTCCAGACGGTGACGCAGAACCGCATTCTGACGCCGTCGGTGATGGGGCTGGAGTCGCTGTTTGTCCTGCTGCAAACCGTGCTGATCTTCGCGCTGGATATCGGCGGGCTGAGCATGCTCGGCAGCGTGGGCCGCTTCCTGGCGGAAGGGGCGCTGCTGGTGACGTTCGCTACGCTGCTGTATCGCTGGCTGCTGAGCGGTTCCGGGATGGATCTGCACCGCGTGCTGCTGATAGGCCTGGTGTGCGGCACGCTGTTCCGCAGCGCCTCCGGACTGATGCAGCGGCTGATGTCGCCCGGCGAGTTTGCCGTGCTGCAAAGCCGGATATTCGCCACCTTTACCCGCGCCGACAGCGGCGTGCTGATGGTCTGCGCGCTGATTGTCGCGCTGGTGTCGCTGCTGGTCTGGCGGATGCGCCACCGGCTGGACGTGATTGCGCTGGGGGCGAATTCCGCCACCGCCCTGGGCGTGCCGTATCGCCGTAACGTGACCGGCATTCTGCTGCTGGTCGCGCTGCTGGTGGCGACGTCGACCGCGCTGGTTGGGCCGATGATGTTCCTCGGCCTGCTGATCGTCAACCTGACCTATCCGCTGATCGGTTCCTGGCGGCATCACTATCTGCTGCCCGGCAGCGTACTGATCGGCATGGTCACGCTGATCGGCGGCCAGCTGGTGCTGGAGCGCCTGCTGGATATGGCCGGAACCCTGTCGGTAGTGATTGAATTTACCGGCGGCGCGCTGTTTATCTACCTGTTGCTGAAGAAGGCCAAAAAGTGATTGAAGTAAAAAATGTCAGTAAACACTATGACCAGCAGCCGGTCCTGCAGGATATCTGTGCCACTCTGCCGTCATCGGGCGTGACCTCGATTATCGGACCCAACGGCGCGGGGAAATCCACGCTGCTGTCGGTGATTAGCCGCCTGTTGGTGGCGGACAGCGGCAGCGTCAGCGTGGATGCGCTGGACGTCAGCGACGCCAACAGTGAAAAGCTGGCGCAGGTGCTGTCGGTGCTGCGCCAGGAGAACCATTTCACCAGCCGCCTGACGGTGTACGATCTGGTCAGCTTCGGCCGTTATCCCTACAGCAAAGGGCGGCTGAACGCCGACGATCGCCGCCACGTTGACCAGGCGCTGGGCTTTCTGGACCTGATCCCGCTGCAAAACCGCTATCTGGACGAGCTTTCCGGCGGGCAGCGCCAGCGCGCCTTTGTGGCGATGGTGTTATGCCAGGACACCAAGTACGTGCTGCTGGATGAGCCGCTGAACAACCTGGATATGAAGCACAGCGTGGCGATGATGCGCCAGCTGCGCCGCGCGGCGGATGAGCTGGAGAAGTCAATTGTGCTGGTGATCCACGATATCAACTTTGCTTCGGCCTGGTCGGACTACATTCTGGCGATGAAGAGCGGCAGGCTGGTGTTTCGCGGCACGCCGCAGGAGGTGATGGTGCCGCAGGTGATTGAGGATATCTTCGATCTGCCGGTCACCATCGAGGAGCTGAACGGCCAGCGCATCGCGGTGTACTACCGCTGAATGCGCTGGCGCCGTTCAGCCATCAGGCCAGCTTAATCAGCACCATGCCGATCAGCAGCAGCAGCAGTCCGGCCCAGCCCTTGCGGTTCAGGCGCTGGCCGAACAGCACCCAGCCCGCGGCGACGGTAGCCACGATACCGAAGCCGCCCCACAGCGCATAGGCCACCGACAGATCGATCCCCTTCACCGCCTGAGACAGCGCGCTGAACGCCGCCAGCACCGCACCCAGCGACAGCACGCCGTAAATCTTACGCCGGAAGCCGTCGGACAGTTTCAGGAAAATATTGGCGACGATTTCCAGCACGATGGCACCCGTCAGCCACGCCGCATGTACCCACTCAAACGCCTGCATGCTGCACCTCCCCGCTTTTCTTCGCCGCGCGGGTACCGGACTTAATCAGTGCGATACCCACCACCAGCGTGGTCAGGCCGAGCAGTTTGGTCAGCGACAGCGACTCTTCAAACAGCAGCACGCTGAACAGGGTAATAAACAGAATGCCGATCCCTTCCCACATCGCATAGGCCACGCCGAGGGCGATTTTCTTAATCGAAAACGACAGGGTGATGTAGGAGAGGGCGATCATCAGCAGCATTAAAAAATAGCCGAGCGGATTGCCGCTGACCCCTGACCACTTCATCAGCAGGGTGCCGGTAATTTCAAAGGCGATGGCCAGCGCCAGTAACAGCCAGTAAATCATGATGCATCTTCCGTAAGATGTGAAAAGCGAGCCTGAAAGCGCGGATTAACCGACGCAGGCTGAAATTAAACAGGGCATAAGAACGCACGGGGTGCGCGATGCCAAAACGGAAGATCGGGACTAAAGCGCGTTGCGCCAGTGTTGTTCACCGGAAAGGGAGCAGGGGAAAGCGAGTACGACAGGGGGTGTAGAGCGTTCGTTTCTGAACTGATTGTCCATAATTTTTACAACTTATCCGCGCTGTTGCTTCTCGTCGATGCGGAAAGAAAATTGTCCTCGGGAGTTAAACACCGGATATTTCTACCACGCGGCCTGTTATTTAGCTCGTCATTTGCAATTCTTTACGCTGCTTTATTGATTTAAGCCAGTTAATTGGACCTTTTGTCCGTATTTAACTGGCGTTATTCACTGGGTTTTACTGGCTGGCGGTTGCCAGGCGCAGGGCGATGGCGATAAAGGCCAGGGCCACCGACCAGCGTATTAGCAACATAATGCGCTGGCTGGCAAGAATGCGCTGGCTGAGTGCGGCGGCGAACAGGCCATAGAGCGCAAAGACGGCAAAAGTCATTGCGGCAAAAATGGCAGAAAGCATTAGCATGCTCTGCAGCGGCGACGTTGCATCAGGCCTGACAAACTGTGGCAGAAAGGCCAGAAAGAATAGCGACAGTTTAGGATTGAGTATGTTTGCGGCTATCGACTGCAAGACCAAACGCCTGGCGCTCGGTTGGGGACTTTCTGCTGTAACTGACAGTGGGCCAGATTCACGCATTGTCTGCCAGGCCATCACCAGTAAGTAACAGACTCCAGCATACCTGACCACCGCGAAAGCCGTCGGGCTGGCGTGCAGGAGTGCCGCCAGCCCGGTGATCGCCGCCAGCATATGCGGCACGACGCCAAGCGTGCATCCCCCAGCGGCAAGCAGCGCGCTGAGTGACCCTTGTTTCAGGCCGGCGGACAGCGTAATCAGCGCCCCGGTTCCGGGAGACATAACGATCAACAATGATGTCATCAGATAATCAGCACTAACGGTAGAACCCATGGAAATCAGCATGCTATGCCCCTTTACGCAAATTAAACGAGGAGGCAGTGTGCAGGGGGCATACGCGGAGATCTTGAACGAAATTGCAGGGAGTCGATCAGTTTAGACTGCGTGCAAACAGCCCTGGCGTGTAGCCGAAGCTGCGCACAAATAATCGGGTCATATGGCTTTGATCGGCAAAACCGGCATCGGCAGCGGCTTCCGCCAGTGAGCAGCCCTGTACGATCCGCTGGCGGGCCAGCCCCAGGCGGCGCTGCATCAGATAGCCATGCGGCGTGATGCCCATACGGCGCGAAAATCCTCGCAGCAGTTGAAATGGGCTTAACCCCGCAGCCGTGGCCATTTCGGCCAGCGTGATCGGGCTTGCGGGATCGTCATCCATCCGTTCCCGCGTGAGGTGGATAACATCATTAGCCAAGCCGGGTTCTCGCCGGGTGGGCTGCGTCACTGCCCCGCTTAGGGCCAGCAAGGCTTCATCGACTGCCAGCTTGAAATGACGATCTACGCAGGCGGTGAGGGTATAAAATAGGCGGTTGAAGTGGCCTGCCAGGTGGGGATCGTGAAAAACCGGACGAATAAATTCGGTGAGCGAGTTGGCCGTATCGGAAAGATGGCCGAAGTATTCTGCCATCAGCGGGGGCTGGAAATAGAGCATGCGCCACGCCCGCGATTCTCCTAGCGGCGCACCGTCATGGACCTCGCCAGGATTCACTGTAATGATATTTCCGGCAGCGGACTCAACCTGACCGCGGCCGCTATGGGATTTTTGCGCACCGCGATCCATCAGCCCGATACCGAAGCAGTCATGGCTGTGGCGGCCAAAGGAAAAGCTGCTGTCCGCAGCCACTGCCTCAATGCCCGGCAGGCGGCAGGCGATCGGCTGGATTTTATGCTGGTGCATCTGTGCGAGATTTTTGCTGCGTTAGCTGCTGATGCTGGCGCAGCTCGTAGTCAATAAATGCACCGATCATCGCGCGGTACACGCTTTCGATAATCTCTTCCGGCAGCCCATGCTCTGACGCACGGCGGCGGGCCAGATCAACCACCTGCTGAACCCGATCGGGAGCGCGAACCTCAGCGTCGTCGGTTTTAAACGCCGCAGCCGCTTTTACGCACTTTCCACGTTCGGCAATCAGCGCGACCAGCTGATTATCCAGCTCATCAATGCGTGATCTCACCTGAGCGAGAGAAGTAAAATCCATTAATTGATCTCCATTGCTAGTACAAGAGTACATAAGCTAGTGGATTTTCCGCAGCCTGGCGAGGAAATTATTGGCAGTAGTCAGCAAATATCACGCCTTTG
This sequence comes from Erwinia sp. SLM-02, assembly GCF_037450285.1. NCBI lineage: Bacteria > Pseudomonadati > Pseudomonadota > Gammaproteobacteria > Enterobacterales > Erwiniaceae > Erwinia > Erwinia sp. SLM-02. The sequence goes on along the minus strand of NZ_JAQISN010000002.1, from coordinate 258,020 downwards.
CCGCTCATGGTGCTCTGCCAGCGGGCGGCACTGGTGGCAAAGCGAACGTTGTTCACGCCGAATTTTGCCAGGTTAGCGTGCGACCAGGAGAACCATTTTTCCGGGAATTTTTGATGATAATCGGCCTGCTGCTGCGGGCACCAGGCGAGATCGCCATTGACGCCGATCAGCTGATAAAAATCCGCTTCCTGCTGCTTTAACGTGGTGAACACCGTTGAAGTCACCAGCTTCTCGTGCGTCTGACCCTGGTCGTTTGACTCCAGCGCGATTTCATCGGTCGGGCTGTGCAGGCTGCCGTGCCACAGCAGGTAGGCGTTTTGGGTCACGAACTTATTATTTCCTGCGGGGAAGATATAGTTGGCGCAGGCGGAGGCGCAGACGTTTCTGACTTCAACGTCCATTTTACGCTTGTGAATTTCACGGCCCATCTCCATCGCTTCTTTGGCATCGCCGCCGATGCTGTTGAACGAGACTTTTTCCACCCGTCGCATCTCCAGCTGGCGGTGCAGTTTCTCGGCGGAGCCTTCAATGATTTTGCCGTCGAAGTACAGCGTGCCGTTACGCACCGCAATCGAGGGCGGGGATCGCAGCACGCTGTCGTCATCAATATCAATCGGCTGCCACGCGTCGGCGGCGGCAGAGAACAGTGAGGTGGCGGCGAAGAGTAAGCCTGCAAGCTGCGTTTTACGCTGTAAGAGGGAATGTATTACGTCCATTTCGGCCCGGTTCCTTTATGAATCAATAGTCAAAGTATACATCCGGTCGGCGACCGGATGTATTTAATGACGCTTAACGGGCGTTAAAGGCGATCATGCCGTCCTGTTCCTGGTAGCTGAACTCGGTGCCGTAGCGTTCGCTCATGCGCGTCAGCAGTGCGGCGATCTCGTGGCCCTGCTGGTGGCTGACGATCTGCGGCAGGCCGCGATCCAGCACGCGCGGGCTGTCCATGCCCAGGTCCAGCGGCAGCAGCTGCACGCGGATGTTGCTGCCTTCCACGTCAAACACCGCCAGTGCGTTCTGCGAGAAGCGCGCTTCGGCATTGAAGCCGGTGAACTCGCCTGCGGTGTTTTTGGCGCGGGCGCGGTGCAGATCCGACGGGCGTGCATCCACTTTATGGCCGTAGGCCTGGTACATTTCCGGGCCGATAATTGATTCACCGGCTTCAAATTCCATCAGCAGGCTGCCGAGGTTATAGAAGATTGGTTTGCCGTTGTAGATTTCCACGCCGCGCATAAAGTGCGCCCCGTGGCAGACTACCGCATCGGCACCGGCCTCTACTGCGCGATGGGCGAAGGATTCAACGAACTCCGGTGCATCCGGGCTGTACCAGCTGTCCTTATCGCCTTCGTGAGTGTGCAGGCTGACCAGGGTGAAGTCGCTGCGGTTGGCGGCATCGCGCACGCTGTGTTCGTTTTCCTGGCAGTCCTGCTCGTTGTACCAGGTACGCACGCCGGCTTTCTCGCCGCGCTCAATCTGCAGCGAGCTTTCGAACAGCGAGCCAAATTTAAACTCGTCAGGCCCTTTGTCGGCCATCACCTCAACGCGCATACCTTCGCGTACGCTTTCATCGGTGCCCAGCAGGCGGGTGATGTTTTTCAACTGTTCGAACTGCTCGTCGGGCAGCACGTAGGCACGGCCCCAGCGCAGCGGGTTCAGGCCCGGACGCGCCACGGTGCCCGCGCCGCCGTTGGCGGCCAGGAATACCTCGGAGCGGGTTGAACCGAGCGCCACCACACCCACGCGGCCGGCGGCGGTGTCGAGGAAGCGCGGCAGGCGGGAATCGTCGAGGTTGCGGCCCACGCCGCAGGGAACCAGGCCGCGCGCTTCCGCCGCGTCGATGGTGCTCAGTACGCCTTCCCAGCCGAAGTCGCCGGTGTGGTTGTTGGCGAAGGAAACCAGCTTGATGTTCAGATCGACAAACTCATCCAGCGTGGCCGGTTTGACCGCCGTGATGTAGCCACGACCTGCCGCAGGGGGAATATTCGGCTGCGGACAGCTGAATTCAGCATTAGCAAACACTGCATCAGCGCCCTTTAGTAAGTTAATAATTCTTTTATCAAGGCGGTTGACCAGGTTACGGCTGGAAAATAGCAGGTCACCACAGGCTACAATACGCATAATTCTCTCTCTGGTTAGAAAATCCGTTATTTTGCGGATTAAGATGGTTCTTATTATTTTATTAACTATACCGGTGGTGCAACTGCTATCCTGTTTCATCTGGGGATTTTATATAACCTTATGTTATATCTTATTCCTTTTTGTTGGCTGCCGACATCCCGGCGCCACGACAGATATTTTCGCCTCTATTATATTGTTATTTATACAAAATTTTAATCAGGGTAAATAATGAAATCTACAAATAAAGGAATTCTCGCACTGGTTCTGGGGTTATCGGTTCTGGTTGCCGGCTGTGATAATAATAAAGAGAAAGCCGTCGATGCAGAAAAAGTCCTTCAGGTCGGTACTTTCGGCGTGAGTATTGGTTTCTCCTACCGTCAAAACGGTAAGGATTTAGAAGGCTATGATATTGCCGTCGTGAATGCCGTGGCGAAAAAGCTGGGTTATTCCCGCGTGGAATTAACCACTGCCGATATGACCGGCCTGTTCGGCATGCTGGATTCCGGCAAAATCGTCACTATCGCCAACCAGGTTGAAGCCAACGAAAAGCGCCGCGATAAATACCAGTTCTCCCAGACCTACATCTACTCCGGCGCGCAGCTGGTGACCCGCAAAGATGACGACTCTATCCAGTCAATCGATGACCTGAAAGGCAAGCGCCTGGGCGTGGACGTGGGCAGCAGCAAAGAGAACTTCCTGCGTAAAAACTATCCGGATGCCGGCATCAACATTCACACCTACGAAGAGCCAAGCGCGATCGTACAGGACGTGGCGCTGGGCCGTATTGACGCCTACATCATGGACCGCGCCGGTGCGCAGCTGCTGATTGATAACTCCCGCCTGCCGCTGAAGCTGTCCGGCAACCCGGTCTATCGCTATCAGGAAGCGTTCCCGTTTGTGAAAAATGCCCAGGGCGACGAGCTGCGTGCGAAATTTGACGACGCGCTGAAAGCACTGGCCGCCGACGGCACGCTGACCAAACTGTCCGAGCAGTATCTGAAACAGGACGTCAGCAAGGAACAGTAAGCCAATGAATTTCGATCTGCGTTTTATGCTGGAGGCGTTTCCTTCGCTGCTCAGCTTCTTACCGATGACACTGTTCCTGGCGGTCACCTCGATGGTGATCGCTTCGGTGATGGGCGTTGGCCTGGCGCTGCTGATCCGCAACCGCATCATGATCCTGACCCCGCTGGCCGAGCTGTATATATCGTTTTTCCGCTCGGTGCCGACGCTGGTGACGCTGTTTATTTTTTACTTTGGTATCCCGCAGCTGTTCCCCGGCATCAGCATGATGAACGCCATCTCCGCGACCATTATTGCGCTCAGCTTTAAGAACGCCGCCAACCTCGCCGAGGAGTTCCGCGGCGCGATGAACGCCATTGAGCCGGGCCAGATGGAAGCCTGCCTGTCGGTCGGGTTGACCCGCTGGCAGGGTTTCCGCCGGGTGATCCTGCCGCAGACCATTCGCGTGGCCGTGCCGGGTATGGCCAACTACCTGATTATGCTGATTAAAGAGTCATCGCTGGCCTTTACCGTCGGCGTAACGGAGATCTTCTCGCAGACCAAGATCCTGGCGAGTAACTCCTTCCGCTTCCTCGAAAGCTATATCGCGGTGGCGCTGATCTACTGGGCCGTGACCATTCTGCTGACGATGCTGCAAAAGCGTCTGGAAAAGCGCCTTAACCGGCCTTATCGCTAAGGAACCCAGCCGATGTTGACGATAAGCAAGCTGAATAAGTTTTATGACAAAACCCACGTGCTGAAGGATGTGGATCTTTCGGTGGCGCAGGGGGAAGTGGTGGCGATTATCGGGCCTTCCGGCTCGGGGAAATCCACGCTGTTGCGCTGCATTAACCTGCTGGAAAAGCCGGAAAGCGGTACGCTGACCATCGGCGATCTGACGGTAGATGTCGCTAAAATCAGTACCAAACAGGAAAACGCCCTGCGCCAGCAAACCGGCATGGTGTTTCAGCACTACAACCTGTTTAAAAACAAAACGGCGCTGCAGAACATCACCGAAGGACTGATCATCGGTAAAAAAATGCCGAAGGCGGAAGCGGATGCCATTGGCCTGAATCTGCTGGAGAAGGTTGGGCTGCGTGAGAAGGCCGACAGCTATCCGGCGATGCTTTCCGGCGGTCAGCAGCAGCGCGTGGCGATCGCCCGTTCGCTGGCGGTGAAACCGAAGGTGATCCTGCTGGATGAGCCGACTTCCGCGCTGGACCCGGAACTGGTGCAGGAGGTGCTACAGGTGATCCGTTCGATTATCGATCATCAGACGACCATCCTGCTGGTGACCCACGAGATGTCGTTTGCCCGCGACATTGCCGACCGCATTATCTTTATGGCCGACGGCGCGATTGTGGAAGATGGGGAGCCGGAGCAAATCTTTACCCGGCCTCAGCATCAGCGCACCCAGCGCTTCCTGCTCAGCTACCAGAATGACGTGAGCGGGCATCGCCCGTAAGTCTCTCGCCTCCACGGGCAGCGCCGCCGGTGCTGCCCGATTTCCCCTAAAAGACAAAAATCACCGACGCGATCGCGTTTTTCTGGCCTGCGGCAAAGAAACGTTTCGCTAATAGCGGTATTTTATCCACCTTACCGGTTGTGGATGGCAGGGCATGTACGAGTTCAAGTTAGTTTTACTGCTGTTGCAGCAGATGTGCGTTTTTCTGGTTATTGCCTGGCTGATGAGCAAAACCCGCCTGTTTATCCCGCTGATGCAGGTCACTGTGCGCCTGCCGCACAAGCTGCTGTGCTATATCACCTTCTCCGTATTCTGCATTATGGGCACCTACTTTGGTCTGCACATCGAAGATTCGATCGCCAACACCCGGGCCATCGGCGCGGTGATGGGCGGCCTGCTCGGCGGCCCGGTGGTCGGTGGGCTGGTCGGGCTGACCGGCGGTCTGCACCGCTATTCGCTGGGGGGTATGACCGCGCTGAGCTGTATGGTTTCCACCATTACCGAAGGGCTAATCGGCGGCCTGCTGCACAGTTTTCTGATTAAGCGGGGCCGCATCGATAAGCTGTTTAATCCGCTGACCGCCGGGGCTATCACCTTTGTCGCCGAAGTGGTGCAGATGCTGATTATCCTGCTGATCGCCAGGCCGTTTCAGGATGCGCTGCATCTGGTGGGCAGCATCTCTGCGCCGATGGTGGTGACCAATACCCTCGGCGCGGCGATGTTTATGCGCATCCTGCTCGATAAACGGGCGATGTTTGAAAAATACACCTCGGCGTTTTCCGCCACCGCGCTGAAGGTGGCGGCCTCGACGGAGGGGATACTGCGGCAGGGCTTTAACGAAGAAAACAGCATGAAGGTGGCGCAGGTGCTGTACAAAGAGCTGGATATCAGCGCGGTGGCGATAACCGACAGGGAGAAGCTGCTGGCGTTTACCGGTATCGGCGACGATCATCATCTGCCCGGCAAGCCGATCTCTTCCAGCTATACCTGGCGGGCTATTGAAGGCGGTGAGGTGGTGTACGCCGACGGTAACGAAGTGCCGTACCGCTGTTCGCTGCACCCCAACTGCAAGCTGGCCTCGACGCTGGTGATCCCGCTGCGCGGTGAGAATCAGCGGGTGATTGGCACCATTAAACTGTATGAGGCGCGTAACCGCCTGTTCAGTTCGATCAACCGCACGCTGGGCGAGGGGATCGCGCAGCTGCTGTCGGCGCAGATCCTGGCGGGGAAATATGAACGCCAGGAGGCGCTGCTGGCCCAGTCGGAGATCAAACTGCTGCATGCGCAGGTCAATCCTCATTTTCTGTTCAACGCGCTGAATACCCTGAAGGCGGTGATCCGTCATGACGGCGAGCGCGCCGGGCAGCTGGTGCAGTATCTGTCGACCTTCTTTCGCAAAAACCTCAAGCGACCCTCCGAGATTGTGACGCTGGACAATGAGATTGAGCATATCAACGCCTATCTGCAGATAGAGCTGGCGCGCTTCCAGTCGCAGCTGAGGGTGGAGATGCAGGTGCCGGAGGCGCTGGCGCATCAGCATTTACCGGCCTTCACGCTACAGCCGATTGTGGAAAATGCCATTAAGCACGGCACCTCGCAGCTGTTGGGCAGCGGGGCGATCACCATCCGCGCCCGCAGTGAAGGGCAACACGTTATCGTCGAAGTGGAAGATAATGCCGGTTTGTACCAGCCGAAAAGCAGCGGTAATGGCTTAGGCATGAGCCTGGTGGATAAGCGCCTGCGCGCGCGTTTTGGCGACGCTTACGGGCTGACGGTGAGCTGCGAGCCGGACTGTTTCACCCGGGTGACGCTGCGCCTGCCAATGGAGGAAACGGCATGTTGAGAGTGCTGATTGTGGATGATGAACCGCTTGCACGCGAAAACCTGCGCTTTCTGCTGCAGGACGAGAGCGATATTGAGATCGTCGGCGAGTGCGGCAACGCCATTGAGGCGATCGGCGCGGTCAATAACCTGCGCCCGGACGTGCTGTTTCTGGATATCCAGATGCCGCGCATCAGCGGGTTGGAGATGGCCGGGATGCTCGACCGCCGCCATCGCCCCTATATCGTGTTTCTCACCGCCTTTGATGAGTACGCGATTCAGGCGTTTGAAGAGCACGCGTTTGACTATCTGCTGAAGCCGATCGAGCAGCAGCGGCTGGGCAAGACGCTGGCACGGCTGCGCCAGGAGCGGCAGGTGCAGGATATCTCGCTGCTGCCGGAGAACCAGCAGCCGCTGAAATACATCCCCTGCAGCGGCCACAGCCGCATCTGGCTGCTGCAGATGGATGAGGTGGCGTTCGTCAGCAGCCGGATGAGCGGGGTTTACGTCACCAGCCAGGACGGGAAGGAGGGGTTTACCGAGCTGACCCTGCGCACGCTGGAAAGCCGCACGCCGCTGCTGCGCTGCCATCGCCAGTATCTGGTGAATATGACCCAACTGAAGGAAATTCGTCTGGAGGATAACGGCCAGGCGGAGCTGCTGCTGCGCGACGGGCATACCGTTCCGGTCAGCCGCCGCTATCTGAAAAGCCTGAAGGAGGCGCTGGGGCTGTAGGCCAGCTGGCCCACAGCCCGTTTAACGCGGGATTACATATGCGCGGCAATCAGCTGCTGGTTGTCCTGATACATGGCAAACAGGTAGTTGTTATAGCTCTGGCCCCGGGTTGAGTAGCCCTTCAGCTTGTGGATCATCGCGGTTGCCGTCACTTCCTGGTCCGCTTTGCGCAGCTGGGCGCGGGACTTACGGAACGATGCGTAGGCCGCGTGCGTATTCAGGTTGGTCACGTAAGCCTGAACGGAGTCCTGCACGGAATCATAGCGAGAGTAGCCTTTCACTTTGCCAGGCCCGTTTTTACACGCCCCTTTTGCGCATTTCATGCCAAAAAGATTGTTGTTGTTACGCGTCAGCTTCGACGTACCCCAGCCGCTTTCCGCTGCCGCCATGGTGGCGACCATGCTGTCTGGGATAATGTCTACGCGGTCAAGCAGCGCGTTCCAGGGAATACGACGCGTGTTGCCGGACCAGCTCACTTTATAGCGTTGGGCAATATCCTTCAGGCGCGTGCGTTCCGCGGGCGACCACTGGCCGTTGTACTGTTTGCTGAGCAGCCAGTTACGCTCGGCGGTAATCGCCGCGTTTTGGCTGGTGATATAAGGCATGACCGTCCGGAGAAACGCTTTTTTCCTTGGGGTTCCGGAAGGGTATTTTCGCAAATCAGGAAGTGAACTACTCTTTACACTATTGCGAGAATACTCTTGTTTACTGCTTGCCTGTTTCTTAACGCTGGTCTTGATGACGTGGGCTTTGTGACTCGCTGTTTCTGTGTGCGTCTTTGCCAGCACGCCCCCTGAAAACATCAGGGTGAAAAACATGAGTATCGCTGCCCCAGGTCGTCGCTTGGGTATCGATATCATTAGCTCTCCTGGTCGGAAATAATCATTCCAATCCTTTCTTTTAAGTCAAATTTGTCGGTCGAATCGCGAATTGTACCAAAAATAACCTCATTCGGCACGTACAGAAATAATCCAATTCCGAAATGATGTCACCCATAAATTGCATAAAAATTGCGCAGTGTCGAATTCAGGTGCCGATTTTCACCGTTTCGCCGTCCCGGAAACGGCCTGTTTTCTCCTCCCTCGTTCTCCTCCCTGCGGATCCGTCAGGGGGATGATCCGCACGTTCTGCCTTCGCGGCACACTGGGGAAAATCGCCATCATGGGGCTCTTTCATGAAACACACTGCGTTACTTCTGCTCTTGCTGCCCGGCATTGCCTGCGCCGACTGGCGCGCTTCGAACTTTCCTCCGTTGACCGACGACGGAACCGGCGTCTGGCGCAGCCAGGCCGCGCTGAAAAAAGGCGCGCAGCCGATAACCCTGCAGCAGGGGGAGCAGTGCTGGCAGCCGGCGAGCGACATCAGGCTTAATCAGATGCTCTCGCTGAAGCCCTGCAGCGGCAGCGCGCCCCAGTGGCGAATTTTCCGCGATGGCGATTATCAGGTGCAGCTGGATACCCGTTCCGGCACGCCCACGCTGCTGCTGAGCGTGAAAGGCGCAAGCGATGCGCCCGCCGCCGTTGCGCGGCAGTGCCCGGTCAGCAGCGGCAAACCCCTGACCATACCCGTCGGGCAAACCTTTGCCGAAGGCAGCGTGGTGCGGGACTTTTACAGCCAGCAAACTGCCACGGTCCACGACGGAAAAATCACCCTGCAGCCGGCGGCGGAGAGCAATGGACTCCTGCTGCTGGAAGCGGAGAAAGCCCACGATGCAGCGGCGTTTCAGTGGCACAACGCCACGGTCTATTTCGTCCTCACCGACCGTTTTGTTAACGGCGACCCGTCAAATGACCACAGCTACGGGCGGCATAAAGACGGCCTGCAGGAGATCGGCACCTTTCACGGCGGCGATCTGAAGGGCCTGACCGGCAGGCTTGATTATTTGCAGCAGCTGGGGGTTAACGCGCTGTGGATCAGCTCGCCGCTGGAGCAAATTCACGGCTGGGTGGGCGGCGGTACCAAAGGCGATTTCCCACATTACGCCTATCACGGCTATTACACTCAGGACTGGACGCGGCTGGATGCCAACATGGGCGATGAAAACGATCTGCGCACGCTGATTGATGAAGCGCACCGGCGCGGCATCCGCGTGCTGTTTGATGTGGTGATGAATCACGCGGGCTACGCGACGCTGGCGGATATGCAAAGCTATGAGTTCGGCGCGCTCTATCTGAACGATGAGGAACGCAGGAAGATCCTCGGTGAACGCTGGACCGACTGGAAGCCCGCCGCCGGGCAGAACTGGCACAGCTTTAATGACTACATCAACTTCGGTGACAAAACCGCCTGGCAAAACTGGTGGGGCAAAAAGTGGATCCGCACCGACATTGGCGACTACGACAACCCCGGGTTTGACGACCTGACCATGTCGCTGGCCTTTTTGCCGGATCTGAAAACCGAATCCACCGAACCTTCCGGGCTGCCGCTGTTTTATCGCCATAAACCCGACTCCGCCGCGCGGGAGATCGCCGGATACACCCCGCGCGATTACCTGACCCACTGGCTGAGCCAGTGGGTGCGCGACTACGGCATCGACGGCTTCCGCGTCGATACGGCGAAGCACGTGGAGCTGGAGGCCTGGCAGCAGCTGAAAACGCAGGCCACGGAGGCGCTGGCGGCGTGGAAGCAGGCTAACCCACAGAAAAAAATCGATGACTCGCCGTTCTGGATGACCGGCGAGTCGTGGGGCCACGGGGTGATGCAGAGTGCCTTCTACCAGCACGGTTTCGACGCGATGATCAATTTCGATTATCAGGATCAGGCAACCGGTGCGGCGGATTGCCTGGCGAATATGGACGGCGTCTGGCAGCAGATGGCGGAAAAACTGCAGGAATTTAACGTCCTGAGCTATCTGTCGTCGCACGATACCCGGCTGTTCCGCGAGGGCGGTACGCGGTCGGCGGAGCTGCTGCTGTTGGCACCCGGAGCCGTACAGATCTTTTACGGCGATGAATCGGCGCGGCCGTTTGGCCCGACCGGATCGGATCCGCTGCAGGGCACGCGATCGGACATGAACTGGCAGGATCTGAACGGCAGCGCGGCCGCCAGCCTGCGTCACTGGCAGCGGCTCGGGCAGTTTCGCGCCCGCCATCCGGCGCTGGGCGCGGGGAAACAGACCACGCTGGCTCTGCTGCAGGGCTACGGTTTTGTGCGCGAAAAGGGCGATGACAAAGTGATGGTGGTGTGGGCCGGCCAGGCAAAATAAGATGCCTGTCAGGCAGGCAGGCAGGCAGGCAGGCAGGCAGGCAGGCAGGCAGGCAGGCAGGCAGGCAGTGTCAGGTGGCCGGTAAGGGAAAGGCCGTGGAGGGGATGCGCTGCCGTTGCGCGACGGCTAAACCATGCCGGTTCGCCGTCGCTATCTGAACAGGATGAAATGGCTACTGTGCGGCAGGCGGGTTCACCTTCAGCCCGTCAAAGGCGCTTCGGATCTCCGCTTCCGGCAGGTTCACGCCGATAAACACCAGCGTGCTGTGCGGCTGCTCGTCCGCTTCCCAAGGACGATCCCAGTCGGCGCTGTAGAGCCGCTGCACGCCCTGGAACAGCAGGCGGCACGGCTGGTCGGCGATCCACAGCATCCCCTTGTAGCGCAGCAGGCTTTCGGCAAAGCTGCCCAGCAGGTTCTCCATGACCGCCGACACGTCCCCCAGCACCACCGGGTAGTCAAACTCCACCACGATTGAGGAGATGGCGTTCTGCGCCTCGTGAATGCGCTGGAAGCGCGGTTTGGCGACCACCACCTGCTCCTCCAGCATAAAGCCGCGGGTATCGAACAGCAGGGCGAGATCGATCTGGCCGTGGACCACCGGATAGATCGGCGCGCGGGCGTTGATGCGCTGGAGCCGTTCGGTCAGCGCCGCGTTGTCGCCGGAGACGTCGGTTTTGCTCAGCAGAATGCGATCCGCGTAGCCGATCTGCGACTGCGCCAGGCTGAACTGGTTTAACTGCTGGTCGGCATGCACCGCATCCACCAGGGTAATCACCCCGTCCAGCAGATAGCGTTCGCAGATAATTTCGTGGGAGAAGAAGGTTTGCAGGATCGGGCCGGGGTCCGCCATGCCGGTGCACTCAATCACCAGCCGGTCAAAGCTCAGATCGCCGTTGTCCAGCCCGTCGAGCAGATCCAGCAGCGCGTCCTCCAGCTCGTTGGCGCGGGTGCAGCAGATGCAGCCGTTGGTCAGGGTGGTAATCTGGCTGGCGCGATCGCCAATCAGTTGGGTATCTACCGAGACTTCGCCGAACTCATTTTCAATTACGGCGATTTTGTAATCCTGCTGTTCGTGCAGGATATGGCGCAGCAGGGTGGTTTTGCCTGCGCCGAGGAAACCGGTTAAAACGGTGACTGCAATCGGGGTCATAATCGTTCCTGTTAACAGCAGCGCATTCCGCCTTTGCCGTCGCCGCCGTAGCGGGCCTGCTGGCGTTCGCGGAAAAATTCCTTATAGGTCATCACCGGTTTGTCCGGGTGATTGGTCTGCATATGCAGGACGTAGGTATCGTAATCGGGGATGCCTACCAGCATTCTTGCCGCCTGACCGAGGTATTTTTTTGCCGCGCCGAGGTTGTCGAACATACGCCGCTCCTTAAGCGATCCCCCGCCGTCGGGCAGGAGACAGCCCCGCATGGCGGGGCTGAGATTCTGAGACGATCAGTGGCCGGAAGAGACTTTCACCCCTTCTTTCGGCACCGGGACATAAGGCGTTTCTTTGTCGGTGCGCTGGTCCGTCCGGCGCGCCTTCATCCACGCTTTAATGCCGTAGAAGATAATACTGTACACCACAATCAGGAACAGGATACTCAGTCCGGCGTTAGTGTAGTTGTTGATCACAATATGATGCATATTGTCGATCTGCTGCTGGGTCAGCTCGGCACCGCCGGCCTGAATGCGTTCCTTGTACTGACCGGCCATATAGAAGAAGCCTTCCATCTGCGGATTAGTGCTGAACAGTTTCAGGCCCAGCGCCCAGGTGGTGCAGATCAGCAGCCAGACGGCTGGCAGTACGGTTACCCAGATGTATTGGGTGCGCTTCATTTTCACCAGCACCACGGTCGCCAGCACCAGCGCCACGGCGGCCAGCATCTGGTTAGAGATACCGAACAGCGGCCACAGGCTCTTCACGCCGCCCAGCGGGTCAACCACGCCCTGATACAGCAGATAGCCCCACAGCCCCACGCAGCCCGCGGTACCGATAATTCCCGCCACCAGCGAGTCGGTTTTCTTCAGGAACGGCACGAAGTTACCCAGCAGATCCTGCAGCATAAAGCGGCCTGAACGGGTTCCGGCATCCAGCGCGGTCAGAATAAACAACGCCTCAAACAGAATACCGAAGTGATACCAGAAGCCCATATCGGCCACCGGCACAATCTTGTGGAAGACGTGGGCGATACCCACCGCCAGCGTTGGCGCACCGCCGGCGCGGTTCAGCACCGAAGGCTCACCGATATCTTTCGCCGTTTGCAGGATCTGATCCGGGGTAATCACGAAGCCCCAGGAGCTGACGGTGGCCGCCGCGTGTGCGGTAACGTCTCTCAGCTGCGCCATAATCATCGGCGCGTTTTCGCCGCCCAGCTCGTGCAGATTCGGCATGGTAATGCCCAGGCCGGCCGGCGGAGTGTTCATGGCGAAGTAGAGGCCGGGTTCGATAATCGACGCCGCCACCAGCGCCATCACCGCCACAAAGGACTCCATCAGCATGGCGCCGTAGCCAATAAAGCGCGCGTCGGTTTCACAGGCCAGCAGCTTCGGCGTGGTGCCGGAGGCAATCAGCGCGTGGAAGCCGGAGACGGCACCGCAGGCGATGGTAATAAACAGGAACGGGAACAGCGCCCCTTTCCACAGCGGCCCGGTACCGTCGATATACTGGGTAATGGCCGGCATTTTCAGTTCAGGATTGAGGATCACGATGCCGATGGCCAGGCCGACGATCACCCCGATTTTCAGGAAGGTGGCCAGGTAGTCACGCGGGGCCAGAATCAGCCACACCGGCAGCAGGGCGGAGACAAACGCGTAGCCGATCAGTGTGAAGGTGATGGTGGTGTCTTTAAAGGTCAGCGCCGGGCCCCAGTACGGGTCGTGCGCAATCACGCCGCCGTAGTAAATGGAGGCCACCAGCAGCACGATACCGATCACCGACACTTCGCCAACGCGGCCGGGCCGCAGGAAGCGCATGTAGATCCCCATAAACAGCGCGATCGGCACCGTCGAGCAGACGGTGAACACGCCCCACGGGCTTTCCGCCAGCGCCTTAACGACGATCAGCGCCAGCACGGCGAGGATAATAATCATAATCAGGAAGCAGCCGAACAGCGCAATGGTGCCGGGAACCGGACCCATCTCTTCTTTGATCATCTCGCCGAGCGAGGCGCCGTTGCGGCGGGAAGAGATAAACAGCACCATAAAGTCCTGCACCGCACCGGCCAGCACCACGCCCGCCAGCAGCCACAGCACGCCGGGCAGATAGCCCATCTGCGCGGCCAGCACCGGGCCGACCAGCGGACCGGCACCGGCGATGGCGGCAAAGTGGTGACCGAACAGGACGTTACGGTTTGTTGGCACGTAGTTCAGACCGTCGTTATTGATCACCGCGGGAGTCGAACGCGTCGGGTCGAGCTTCATCACCTTTTGGGCGATATACAGACTGTAGTAGCGGTAAGCGACCAGATAGACCGACACGGAAGCGACGACGATCCACAGTGCGCTGATATGCTCACCCCGCCGCAGAGCGACGACGGCCAGACAGCAGGCGCCGATGATTCCAAGAATCATCCAGGGTAGGTGCTTGAATAACGTATTTTTATTCATAGGAAACCTGGTTTTTAGAATGAAAGAAAGAGATCCCAGCGTCCGGGCTGAGGTACGAATGTGTGAGTAAAGGACACAAAAAAAGGCTGGGAATATGGTGGCGAATTTTTCCCCTGAACGGGGGAAAGAGTGGTTAAGCGGTCATATGCAGCGCTGAGCGGTAGCCGGAGGGGATAAGCGGTTTCGCGGGGCCGCTAAGTCACTGAATTTTGTGATACAGATCTCGCTGGAGGCGTGGGCGGTGGAGCTTCATGCGGGCGTCATCGGCAGGCGTTAATCTGGCCGACATTGCTAAGCGAAATTAACTGGCATAATCTGATGTTTATCAAAGATATGTTCAACCGCACAGGAGACGGCAGCGCGATGGAAAACGGAACGGATATTGTTTATCGGGTGAACCACCCGATCACCACACGGCAGTTTATTGAGCTGCTGAGCGAAACGTCGCTGGGGGAGAGAAGGCCGCTGGACGACGCCGAACGCCTGGAGAAGATGTTAAAACATGCCAATCTGACGGTTACCGCCTGGCAGGGTGAGAAGCTGGTGGGCGTTGCCCGTTCGCTGACGGATTTCACCTTCTGCTGCTATTTGTCCGATCTCGCCGTGTCCGAAACGGTGCAGAAGGGCGGCATTGGCAAAGCGCTGATTGCGGAAACCTGCCGCCAGCTTGAGGATACCTGTCGCCTGATCCTGCTGGCCGCGCCGCTGGCTGAAGGCTATTACCCGAAAATTGGCCTGGAACAGCATCACAGCGCCTGGACCATCAAAGCCGGCGAGTTTCCTGGCTAATTTCGTACTACTCTTCAGGACGATCGTGCGCGATTTCGCAGGAAAGGAGCCGAAAATGAAGCAAAAAAACAGAGTCATGGGACTGATGCTGGCAGCAGGCGGTGCGGCGTTGTTCAGCCAGTCGGCGATCGCCTCTTCGGATATGGGGAACTGTCCCTGGAGCGCAGCGGGGTGCCTGATTAGCAGCCCGCCGGTGCTGGATATTGGCAATGATACCCGGGATAACCTGATCCGGCTGCTGGGTGAGAAGAAGGCCTTTGCGCTGCCGGTGCTGCCGGACTCTGTTGATGCCGTTCACAGTCGCGACTACTATTTTGCGCCGCATATATCGGAATGGTATGCGCATCTGCAGGATGAAACGCCAGAGACCGCCTCGGTGGCCGATCTGCCGCTGACGATGCAGGCCGGGCAAATCGGCGTTGACGACGCGCTGCTGGATACCTTCCGCCAGCAGAGCCGCGGCCTGGAAGATCGCCACGTGTCGAACTCCTTAGCGTCAGTCGAGCAGTTCTATCGCGCGCTGCTGGCGGAAACCGCGCTCACCGCGGAACAGCGCCGATCGCTGGCCACAACCCGCCTGAAGGTCAACGGTAGCGCGGAGGCCCAGGCGGAGATCGCCGCGCTGGCCTTCCCGGAAAATTCCGCGGCCGCGCAGTTTCAGCACTACCTGCTGGCGGCAAACCAGTTCTACGCCGGGGACTATCCGGCGGCGGCCGCCGCTTTTGCCGCGCTCGGGGGCAGCCAGCAGCCGTGGCTGGCGGAAACCGCTGCGTATATGCTGATGCGTACCGATCTTAACCGCAGCAGCGCCAACGCCAGCGGCATGTACGGTGATTTTGATGTGAAAAACATTGATAAAGCCGCCGCGACGGAAGCACGTCAACAGGCCCAGGCCTACCTGCAAAAATGGCCGGAGGGGCTGTACGCCAGTTCAGCGCGCGGCATGTTGAGGCGCATCAACTGGTATCTGGAAGACTGGGACCCGCTGGCCCAGCAGGCCGAGCAGGCGCTGAAACAGGCGGGCAGCGTCGGCGAGCTGACGTCGCTGATCGCGGAAACGGATGACAAGCTGCTGAGTAAGGATCTGACCCGCAACGAGGCCTGGTTCCTCAGCGCGCCGGATGCGCCGCTGCTGACCTTTATCCAGACGCTGCGCCTGATGCGCAGTACGGAATGCGATGGCAAAACCCCCTGCGTTGACTCGCCGTATCTTGAGCAGATCAAACCGATTTTTGAAAAGGGGCAGCAGCTCCCGCTCTGGCAGTATCTGACCCTGCTGCTGGCGGAGCAGAAGCAGGATTACGCCACGGTGCTTGGCGCAATTAAACCGGCGGCATCGCTGCCGGAACATGACATTCTGACCTTCAGCAATCAGGTGCTGTACGGCGATGTGCTGATGGATCAGAAGAACTGGGATGCTGCACGCCAGCACTGGCTGCATCTGCTCACGCTGACTAAAGATAAGGAGCAGCAGCAGATGCTGCAGGCCATGCTGGCGGCAACGCTGGTCAGCAGCGGCCAGACCGGGAAGATATTTGCATCGGACAGCCAGGTCACCAACCTGCGCTATCGCTCGCTGGTGCTGAAAAAACTGGCGACGCCCGATCTGCTGCGCCAGCAGGTAAAAGAGGGCTCAGGCAACGAAGAGAAGACGATTGCCCTGCATACGCTGCTGGTGAAGGACCTGATTGCCGGTCGCTACGGCCACTGGCTACAGGATAAAACGCTGGCGAACCATATCGCCCAGCCGGTGGTGGACAGCGCCTTTGCGGATGTCGACCTGACGGTATTTGACTGGGCCGGGGATAAGGCCGAGCCGGGCTACCGCTGTGCTTCGCTGGAACAAACGGTGAATACGCTTAACGCCCGCGCTGATGATGCCCACGCGCTGAACTGCCTCGGCGAATTTTTCCGCACCACGCGGGTGAAGGTGGACAGCTGGCCGGAAGATGACGGCAATCTGGCGCTGGGTGCCGTGGTGGGTGACGGCAGCGACGGTGCGCCCAATCGTCAGGCGTACTACACGCAGGTGATTCAGGATCCGCGTGCAGAGCCGGAAGATAAAAGCTTTGCGCTGTACCGTGCGGTGATGTGCTATGCGCCGTCGGGCTATAACGACTGCGGCGGTAAAGAGGTTGAACCGGCGGTGCGTAAGGGCTGGTTTAACCGACTGAAAGCGGATTACCGGGGCGGGCCATGGGCGCAGCGGCTCAAATACTACTGGTAATCGTGCTGTGCGGCCTGACGGCCTTCGGGACGGGGGCTGATGCCAGTGCCAGTGACGGTGTCGCTCCCCACGGCTGCAATCATGCTTGTTCGGGTATTGAAGCGAAAGATTGCATTAAAGCGAGTGAACATGCCGATACCGGCAATAACCCAAACACCGTCGCGGGTCAGGCTTGCACCGCTGCGATTTCGGGGGATCGCTATCGCGTTCGCGCCGCCGATCGCCGTGCATTCTGGCTGTGGTCCGGGGTCGGCAGCTCGGCGGAGATGGGTGGAGCCGAGGTGGTGTATCTGCATCAGGGCGAGGTGAATCTGTATCGCGGTCGCCCGGTATTCGAGCGGGTTGGCCTGCCGGTCAGCAGGCTCTCCTTCCCGCGTATCTGGTTAACCGTCCGATTATCAACCCTGGATCTGCCGGATGAGATCGTGACGCGGATCGTCGGCCTGCTGGCGCGCTGGAGCCAGAGCGGCAATCACGTCGTTGGCCTGCAAATCGACTTTGATGCGGCAACGCGCCGGCTGGGTGACTACGCGCAGTTCCTGACTACGCTGCGTGAAAAATTACCCGCTCAGTTCGCGCTTGGCGTCACCGGGCTGCTGGACTGGGCCAGCACCGGGGATATCGCCACGCTCAATAAGCTGCCGGTGGATGAGCTGGTGGTACAGACCTATCAGGGGCGGCACAGCGTGCCGAACTATGCCCGCTATCTGCCCGCGCTGAAAAAATTGCAGATCCCGTTCCGTATCGGGCTGGTGCAGCACGGTGAGTGGGATCCGCGCTACGAGCGTGAACTTTCCGGCTCGCGCTGGTATCGGGGAGCGGTGGTGTTTATGCTGCGCCCGGTGCGCTGAACCTCAGGGTAATAATGACGAAAAATAGCCGTCTGAAGATATTCCACGGGAAGGCGGATTTTTTTTCGCTTAAATCCGCGCGCCCGAAATTGGATTAAGTTCTACTGGATTTTATTGGTCGGTTATCATGATTTTATTGATTAATAAAACTCGCGGGTAATTATCTGGAATGGTTAACTGTTGGCGTAACTTTTACGCCGTTCCGCCTGGCGTTATTTTAATCATGCTCTGGCGAGGCCCGGTGATTTAAAGGCTTATTCATTTTTACCCCTGCTGATGAATTATCATTATTTCTTTAGTAAGTGGGTCTTTTGGTTTTTTATGGCTGGTTTTTTACATGAGGGTGCCAGTAATTAAATCCGGTATTTTTGAACGATATTTTCCCGTTCTTTTTCCGCTCTGTTTATGTTTTATATTGTTATCTTATTGTTTTGTAATGGGTGAATTATTCCAGGTTTTGTTTGAAAACCAACGGGCGTTGTTCTTTCTTCATTGTTTTCCTCTATCATGATTAACCATATCGTTGATTTAAACGATTTAACTTTTATTGGTCTTTTGATCTATATTGCGCCCGGCAATAAGTTCATCGAAGCAATACCCCTTTAAGGCAAGGAGTGCTATCGCTGAGTGTATGCTCAGTGCTGGAAAGTTTTCCGCCACTGAATCGATATTTTATTGTTCTATGGAGCTGTACATGAAAAAAGTATTACTACCTTTGGTGGTCCTGGCATTGTCCGGAGCCACCTACAATGCCGTGGCATCGAACGGCACCGTTAAGTTCACCGGGGAAATTAAGCGTTCGGCCTGCGACGTAACGGCAGATACTCAAAACAAAGAAGTCTATTTAGGGACTTATCCAACGTCAGCATTTAAGAATATCGGTGATAAATCCGCCTCTAAAGGTTTCCAGGTTTCTTTGAAAGATTGCGACCCGGGCGATTACACCATGCGCTTCGACGGCAATACCGTTCCCGGGCACTTTGAACTGCTGTCCGTTAGCGCAGAAGGTAATGAAGGCAGCTCTGCCGCAACGGGTCTCGGTATTGAGATCACCGATAACAACGGCAATGTATTACCTATCGCAGACGGCACTAACATCAGTGACAGCGTGGCAAAGGTAAACGTTCCCGTCGGCCAGACAACGGCCATATTTAATTTTCAGGCGCGCTACCGTTCATTCGGTGTTGTGACGCCGGGCCTGGCCAACGCCACCAGTTCATTCACCATCGAATATAAATAATTCGGGTTCAGGACAATGAGGGCCAGGGATGGCCCGCTAAGGAAAGCGATGAAACAGCTCTTTGTTGCTCTGCTGATGCTGGGTGCCTGCAGCAGCTACGCGGGTGTTCAGGTGGATGCGACTCGCGTTATCTACAAAGGCACGGATAAATCCGCATCATTACCTATCCGAAACGATGCTGCTGAGGCCTATATGGTTCAGACCTGGCTGGATACGGGCGATAAAAATCAGGTGCCGAAGACTCTGCCAATTGTCGTTGTGCCGCCAATTTTAAAAATGGATGCCGGTAAAACGGCCATTTTGCGCTTTATTTATTCGGGGACGGGCTTGCCCCAGAATAAAGAAACGCTGCTGTGGATTAACGTCCAGGAAATCCCCCCCAGCCCCAAAGTGGAAAATGTGCTGCAGATTGCGGTACGTACCCGAATCAAACTTTTTTACCGCCCCGAGTTATTGCAAACCTCGCTTGAAGACCAGGTGAAAAAATTACGCTGGCAGCGGAACGGATCCGGTTTAGAGGTGGTAAACGAAGGCCCGTTACATATTACCTTTGGCGCACTGCGAATGAAAAATCGCGAAGGAAGGAGCGTCAGCGTTGAGGCAAATATGGTTAACCCCGGCGATCGGCTGTCGTTCAGATTACCGGCAGATGTCAGCGTGGGTAAAACCATTTCATTCAGTTATATCAATGACTTTGGCGGAAAAACGGAAGTCAAGGACGCTCCAGTACAATAAGAGAGACAGGGAATGGCATCTCAACGAAGCGTAACGTATGGAATGAACAACGTGGCCAGGTCGATCCGCATTGCGATCGCCGTTGCCGGTTTACCGCTGTTAGGGAGCAAATGTGCTCTGGCGGATAACTTCAATATGTCATTTGTTCACGGTACTGAAAACCGCCACAGTGCTCAGGTCGTGGCGCAGGGCGAGGCTATGCCGCCGGGTACGTATCCTTTTGATATTTATGTTAATCAGAATCAGGTCGATCGCAAGCTCATCACCTTCCGCCAGGCCGGTGGAAAAACGGCATCCCTGGCCTGCCTGAAGGCGTCAGATTTGCTGAGCTATGCCATCAAATTGCCAAAAGCTATTCCGGCGGATAGCTGCGTAGATTTACCGGCCATCATTCCGGGCGCGACGGTGACGTATGACGCTGGCGTTCAGCAGGTGAATATTTCGGTACCGCAAAGCATGATGGTCCAGCACGCCCGCGGCGCTGTGCCGGTGGGTCTGTATGACGCAGGCATCAACGCGCTTTTTGCCAACTATACGGCGAACTACAGTAAAAACAGCTACCGCCACACGGATACGGACGACAGCGAATATACCTTCCTTGGGCTGAACAGCGGCCTGAATATTGGCGGCCTGCGCGTGCGTAATAACTCGACGTTTGATAAGCAAAGCGGCAGCGGCGGGAACTGGAACACTATCGCCACCTGGGCCGAAACCGATATCGTTCCGTGGCGCAGTCGGTTAGCGATGGGGCAGGCGAGCACCAACAGCAGAGTGTTTAACAGCTTCCAGTTTCGCGGCGTTCAGCTCTCCAGCGTGGATGAGATGCTGCCGGATAGCCTGCGCGGCTATGCGCCCGTGGTGCGCGGCGTGGCGGCGACTAACGCCCGCGTTGAAATTCGTCAAAACGGCTACATCATCTACAGCGCCAACGTGGCACCGGGGCCGTTCGAGTTTCACGATATCTTCCCCTACGCCAATAACGGCGATCTCAGCGTAACGGTCAATGAAGCCGACGGCACGCATAAAAACTTTACCGTCGCCTACTCCTCGGTGGCGAATATGCTGCGCGAAGGGATCTGGAACTTCCAGTTCACCGCGGGTAAGTATCACAGCGGGAACGGGGGCTATCAGCCCGAGCTCGTTCAGGGCACCGTCGCCTGGGGCACGAAGTATAACCTGACCCCTTATGGCGGGATTATTCTTGCCGAACATTACCGCTCTGCCGCTATCGGCGTAGGAAAAAATCTGGGTACCTGGGGGGCCATATCGCTTGACGGGTCGATTTCCGATACCGATCTGGCGAACGGCGACAGCAAGCAGGGGCAAAGCGTGCGTTTCCTCTACTCCAAATCCCTGAACCAGGTGGGAACCAACTTCCAGCTGGCCGGCTATCGCTACGCCACCTCGGGTTATTACGACCTGACCGATGCGGTAAGAGAGCGCAGCAACTGGAAAAATGGCCTTTATGCCAGCGATTACTGGGATCCGAACGATCTGAAACCGGGGGAACTCTCAAATCCCGAGGATAAAAAACGTACGCGGTATTCCTCCCGCTACGGTAACAAGCGCCAGCGGCTGGAGCTGTCCTTAAACCAGCAGCTGTGGCTTGGGGCGAGCCTGTATGCAAACGTGAGCCATCAAAACTACTGGGGCGATTCCGGCAACGACCGCACGATCCAGGTCGGCTACAACGACAATTACAGGGGTATCTCCTACGGCGCCTACTGGCAGGATACGCAGAGCCAGTACGGCTATTCAGACCACAGCGTTAATTTTATCCTGTCCATTCCGCTGGACTGGGGCAGCACCAGCAATTCGACCACGGCTAACCTCAGCATGGCGCACAGCAAACAGAGCGGCGACAGCTATACCACCGGCGTGAGCGGCACTCTGCTGGACGATCGTCGTATGAACTACGCCGTGTCCACCGGCCACACTCAGTCTTCGGGGCAAAACAGCAACCTGAATCTGGGCTACAGCAGCAGTATCGCTAACTTTGACGGCAGCTATGCCCTGAGCCGGAGATATCAGCAAATGGGCGCGGGTGCCTCCGGCGGCCTGCTGCTGCATTCCGGCGGCGCAACGCTGACGCAGCCGCTGCAAAACACCTTTATGCTGATCGAAGCGAAAGATGCAAAAGGCGTGCGGCTGGAAAATCAGCCGGGCGTCGCGATCGATCGCTTTGGCTATGCCGTGGTGCCCTCGGCGAACCCCTATCGCGTTAACTATGTTGCCCTGCGAACCCGAGATTTCGGGCCTGAACTGGACGTGCCGGTTGCCAGTAAGCAGGTGGTCCCGATGGAAAAAGCGATTGTTAAAGTGGCCTTTGACACCTTTAAAGGGGTGAGCCTGCTTATTCATACGCGGCTGGCCAACGGCGAGTATCCGGCGATCGGTGCCAGCGTATTTAATGACAAAGGGCGTAACAGCGGCACCGTTGGCCTGAACGGTGACGTCTACGTTTCCGGCGTGAAGCCGGGCGAAAAACTCCGGGTTAAATGGGGGGCGGGAGCCGATCGGCAGTGTATTTTGGCGGTGCCGGAGAGCATCGGGAATCAGCCGACGATGGGGTATCAGGATGTCACTCTGCCATGCCAGGGATTATAAGGTGAAAAAATGACCATGTTCAGACGTAATGCCTTACTGACTCTGCTGGGACTGGCAGGGTTGTTAACGATGCAGCAGGCTTCCGCAATGCAGTGCCGGTACGGTAACGCAACGGGCAGCAGTCAGCCAACCGGCGGCGTCAGCCAGGAGATCGATATCGGACGGCCCGTGGTGCTGGCCGCCAGCGATTTTGTGGCCGACACCGTACTCTGGCGTTCGCAAAACTTCTCCTCCACGTTTACCTGCTGGGATACCCACGGCGAGCCCCGCGGAGAGCATGCCTATATTTACTGGAATCCCAAAAATGCCTTTGGCGCGCTCGACCCGTCACTTTCCGTTGGCGTCACGCTTAACGGCATTGATTATGATGGCATTAACCGACAGCAAAGCACTGAAACCCCTAACGGCCCGGACCTCGGGCCGGGCACAATTGGTAACGGTACGGGTACGGCTAAACCTCAGGCGATCGCCCTCACTTATTCGGTGTACCTGAAGGCCACCGGGTTAAAACCGCCTGCGGGTAACTTTGCTCCACTGGTGCAGGCGGCCCTGTTCCAGATCGACGGTGCCAGGGGGCTTAACCCAGTACCGGGTAAGGCTTTCAATACTTACATCAAGGGGCTGGATAAGATCCGCGCGGTGCAGTGCAATCCGCAGATTAACGTGATGGCGAACAGCGGTGCCACCGTTGACTTTGGCATGCTGAACTCTTCAGGAGCCAGGCCGGGGGTGGTCATCAAGCAGGTTCCGTTCAGTGTCAAAGCCACGCTGGTCGGTGGGGAATGCGCCGGGCAGTCGCTCCAGGCCAGCTTTAGCAGTCCCGATACCGACCCGACGAATGATACCTATATTTTACCGCCAACCCGGCCGGGGGTGGCGATTTTCCTCACCCAGCAGCGTGATTTATCCCGAACGCCAATCCCGTTACGCAGCCGGGTTGATTTCGGCGAGGCGCTGCAGGAAAAACAGACGGAAGTAACGGAGACCTTTATCGCTCACCTGAAGTGGTTAACGGATAAGCCAACGCCCGGCATCTTCGGCGCGACGGCGAACATCGATGTCACCTTCAAATAGCGCTCGCCGCGCGCTGTCGTCGTTTCTCCTGCTGGTGGCGCGGATCGGCCAGCGGAATACTGTCGATCAGCGCACGCGTATAGTCGCTTTCCGGGCGCGTGAAGATGTTTTCCACGCTGCCCCGTTCGGCCACCTGGCCGTTTTTCAGCACCACGATCGAGCGGCACAGGCTGCGCACCACCGCCAGGTCGTGGCTGATAAACAGGCAGGCAAACTGATATTCCTGCTGCAGGTTACGCAGCAGCGTCAGAATCGCCTGCTGGATGGAGACATCCAGCGCCGAGGTCGGTTCGTCAGCGATCAGCAGCCGTGGGCGTAGGGCAATCGCCCGCGCAATGGCGATGCGCTGGCACTGGCCGCCGGAAAGCTCATACGGATATTTTTCCTGCCAGGCCGCGGGTAAGCCCACCAGATCGATCAGTGCGCTAACCCGCCTGCCAATCTCGGCGCGGTCAAGCGAGGTGTGGGTGATTAGCGGCTCGGCAATCGACTGGGCGATGCTCATTTTGGGGTTCAGCGAGCTCATTGGGTTCTGGAAAATGGCGCCAGTCTTTGCCCGACTGGCCTTTGAGATGCGGTGCTTCGCGTCGTAAAGCGGCTCGCCCGCCAGGCGGATCGCGCCGCCGTCCGGTTTGATAATCCCCAGCAGGCTGCGGCCGATGGTGGTTTTCCCCGATCCGGACTCCCCAAGCAGGCCGAGAAATTCCCCCCTGCCGATGGCAAATGAGACATCGTTAACCACCGGATGCCGCCGGCCCAGCGCCGACCCGTAGCTGACGTGTAAATGCTCAACCTGCAGCAGCGGTTCCGGTTGCGGCGAAGCGGCAGGGCGTTCACCGCCCGCAGAGGGGATCGCGGCCAGCAGCTGTCGGGTGTAGTCATGCGCGGGCGCGGAGAACAGCGGTTCAACCGCGTTTTGCTCAACGATCCTGCCGTGGCGCATGACCACCACGCGGTGGGCGATATCCGCCACTACGCCCATATCGTGAGTGATCAGCAGCACCGCCATGCGGTACTGCTGGTTAAGGCGAAACAGCAGATCGAGAATTTCCTGCTGGGTGGTGACATCCAGCGCGGTGGTCGGCTCATCGGCAATCAGCAGCTTTGGCCTTCCGGCCAGCGCAATGGCAATCATGATGCGCTGTATCTGGCCGCCGGAGAACTGGTGCGGATAGCCGCGCAGGCGTTTTTCCGCCTGCGGAATGCCGGTCAGCGTCAGCAGCTCAATGGCCCTGGCGCGGCGCTGTCGGACGGAAAGCGCCGGCTCATACAGCGCAATCACTTCATCCATCTGCCTGCCGATGGTAAACACCGGATCCAGCGACGCGGACGGATCCTGGAATATCATGGCGATATCCCGCCCGCGCAGCGCCGCCAGCGATCGGCGATCCAGCGTCAGCAGATCGCGACCCTGATACAGGATCTGGCCGGTCAGTCGCGCATTTCCCGGCAGCAGGCCGGGAATGGCCTGCGCAATGGCGGATTTACCCGCGCCGGACTCACCGATCACCGCCAGCATCTCACCGGCGGCCAGGGTAAACGACACACCGTCCACCGCTTTCACCTCGCCCTGATGGCCCGGATAGATAACCGACAGGTGATTAGCGGCGAGCAGCGGCACGGCGTTAGCGGACGTCATCAATCAGTCCCTGTTCCAGCCAGCCGTCCAGGCGTGGTATCGCCACCGCGTAGACCTTAAATGCGCGCCGGAGGTTTTCAATCACCACAAATTCATCCGGGCCGTGCGGTGAACCGTGGCCCGCCGGGATAAAGTCCGGCCGGGTGCGTACCGATTCGCCCTGGAACAGCTCGCCTTCAATGCGGCGGAAGCCCGGCCCAAAGGTGATCGAGTTCGGCAGGTAGCGGGCGTGGGTGCCGCCGCCCATCGAGTAAGGCTCGGTAATGACCTCGGCGATGGTGTCGTAGGTGTGCTGCAGGCGCTTTACCAGCTCGCTCTCTTTATCGACGTGGATCGGCGACGCATCGCTGGTAATGCTCAGGGTGCCGTTCAGCGGTGCTATCGCCTCGCGCAGGGTTGCCAGCAGCGCCTCTTTATCGGTCGCCAGCGGATAGCGGATATCCAGATGCAGATTCAGGCCGTCGTTATGGGGGATCAACAGGCCGCCGTTAAGGGTCAGCCTGCCGGTTGGCGCATCTTCGGCGGCGAAACCGGCGCTGATGCCCCAGGGATCGGCGAGCAGCCGACTGATGATCCGCGCGGCGGTCAGATCGTCCCCCTCCAGCAGCCTGGCGGCAATCAGCGCATCCAGCAGTAGCGGAATGGCGTTGCGGGTATTTTCGGGGAACGCCGCGTGGCCGGACTGCCCGCGTGCCGTCAGCTGTACGCCACGATCGACGGCAGCAATCGACAGCGCCTGGCGCTGTGCCTCCGGCAGGGCGGCGATGGCCTGTTCCAGCCGTGCCGCCTCGCCGGCGGGCAGCGTCAGCGTGGCCGTGGCGGGAACGGCATTTTCCGCCACGCCCGCGTTGACGCCGCCAAGCGTCGATCCCACCGGGATATGCAGCACCAGATTCAGCCCACCTTTCTGCGCGTGGTTCACCGGGAAGGCACCGTCGGTGATGATGGAAAAGCGCGGCACCGGACCGTGTTCGGCGAAATATTTCATGTCCGCCATGCCGATCTCTTCCGCCCCGCCGTACACAATGCGCAGCTTGTGATGCAGTGGCACGCCGAGATCGCGGAAGGCGCGCAGCAGATAGAGGTCCAGCAGCGCCGGGCCTTTGTTATCTGATGACCCGCGGCCAATGACAAAGCCGTCTTTCTCAAACGGCTTAAACGGCTCGAAGGTCCAGTTATCCCCCGGCGGCACCACGTCCAGATGGGAAATCAGCCCCAGCTCCGGCACGCCATCGCGGGTATCGCCCAGCACCGAAATCGCGTAGCCGTCGTGCTGTTCGGTGGTGAAGCCGTAGCTCTGCGCCTTGCGGATAACGTGCTGGAAAACATCCTCTACCGGCTGGCCAAAGGGCTTACCCGGTTCGGCAAGCTTCTCATCCCCGATGCTGGGAAAGGCGACCAGCTCCAGCAGATCCTGCACGAACTCTTCGCGATGCTGTTCAAACCAGCGTTCAAGTTTCCCGGTCAGCGCCAGTTCGTCCTGGCTCAGTTGATGATTGTTTGCAGTCGCCATTACTTACTCCTGTTAGGGGAATCGGTCTGTTTCAAGATGTCTTTTACCGGCACGGCAGGCCGTGGATTCAGCACGCGGGATAGCCCTTCGCCGATGAAGTTAATCGCCAGCACCATCAGCACGATGGTCAGGCCGGGCGGCACCCACAGCCACCATTCGTAGTCGATAACCCGGAGGCTCTGCGCCGCCGCCAGCATATTGCCCCACGAGGGCTGCGGCTGCTTGACGCCGAGGCCGATAAAGCTCAGCGCGGCCTCAGCCAGGATCGCATTAGCGACGGCAAGGGTGAGGTTGATAATCAACGGCGCATACGCGTTGCGCAGCAGGTGGCGGAACACAATGGTGACGCCGCTGACGCCGATCGATTTCGCCGCAAAAACGTAGCCGCTTTCCCGCAGCGAGAGGAACTCCGCGCGCACCAGGCGGGCAATCCCGGTCCAGTGCAGAATGCCGATAATAAAAATCACGTTCCACGAGCTGGCACCCACGATCGCCGCCAGGGTGATGGCGATGGCATAAAACGGGAAGCACATAATGATGTCGGTCAGACGCATAATCAGCGTATCCACCACACCGCCTTTATAACCGGCCAGGCTGCCCAGCGTAATACCGATCGCACCCTGAAAAATCACCGCCGCCAGCGCCACAAACAGCGACACTCTGCCGCCGTACAGCAGACGGGAAAATACGTCGCGGCCGATCTCATCGGTGCCGAGCAGATGCCCGTCACCCGGCGGTGCTTCAATAGCCATCAGGTCAATATCATCGGGATGGAAGGCGGCCAGCCACGGGGCGCTCAGTGCCGCAAGCGTCAGCAGCAGCAGGATTGCCAGCCCGGTGAGAAAATAGCGGTCGCGCAGCAGGGGATGGCCCGAGCGGCGTACGGCCAGGTTAAGGGTATCGCGCGTGGTCACTGGCTGAGCCTTACGCGGGGATCGACCAGCGCATAAAGGATGTCGACCAGGAAGTTGGTCACCAGGGTAATCACCGCCAGGAACAGCACGATGCCCATCAGCAGCGGATAGTCACGCGCCTGAATGGCGTCAAAGCTCAGACGACCGATCCCGGGCCAGTTAAAGATGATTTCCGTCAGCAGCGTGGCGGACAGCAGGGAAGGGATCTCCATGCCAACCACGGTAATCATCGGCCTGGCGGCGTTTTTGACCAGGTGGGGAAAAATCACCCGCGAGCGGCCCACGCCACGCGCAAACAGCGCCTTAACGAAGTGCTGATTGATTAACTCGCTGATGCCGGAACGCAGATAGCGGCTGAAGATACCGATATTCGCCACCGCCAGCGCCAGCGCGGGCAGGAAAAGATGGCTGAACACGTCAAGCAGATGCGCCAGCCCACGGTGATTGCTACCGAGCGTTGTCGCCCCTGAAACCGGCAGCCACTGCAGGTTCATGGCAAAAACCTTAACCAGCAGGATGGCGATGAAAAACACCGGAATGGACACCACTACAAAATAAACCAGGGAAACGACGGTATCCACCGGGCCACCGCGATGCAGCCCGAGGTAAATCCCCAGCGGAAAGGCCGCCAGCAGGGCAATAAACAGTGAGCTGACCGCCAGCAACACCGTATTCACCACCCGCTCCTGAATCAGCATCAGCACCGGCGCGCCGCTCTGGGTTGAGTAGCCGAAATCACCGACAAAGGCGTGCGATGCCCAGCGCAGATACTGCATCCAGATCGGGTCGAGATAGCCCGCCTGGCGCAGCAGCTCCTGCTTCTGCTCCGGGGTGGTTTCAGGGGCGATCATGCCGACGAACGGATCGCCCGGCTGGAGTTTGATTAGGAAGAACACCACGATCGAAATCCCGATCAGCACGGGAATAAGGATCAGTATTCGATGTAAGACATAGCGCAGCATGGTCAGTCCTGATTCACAATCGGGCCGTGACGCATCAACGCCACGGCGGAGCGGGAGCTATTGCGGGTTTACCGTCCACTGCGTGACATCGGCAAACGGCTCATAGGGGTAGGCGCTGTAGTGGCTGACCCGCTTGCTGAGCGCGTAGCCCTGATTCGGAATATAGAGCCAGACGTGCGGCACCTGCTGGTTCACCTCTTTCAGCCAGCCGCCGATGCTGGTTTTCAGCTTTTCCGGCTCCACGGTGGTATTAAACTGCCCGGCGAGGGCATCGAGTTGTGGCGTGGAGAAGCGCTCCCACCAGAAGTTGTTTTCATACAGCCCCGGCCTGAAGGTTCCGCCCATCAGCACGCCGTCGTAGACTTTATTTTTATCCTGCAGGATGGCGAGGGTGGCGTTAAAATCCGCCACGTTGAGCACCACATCGATGCCGATTTTTTTCAGGTTCTGCTGAATAATCGGCGCGGTTAACTCCCGGGTGCGGTTGCCGGTAGGGTAGTTCAGGGTAAAGGTCAGGTTCTGGCCGTTCTTATCAACAATGCCGTCACCGTTGCTGTCGCTCCAGCCCGCTTCTTTTAACAGTGCCTGCGCCTTTTGCGGATCGTAAGCGTAGGCGTTGAGATCTTTCGGGTAATACTGGCTCTGCGGATGATCCTTGGTATTAAATACCAGGCCGTGGCCGAACAGTAATTTATCCACGATCAGCTGACGGTCGATGCCGTAAACCAGCGCCTGGCGCACGCGCGGGTCGCTGAGGTTAGGATTACGCGTATCCAGGCTTAAATACTGTGCGGTGACGCCGGGCTGTTCAACAATACGAATCCCGGCTTTTTGATAAGTTTCCACATCGCGCTTATTCCACGAGGACAGCTCGGCGATATCCACATCCCCGTTAATTAATTCATTCTGTACCGTCTGGGCGCTGGATACCTTAAAGATAAAGGTTTTAATCTTTGGCGCACCGCCGAAATAGTCGTCGTTACGTTCCAGTTTCACGTACTGATCGGAGACGAACTCCACGAACTTATACGGCCCGGTGCCGACCGGATTACGCAGCAGTTGAGTGGCGGTATTCCACGCTTTCACCGGAATGGTATTCCAGATGTGTTTCGCCAGCACCGGACGGTCGGCGAAATGGGCAAAGGCGGCGGCGTACGGCGCGGTAAAGGAGAAGCTGACCGTTTGCGAATCGATCACCTTGATGCCCGCCAGTTCGGCACTTTTACCGCTGTGATAATCCTCATAGCCCACCAGATGCTTGACGAAATCCGGCTGGTCGCGCGGGAAATCAGGGGCGGCCTCGGAGCCATAGGTGAAGGCCACATCCTCGGCGGTGAACGGTTTACCGTCGTGCCACTTCACGCCCTGACGCAGATGCAGCGTCAGGGTTTTACCCTCGTCAGAATAGTCGTAGCGTTCAGCCAGAGACGGCTGCGGATTCTGTTTTTCATCCAGCGTGAACAGGCGACCAAAGACGTTGAAAATTATCGCGCGGTCGTAGTCGGTAAAATAGAGCGTCGGGTTAAAGGTGCCGTTCGGATTACTCCAAATGGCATAGCGAATAACGCTATTATCCGCAGCGCCTGCGGAAGTGGAAACCGCAGCACTGATGCCGACGGCGGCAAGAAAAACGGCGTGAGATAATACTTTCATTGATCGCGTTCCCAGGAAAAGTGATTTTTATTTTAATTAAAGGTTTAGCCGCGTTGGTGAGCGGATTATTAATCTGCTATTTCAACTCTCTGATTTAAATATATAAAAATGATATTTCCTGAAACGTAACAGATGTACTGTGCGCAGGCAAATGCCGATAATGAATTAAATTATCTGAATAATGAGTTAGATGTTAAAATGTCGCAGCAGCATTTTTCCGCCCGGCCGTTTTGAAAAACGTAAAGCTAATGATATTTTTTGTCGGAGGGCGCGACGTGCCCGATATTCTGTTGACCAGGCAACGATGTGCCGGGCAGGGAATTATGTTGATGGCCAGAGTCTGATAAACGATGCCGATCCGCTGCTCATGAGCGAGGCGTGCTAGTCGGGGTGATACTGGGAAGTACAGGGAGTGGCGCTTGAGGTATCCGGCCAGCGATGACTTTTTTTGGTGTCTCGTCTGACCGGATGGTGTGACCTGGTGTTGGCTGTTATAACGGGCCGTGCCCAATGGGGCTGGCTTTCTCATTCTTTAACAACGGGAATGAGTGTAACCTCTTAAGGGTAATTTGTAATTTGTTCTTAAGTGTAGTGCTGGCTGTACTTTAGTACAGGACCTGTTCTCATATTGAGTCAGAATTTGCAGGGAGCTTGAATGTTTTCTTTCTTTAATGAAAACCAGACGGTAAGGGATACCCTTGAGACCTACATCCAGAGAAAACTCTCGCCGTTTGGCAACCCTACCTATGCCTATACCGTTGTCAGCAAGAAAAATCCTTCAGAGGCGCTAATTATTTCCAGCTATCCCGATGCGTGGGTGAACCTGTACCGGGCGAATAATTTCCAGCTGACGGATCCGGTAATCCTTAACGCTTTTAAACGATCGTCGCCCTTTGCCTGGGATGAGAACATCACCCTGATGTCCGACCTCAAATTCACCAAAATATTCTCGCTGTCTAAGCAGTACAACATTGTAAACGGCTTCACCTTCGTACTGCACGATCATATGAATAATCTCGCGCTGCTGTCACTGATTATTGATGATGACGATCGGGGAGCAGTGGAACGCCGGATGTCAGACGTTGAGGGTGAACTGCAAATGCTGTTAATTGATTTTAATAAGCAAATGTATCTCCCGCAGAGAGGATTCGAAAATAACAACAGAACCATGTTTACCCTGAGAGAGAACGAGGTGCTCTATTGGTCGAGCATGGGAAAGACTTATGTTGAAATCGCGTTTATTACCGGAATTTCGGTCAGCACGGTGAAGTTTCATATCAAAAATGTCATTACAAAGCTGGGGGTAAGTAATTGCCGTCAGGCAATACGGCTGGGTGTTGAACTGGATCTTATCAGGCCGGCGGCATCGGCGGCCAGGTAGCGAAAACCTTCGTTGGGCTTCCGCTTATTTCCCGCTGTTGGTAAAGTGAGCAACAGATGCTGAAACGTAGCCAGAAGGGAAGTCAGGGTGACCGGAAGAATTGACTATCAGATTGAAAAGTACAGCTTCACCGAGCTAAATGAACCCGCGCATCTTACCCGGCAGTGGGCTGCGGTGCTGGAAAAATGCCAGCAGATGCACGCCGGAGTTGAGGAGCGCCTCCGTACTGCGCTGCAAAACGTTGATTACGTCACCAGCTTTGAACTGCCTTTCCGCCTGCTGCTGATCCGCGCCCCGCAGCTCATTGCCGGCGTGCGCAATGAGCTGCCGCTTCGCCAGAAAAATGTTCTGTTCAACGGCAAGCGCTTCGGCTGCGTCTACAGTCTGAACACCGACCTCAGCGATATCCCGGATGAATTTCATTACCGCTTATCCAACCGCGTTCGACGGGTGGATGCCGGCGGCGGTTCCGCCGCACCCTACCAGCAGATCGCCAAAGAGGCTAAAGCGCCGCGCGATCGCCTGAAAATCGCGCTGGAAAGCGGGCTGCAGGTGACGGTGCTTGATGGCATGTTCTGGTTCGGCATCCAGCGCATGGCGGCGGATATTCAGCGGCTGAGAAAGAGCGGCATGAGGATTGCGACGGCGGAAACCGAGGTGTTTGACAGCCTGACCGGCACGCTGCGGCGGGTGCCGGTGTATCGGGCGGGCTGATCGCTCAACGTTTTTGCGACCTTAACCAGGGCCTGGCTGAGTTAATCGGAAATCGGCAGCCCTGTTGGTGTGCCTGTTTCTGAACATATCCTGCAATATTCCACGTTGTAGGTTTCCTCGTAGCAACGAAAATTTAGCGTTGATTAGGGAACGATTGTTTCCTATGATGTGCTATGCAAAAAAAATCCCGATCCATTGCTTCTGGCCGCCCGCGCGAGTTCAACACCGACCTCGCACTGGAGAGCGCCATCCAGCATTTCAGCGTCCATGGCTATCATGGATCCTCAATCAGCGACCTGAACGCGGCGCTGGGGCTGACCACCGGCAGCATTTATAAAGCCTGGGGCGACAAGCACGGGCTGCTGATGGCCGCCCTGGAACGCTATATAGAACTGCGCTCGGCGGCGGTGGGGCAGCTACTCAGCGCTGCGCCCAACGGTCTGGCAAAGCTTGAGGCGCTGCTTGGGCACTATGCCGATATCAGCAGCGGAAAATCCGGCGAGGTCGGCTGCCTGGTGGTTGAAACGGCTATGGAGCTGTCGGCCAGCGATGAGCTGATTGCTGCACGACTCGCCCGGCAGGAAGCCAGCCGCCGCGCCCAGTTTACGGCGCTGCTGCAGGAGGCGGATCGCGACGGCTCGCTGCCCGCGCAGGATGATATCGCCAGCTGCGCCGACCTGCTGATTGCCATGACCCAGGGAATGCGGGTGCTGGGTAAATCCGGCAGCTCGCGAGAGAGAATGCAGGCGATTGTCGATAAGGCGATTACGCTGCTTAAGCGTTAACCCGATCCGTTAAGCCTCGATGGCAGCATCGGGGTTTATTTTGGTTAAATTAGGAAGTGATCATTTCCATTTGGAGGCAGGCATGCAGGAACAGGATAAACCCCGCCACGTTGGCCAGGAATTTTTCAACCGCACCGACTTCTGGCAGACGTTCCGCCACGGCCATATCCGCGTTGGCGAAGTCAAAATGCACTATGTTGAGGGCGGTGAAGGCGAGCCGATACTGCTGATCCCGGGATGGCCGCAGAGCTGGTACACCTGGCGCTATGTGATGGACGATCTGGTAAAGAGCGGGCGCCGGGTGATTGCGCTGGATCCGCGTGGGATGGGGGACAGCGATGCGCCGCTGGACGGCTACGACCTGACCACGGCGGCCGCGGATATCCACGGCTTCGTGACCGCGATGAAGCTGACCGAACGGGGGCCGATTGACGTTGCCGGTCACGACGTCGGGGCGTGGATCGGCTATGCCTTTGCCGCCGACTGGCCGCAGGATATCCGTAAGATCGCGCTGCTTGATGCGCTGATCCCGGGCCTGTCGGTGCCGCGCAGCGATCTTCCCTCCGAGGAGATCGCCCTGCGTAACTGGCACTTCGCCTTCAACCGCCTGAACGATCTGCCGGAAATACTGATATCCGGCAGGGAAGAGGCGTTCCTGACGTGGTTTTTCCGCGCCAAATCGCAGAATACGTCGGCCATCGCCGCCGAAGATATCGCCTTTTACGCCCGCCAGATGGCGGTGCCGGGGATACTGCGCGCCGCGGGCTGCTACTACCGCGCGGCCTTTGGTGCCGAAGGGCTGGCAGCCAATCGTCAGCGCGCTGAAACCCAACTGACGATGCCGGTCAGGGTATTTGGCGCAGAGCGCAGCGTGGGAGCCACCATGCTGGCAGCGCTGAAGCCGCTGGGTATTGATGTTACCGGTGTGGTCGTTGAGGGGGCAGGGCACTATTTGCCTGAAGAAGCCGGGCCGAGGATTGCTCGTGAGCTGGGGGCGTTTTTTAGGGTTTGATTAGGGAGCAGATTAAGCCTTAAGGCACAGGGCATAGCAGAATGATGAAATTGACGTTCATTACAGCCCAAATCCACCAAACCCCAGAAAGCAAAAACCCGCCGTGAGGCGGGTTCTTTAAATATGGTGCCCGAACCCGGAATCGAACCAGGGACACGGGGATTTTCAATCCCCTGCTCTACCGACTGAGCTATTCGGGCAACGGGGCGCATTAAACCGTAACCGGCCTGTGGCGTCAATGGCTTTATGTTGGAAATCAGACTGATTGCACTCTTTTTCATCAAACCTGGCAAAATGTAACCTTTCCGGCGATTAAGCGCCCAACGGGCCAGGCCAGTTTTCATTCTGCTGACCGGGCGTCTATTTCCCTGGCTAACGCATGGTTATTTTTCCGCCGCTGCTTTTTTACCACGTAAATCGGCCATTTTTCGCGATCGCGAACGGCTTTGTGTGAGTGAATGTTTCCTCACTTTTTATGCATAATTAACTGCCCGGCGCGGGTTGTACCTGCCTCTAAAAGATGCCATTATTGCGCAAATTTTGCGTTAGCCGCATCCATTCTACTTTGAGGTCGCCGCCATGAGAGGTTCACTGCTGCATATCAGCACTGCTCCCCGTCATCTGATGATGCCGTGCGCCTGCCGATCTCCGCTTTGTCACACCTTGTCGATAAAATCTCTCACCATGCGGTGAGGTTTTCATACGCTTTACTTTTGGCCATCAGTAAAAACAGGTGCGATCTGATTTTACTGATGTCTGGCGGTCGAAGCGGATACCCATTCTGCTGACAGCTTTCTGACACCTTTCGCCGGGAATGCCGTGCTCTGCTCGCGTTCCTATTGTGTGCCTCTGGCACCCACTCATCCTTGCCGCCTGAGGATTTGTGTTATGACACCATTAAAAATTGCAGCCAGTACCACCGTTGCCATCCACCTCCAGACCGGACGCGAAGTCGTTACGCTGGAAAAAACCGATTTTACCGACGTGGCGGCCGTGGTCGTCTCCGTTGCCGACTCCCGCAGCGGCATGCTGGCGCTGCTGCGCCACACCGGCTTTAACCTGCCGGTGTTTATCGCGCTGGATTATCCGGAGCAGGCCCAGGAGCAGGAGCTGCCGGAGGTGACCGGCATTCTTAACGGTGCCGCCGATGATGTCATCCGCCTGGAAGCCGCCGCCGCGCAGTATCAGATGGGGCTGCTGCCGCCGTTCTTTAATACGCTGACCAAATACGTGGCGATGGATAACAGCACCTTCGCCTGCCCGGGGCATCAGGGCGGGGCGTTCTTTAAAAAGCATCCGGCGGGACGGCAGTTCTACGACTTCTTCGGTGAAAACGTCTTCCGCGCCGATATGTGCAACGCCGATGTGAAGCTCGGGGACCTGCTGATCCACGAAGGATCGGCCAAGCACGCGCAGAAGTTCGCCGCGAAGGTGTTCAACGCCGATAAAACCTATTTTGTGCTAAACGGCACGTCCAGCGCCAACAAAGTGGTCACCAACGCGCTGCTGACGCGCGGCGATCTGGTGCTGTTTGACCGCAACAACCACAAGTCGAACCACCACGGTGCGCTGATCCAGGCCGGTGCCACGCCGGTGTATCTGGAAACGGCGCGTAACCCTTTCGGCTTTATCGGCGGCATTGACGCGCACTGCTTTGATGAGACCTATATCCGCAATCAGATCCGCCAGGTTGCGCCCGATCGCGCGCAGCAGGAGCGTCCGTTCCGCCTGGCGGTGATCCAGCTGGGCACCTACGACGGCACCGTTTACAACGCCCGTAAGGTGATCGACAGCATCGGCCATCTGTGCGACTACATCCTGTTTGACTCGGCGTGGGTGGGCTACGAGCAGTTTATTCCGGTGATGGAAGCCTGTTCGCCGCTGCTGCTGGATCTGAAGCCGGAAGATCCGGGGATCTTCGTCACCCAGTCGGTGCATAAGCAGCAGGCCGGGTTCTCGCAGACCTCGCAGATCCACAAAAAAGATAACCACATCCGCGGCCAGCAGCGTTTTTGCAGCCATAAACGGCTGAACAATGCGTTTATGCTGCATGCCTCAACCAGCCCGTTTTACCCGCTGTTTGCCGCGCTGGACGTCAACGCCAAAATGCATCAGGGCGAGGCGGGCCGCCGTCTGTGGCACGAATGCGTCACGCTGGGGATTGATACCCGCAAGGCGATCCTCTCGCGCTGTGAAATGATCCGCCCGTTTATCCCGGATGACGTTGACGGCAAGCCGTGGCAGGATGCGCCAACCGAAACCATCGCCCGCGACCCGCGCTATTTCAGCTTTGCGCCGGGGGCGGAGTGGCACGGTTTTGCCGGCTATGAAAAAGATCAGTATCTGGTCGATCCGTGCAAGCTGCTGCTGACCACGCCGGGCATCGACGCCGCCAGCGGTCAGTACGCCTCATTTGGCATTCCGGCGACGATCCTTGCCAACTACCTGCGTGAAAACGGCGTGGTGCCGGAGAAGTGCGACCTGAACTCGATCCTGTTCCTGCTGACTCCGGCAGAAAGCGTGGAGAAGATGGCGCATCTGGTGGCCAAGCTGGCGCAGTTCGAACAGCACGTGAAGGAAGATGCGCTGCTCAGCGACGTGCTGCCGACCATCTACCGTAAAAACGTCAAGCGCTACGCCGGTTACACCCTGCGTCGCCTGTGCCTTGAAATGCACCAGCTGTACGTCAGCTACGGGGTGAAGGATCTGCAGAAGGCGATGTTCCGCCAGCAGAGCCTGCCAAAAGTGGTGATGAATCCGCAGGATGCCAACATCGAATTTATTCGCGGTAACGTTGAGCTGGTGCCGATTGCTCAGGCGGAAGGGCGTATCGCCGCCGAGGGCGCGCTGCCGTATCCGCCGGGCGTGCTGTGCGTGGTGCCCGGTGAAGTGTGGGGCGGGGCGGTGCAGAGCTACTTCCTGGCGCTGGAGGAGGGGCTTAACCTGCTGCCGGGCTTCTCGCCGGAGCTGCAGGGTGTTTATGCCGAAGCCGATGAAAACGGCGTGAAACGCCTGTACGGCTATGTGATTACCGAGTAAACGCGGACCGTGGCCAGCCAGGACACTTCATCCTGGCTGGCTGCTTCACGCTAGCTGCGCATCTTCCCGCGCCTGGCGCACAATGGCCCCGGCAATCCACTTGCCAATGTCCTCCAGCTCGTCGTTATGGCAGCCCCAGATATCCTTCATCACCAGGAAAATCTCCGAACCGTAAACCAGCGACAGCGATCGAATAACCCGATCCATCAGCGCCGGCGGCAGCTCGTCATTCAGCGGTTTTAATACCTGAGCCAGCATCGCTTTGCGGTTGCCGCGCACCAGCCTCTCTTTGACCGGGATGGCATCGGTGGCCTGGGACTGCGCCCACTGGGTGAGGGAAAGATGCAGCGCCGCGCGTAATGTCCCTTCATGGCGCAGCATCTGCGGAAAGGCAAAGCTCAGCAGTTCGTTGATGCGATCGGTGGCCTCTTCTTTGCTGGGCTGCCAGTGTTTAATCGGGCTCAGCGTTTCTGAAACGATGGCGGAAACCAGCGCGCTTTGCGTTGGAAAGTAGCGATAGGCGGTTGCTCGCGACAGCTGTGCCTCATGAGCGACTTCGGTAATTGAGGGGAAAGCTCCACTATCAAATAGCCGTATAGCCGTTTCAATGAGTAAGCGGCGCGTTCTGGCGCGTGTGGATGTTAACCCTGACATCCCGGCGGAATCCCTTTGCTCCACGGTGACCTCATCTTATTGGTTTAAATCTGTCTGTTGATCCAATCGGCTGACAAGCCGCAGCGTATGTCGGCGAACGCGGTCAACAGAGGTTTTTTTTCTCTCTGACTGCGCATCATCCGACCATGATAAGACTCATATTTCATTTAATTGATTCATCAATCTTGTTGATGGTAGTGTTAAGGTAA
The DNA here is from genome assembly GCF_037450285.1 of Erwinia sp. SLM-02. Lineage (NCBI taxonomy): Bacteria > Pseudomonadati > Pseudomonadota > Gammaproteobacteria > Enterobacterales > Erwiniaceae > Erwinia > Erwinia sp. SLM-02. The sequence continues at coordinate 220,082 of NZ_JAQISN010000002.1, read as the reverse complement.
ACCTGTCTTTTTTTCACCATAGCAGACTATTTATGTGGTTAAGTTGAGTTTTATCAATCTCTTATTAATCTAAATAACAGGCAGCATTAACGCAAATGAAAAAAGAAATGGATTGCATTTATGCCGTGGCAACGGCAGATACTAAAGGAAGAGAACTGTTTTATGTGCGAGATCTGATTGCCCGAACGGGTGTAAAAGTGGTGACGGTTGACCTCTCCACCCGGCTTTCTGCCGGTCCCTCACTGACCGATTTTTCCGCTGAAGACGTGGCAGCCTGCCATCCTCAGGGTGGTGCGAGGATTTTTTCTCGCGATCGCAGCGAGGCTATTCCAGCCATGGCCGAGGCGTTTGATCTTTTCCTGCGCCAGCGCAGCGATGTGGCCGGCGTGATAGGGCTTGGCGGCTCGGGCGGCACCGCGCTGATTGCGCCCGCGCTGCAGGCGCTTCCCGTCGGCATTCCTAAGCTGATGGTCTCTACCATGGCATCCGGTGAAATCTCGGGCTATGTGGGGGCCAGTGATATCACCATGCTGTATTCGGTCACCGATATCGCCGGGCTGAATCGTATTTCCCGCCGCGTGTTGGGCAATGCCGCTCATCAGATTGCGGGTGCGGTCAGCTTCGCTGTCCCCGTCGTTGATGATGAAAACCCGGCCCTGGGGCTGACCATGTTCGGTGTGACCACCCCCTGCATTGAGGCCGTCGGCGAGGCGCTGGAGCAGGAGTATGATTGCCTGGTTTTCCATGCGACAGGCAGCGGGGGCAAAGCCATGGAGAAACTGGCGGACAGCGGCATGCTGGTGGGGCTGTTGGATTTGACCACCACCGAAGTGTGCGATCTGCTGTTTGGCGGCGTGCTGGCCTGCGGTGAGGATCGATTTGATGCCCTGGCGCGCAGCCGCCTTCCTGCCGTGATATCCAGTGGTGCGCTGGATATGATCAACTTTGGCTCGCCGGCTACCGTGCCGGAGAAATATGCCGGACGCACGTTCTACCACCATAACCCCCAGGTGACGCTGATGCGCACAACGGTGGAGGAAAATACGGTGATGGCGCGGTGGATAGCGAAAAAACTCAATCGCTGCGAGGGGGAGGTGCGTTTCCTGATCCCGGAAGGGGGATTTTCGGTGCTGGATGCCCCCGGCCAGCCGTTCTGGTCAGCCGAAGCCGACCGGGCCTTTATCACCACGCTGGAAAGCGACCTTATCCAGACCGCCCGGCGGAAAATCGTCCGCCTGCCGTGGAATATTAACGACCCCCGCTTTGCCAACGCCGCAGTAGAACAATTCCGCCAGCTGATAAACAGGGAGTGATAACCATGCCCGCTTTTTCTCGTCAGCAGCTGCTGACAAAATTTCAACAGATGATTGCCCGCCGCGAGCCGATTATCGGCGGCGGTGCCGGAACCGGACTGTCGGCAAAATGTGAGGAGGCCGGAGGGATCGATTTGATCGTTATCTACAACTCCGGGCGCTATCGCATGGCCGGGCGTGGCTCACTGGCCGGACTGCTGGCCTATGGCAACGCCAACGAGATCGTGGTCGATATGGCAAAGGAGGTGCTTCCCGTCGTGAAGCATACCCCGGTGCTGGCCGGCGTGAACGGGACCGATCCTTTCTGCCAGTTCGATCAGTTCCTCGACCAGCTGAAAGCGCTGGGCTTTTCCGGCGTTCAGAATTTCCCCACCGTGGGGCTGATTGACGGTAACTTCCGCGCCAATCTTGAGGAAACCGGCATGGGCTATGCGCTGGAGGTGGAGATGATCCGTCTGGCGCACCACAAAGATATGCTGACCACGCCGTATGTATTCAGCGCCGAAGATGCGGTGGCTATGACCCGGGCCGGGGCGGATATCATCGTCCCGCATATGGGGCTGACCACCGGCGGCAGCATTGGTGCTGAAACGGCGCTGAAGCTTGCCGACTGCGTTCCGCTGATTAACGAATGGGCTGCCGCGGCGAAGGCCGAGCGGAGTGATGTGATTGTGCTCTGCCACGGAGGGCCGATTGCCAGCCCGGAAGATGCGCAGTTTATTTTGCGTCACTGCCCGCAGTGCGATGGTTTTTATGGTGCCAGCTCCATGGAGCGGCTGCCTGTTGAAACGGCACTGACCGACACCACCCGCCAGTTTAAACGCCTGGCGCGCTAAGACCGTCGGTGACCGGCGGGCGACATTGCCCCGCCGGTCACCGGCCGATCCCGCATCAGTAGCGGTGATAGCTCTTCTGCGCGTTGTTCACTTTATACAGATAACGACGGGACTCAGCGGAAGGGTGATTGTTGGTCAGCTGCTGATACACGTCCGACGGCGACAGGTTGTTAATCTTGCTGAACGCCGTATCTTTATCGCTGGAGAACACCCGCAGCACGCTGCCCGCTCCGCCGTTATAGGCGGTGATCACCGCATAGCGGCGTGAGGTCGGGTTGCTGATGCCGGCCAGGTAGTTGCCCTGCAGCAGCGACAGATACGCCGTACCGGCATCGATATTATTGGCCGGATCCAGCAGGTAGCTGCGGCTTGGTTTGCCCCATTTCCCCTTCATGCGGAACACGTCAACGCCCGCGGTATGCTGCACCACCTGCATCAGCCCCAGCGCATCGGCGTGGCTGACCGCATAGGGGTTGAAGCTCGATTCAATCTGCATAATCGCCAGAATCAGCGACTGGTCAACGCCGTATTTCTCAGCGGCCTGACGGACCAGCGGCAGGTACTTGTGCGCACGCTTGTCGAGGTGGTTCGGCACCATCGGAATGGTCACGGACCAGATAACGTGCAGCCCCGAGGTGCGGCGCTGCAGCTTGTTCTTGATCAGATAGTCCGCGAAGGTGCCGGCGCGGCCCTGCCAGCGGATCGGCTGCCCGGTGTTGTCCAGTACCTGACCGTACAGCAGCGGCTCACGGCTGATCTGAATATCGTTGGCGTCGGAGTAGAGATCGACATTACCCGGGTCTTCACCAATCAACAGCGTGGTGACGATCGCCTGGCGCAGGCTGGCCATCGGATCGGTTCCGGCGATGGTTTCAATGGTAATGCTACCGGCGTCAAAGTTGATGTGGCTGCGGGTGTAGTACTGATCGCTGTACTTCACGTAGTCTTTTGGACCGGCGATCAGCACCTCGTTCATGCCCCAGATATTTTCGATGTTGTGGGCAAACTGTCCCATCAAAATATCAAAGCCGTTGGTGTCCTTTATCCATTCTTCATGGCTGGCATTCTGCTTCTTGCCGGAGCAGGAGATCAGCAGAGGTGCGATAATCAGCAAACTCAGGAGTTTTTTATTCATCTTTCAGTGTATTGCCCACAATGTAGAAGGGCCTCATTATCAAGGCCCAACGTATGCCTGCTTCGCCAGCTCGGGTGAACCACCCGTCGGTTATTCTGCTGGCGGTGTGTAACCGTCGATATGGACTTCTTTACCTTCGAACAGGAACTTGACCATCTCCTGCTCCAGCTGCTTACGGTCTTCAGGATTCATCATGCTGAGTTTCTTTTCATTAATCAGCATGGTCTGCTTAGCCATCCATTTTGACCAGGCTTCTTTCGAAATCTCGTTATAGATGCGCTTACCCAGATCGCCCGGGTAAAGCTGGAAATCCTGCCCATCGGCGTCACGTTGCAGGAACGTGCAAAAAATAGTTCTGCTCATTACTCTTCCTCTTCTTCTGTAGCGCGAGCACTCAGCACCATGTGTTGTGGCTGGCGCAGCTGCTGTAGCAGGCGCTCTACCGGCGCGGCCAGCCCCACGGAGGGCGGCTGCGCTAAGTTATACCAGAGACCCGGACCGTCATCCATTGCCGCACGGGGCGATGGCAGATCCAGCCACATAGGCACAATATCCAGGTGGAAATGGCTGAAGGTATGGCGGAAGGCGATCATCTGCCGCAAATGACGATCGTCAATGCCGCGCAGGCGCAGCGCACTGCGCAGTTCTTCTTCAGTGGCGAACTGCGGAAAACAGTATAGTCCACCCCACAGTCCGACCGGAGGGCGCTGCTCCAGCCAGACGTGCTGGCCCTGCTGCATCAGCAGCAGCCAGCCGGTGCGCTCCGGGATGGTCTGTTTCGGCTTTTTCCCGGGGTATTTCGCCCAGCTGCCGTGCGCGGTGGCGATGCAGCCGTTTTTCAGCGGGCAGATCTCGCATTTGGGTTTGGAGCGGGTGCAGACCGTCGCGCCCAGATCCATCATCGCCTGATTGAACTGGCTGACGCCAGCCGCAGGCGTCACTTCGGTGCTGACCTGCCACAGGCGCTTTTCCACCTCTTTCTTACCCGGCCAGCCGTCAACGGCGTAGCAGCGGGCCAGTACGCGCTTAACGTTGCCGTCGAGGATCGGAAAATGTTTGCCCAGCGACAGGGAGAGAACGGCACCGGCGGTCGAGCGGCCCACGCCCGGCAGGTCGGCAACCTCCTCAAAGGTCTGCGGGAAGCTGCCGCCGTGTTTTTCCACCACCGTTTTCGCCGCCTTGTGCAGGTTGCGGGCGCGGGCATAGTAGCCAAGCCCGGTCCACAGATGCAGAACTTCATCCAGCGGCGCGGCCGCCAGATCGCTGACGGTGGGGAAGCGCGCGATAAAACGCTCGAAGTAGGGGATCACCGTGGCCACCTGGGTCTGTTGCAGCATCACTTCAGACAGCCAGACGGTATAGGGGGTTTTATCCAGCTGCCACGGCAGGGTTTTGCGGCCATAGAGCTGATACCAGTCCAGTACCTGCTGTGCGAACTGCGATGCTTGCATCATGTAAACCACGATCTCTTCTTTCAGGAAAATCAGGCAGGAATTCCAGCACAGACCAAAGGGTGTGTAAACCGGATAATCACTGCATTTTATTATCTGCCGGGGGCTTTATGCCACTTTGCCAGGCTTAAGCGCAACGGCGCACCTTCCGCAGGCGATCGCCACTGGCCGAACGGCCGGCAGCAGCTATACTGGCAGCCATTCGGGCAATACCGTTTCGTTGGCAGGGCGATCTTTATGTTTTCACCCGCTAAAGGCATAATGCCCGCTTTCCAAAGTGCACAGCGGCAGGCAGAACGATGAAAAATGATGTTATCTCACCGGAATTCGATGAAAATGGCCGCGCAATGCGCCGTATCCGCAGCTTTGTGCGTCGCCAGGGTCGTCTGACTAAAGGCCAGCAGCAGGCGCTGGATACGCTGTGGCCGGTAATGGGCGTGGAATATCAGCCGGAACCTGTTGATTTCACCACTCTGTTTGGTCGCGATGCGCCGGTCGTGCTGGAAATCGGTTTCGGTATGGGGGCGTCGCTGGTCAGCATGGCGGCAAGTAACCCACATCAGAACTTCCTCGGTATCGAAGTGCATTCACCCGGCGTGGGTGCCTGTCTGGCGACGGCGGAAGAAGCTGGGGTGACGAACCTGCGGGTGATGTGTCACGATGCGGTGGAAGTGCTGGAAAATATGATCCCGGATAATGCCCTGCGCATGGTGCAGCTATTCTTCCCGGATCCGTGGCATAAAGCGCGCCACAATAAGCGCCGTATCGTGCAGGTACCGTTTGCCGAGCGCGTGATGCGCAAGCTTAAGCTGGGCGGCGTGTTCCATATGGCAACCGACTGGGAAGCCTACGCCGAGCATATGCTGGAAGTGATGAGCAGCATTGACGGCTATAAAAATCTGTCGGAAACGGCGAACTGGGTGGAACGCCCGGAGTCGCGTCCGTTAACTAAATTTGAGCAGCGCGGCCAGCGTCTTGGCCACGGTGTGTGGGATCTGATGTTCGAGAGGGTTAAATAATGGCTACACAACGCAGTCGTCGTCTTCGTAAGAAAATGCACATTGATGAGTTCCAGGAGTTAGGTTTCTCCGTGGGCTTCAGCTTCGCCGAAGGGACCAGCGAAGAGAGCATCGACAGCACCGTTGATGCCCTGATCGAAGAAGTGATTGAACCTAACGGCCTGGCGTTTGACGGTAGCGGCTATCTGCAGTGGGAAGGTCTGATCTGCCTGCAGAAAATCGGCAAATGCACCGATGAGCACCGCGAGCTGGTTCGTAACTGGCTGGAAGCGCGTAAGCTGAATGACGTGAAAGTCACCGAACTTTTCGACGTCTGGTGGGACTAAAAGATCAGGGTTAACCAAACGACGGGCGGATAACATCGCTCATCGAATCAAGGGCGATCGCGTTTACCGGTCGCCCTTTGTCATTTAAGGAGCAAAATTCATGCGAAAAACGCTAATTGGCGGCGCACTACTGCTGCTGGCAGCCGGTCAGGCGCAGGCGGATTATCAGTGCAGCGTTAATCCTCAGGATGATGTTGTTATCTCGCCTGCCCAGGTGCAGGTGGTGGGGGCCAGCGGTAACCTGGTGATTACGCCGAAGGGCGACGTGCAGCGCAATGGTCAGGCGGTCAGCGTGGATAACCCCACCCGACAGAAAGCCATTGATTACCAGAACGCGCTGCGCCGCGATCTGCCGTGGATTGATAACGGTGCGAAGCAGCGTCTGGAGAAAGGCCGCGTGGCGCTGGACCGGGTAATTGTGGAAAAACTGGGGCAGAACAGCAACGTGCGCCAGCGCCTGACCACGCTGGACGGCCAGCTAAAACAGCAGATGAACCGCATTATTGAGCATCGCAGTGACGGCCTGACCTTCCACCACCAGGCGGTGGCGCAGGTGCGCCAGGACGGCGAACGGCTGGTGCAGAGCGCGATGGGCGGCGTGGTACAGGACAGCCTGAATGAGATGGGCAGCAAGCAGGCCAGCGGCAACGATAATCCGCTGCAGGCGATTATGGGCAATCTCGGGGGCTTACAGCAGGCGATTCAGGCCGAATGGAGCAATCAGGAACAGGATTTCCAGAACTTCGGCCATGAAGTCTGTAATCGCGTCACCGGTCTGGAAGCGCAGCGCAAAACGCTGGTGGCCGCGCTGAACTAACCGATAGCGGACCGGACAGCGGGCAGTGCCTGCCCGGTCAGCATCAGCATGGATACCCGCCGCCTTGTGCGCGGGTATCCAGCACACTTCGAATGGCTTATTCCGCCAGGAACAGCTCCAGCAGCGAGTTCAGGAACAGCTTCCCTTTTTCGGTGATCTGCCAGTATTCCGCCGTTTCCGTCAGGTAGCCTTTCGCCAGCGCCTCATCCAGCTGCGCGCGCACGCTGCTTTCCGGCAGGCCGGTATAGCGCTGATACTCCGCGCGCGGTGCGGCTTCCAGCAGGCGGAACCGGTTCATAAAGAACTCGAACGGCTTGTCGGCATCGGCCACGTCATGGCGCTTATCCAGATATTTACCGGCCATAAATCCGCGCGGATGGCGGGTTTTGGTGGTGCGGATAATGGTGCCGTCCGGCTGGGTCAGCTTGCCGTGCGCGCCGCAGCCAATCCCCAGGTAGTCGCCAAAGCGCCAGTAGTTAAGGTTGTGCTCGCAGCGATAGCCGGGTTTGGCGTAGGCCGAGGTTTCATACTGCTGATAGCCCGCCGCGCTGAGCAGCTGGTGGCCCTGCTCGAAGATATCCCACAGATCGTCATCGTCCGGCAGGCGCGGCGGCCGCGAGGCGAACAGCGTGTTCGGCTCGATGGTCAGCTGATACCACGACAGGTGCGGCGGGTTCAGCGCAATCGCCTGGCGCAGGTCGTCCAGCGCCTCTTCCAGCGACTGGTCCGGCAGGCCGTGCATTAGATCAAGATTAAAGCTGCGCAGGCCCAGATCTTCCGCCAGCTTCGCCGCGCGTCTGGCTTCGTCCGGCCCGTGAATGCGCCCCAGCCGCTCCAGCTTCTGCGCACTGAAGCTCTGCACGCCAATGGAGATGCGGTTAATCCCGGCGCGCTGATAGCCGCTGAAACGGTCGGCCTCGACGGTGCCCGGGTTCGCCTCCATGGTGATTTCCGCCGTCGGCGACAGCGGCAGGCGCGCACGCACGCCGTCCAGCAGCATCTGCATCGCTTCGCTGCTCAGCAGGCTGGGTGTGCCGCCACCGATAAAGATGGTGCTCACTTCACGGCCTGAGGTGAGCGGCAGATCGTCATCCAGATCGTTGAGCAGGTGCTGCACGTACTCTTCGTGCGGCACGTCGCCCTTTAACGCATGGGAGTTGAAATCACAGTAGGGACACTTCTGCACGCACCACGGGATATGAATATACAGGCTCAGCGGGGGGAGATTAGCCATTCTTCATGGCGTCCAGCAGCAGGTTCAACGCTTTTCCGCGATGAGAAACCGCCCGCTTTTCGTCCTTGCTCAGTTCCGCTGCCGTTTTACCCAGCTCCGGCACATAGAAAATCGGATCGTAGCCAAAGCCACCCTGGCCCGCTTCGCTGCGTGCGATCTCGCCTGCCCAGCTGCCGTGAAATACCAGCGGCGTCGGGTCGGCGGCGTGGCGCACGTAGACCAGCACGCAGTGGAACTGCGCCTGGCGCTGCCCGTCCGGCACGTTTTCCAGCGCGGCCAGCAGCTTGTCGAGATTTTGCTGGTCGCTGGCATCCAGGCCCGCGTAGCGCGCGGAATAAATGCCGGGCGCGCCGCCGAGGGCATCAACCGCCAGCCCGGAGTCATCGGCAATCGCCGGAAGCCCGGTAATTTCCGCCGCGTGGCGCGCCTTGAGAATGGCGTTTTCAATAAAGGTCAGGCCGGTTTCCTCGGCTGACTCCACGCCCAGTTCCGTCTGCGCCACGATATCAAGGCCGAATTCGGCCAGCAGGTGGGCCAGCTCACGAACTTTACCGGGGTTGCCGGTGGCGAGTACGACTTTTTGCATATTACATCCAGAAAATTAATCAGAAATCATCAAAGCGGAGGCGCTGATGCTGCCCGTTATGTGCAGCATCAGCGTGGCAGACTTAATCAGAACTGTACCCAGCCCGGGATATATTCCAGGCCGATGAAATTCAGCGCATACAGAATCAGGATCACCACCATTGCCGAGAAATCAATGCCCGCCATCGGTGGGATAAAGCGGCGAATCGGGGCCATCAGCGGCTCGGTCAGCTGCATCAGTACCAGATCAACCGGGTTGCGGCCCTGGCTGAACCAGCTCATCAGGGAACGGATAATAATCACCCAGAATACCAGCACGCCGGCGGCTTTCACCAGAATAACCAGGCCCAGATAGAGGAATATCGGATCCGGGAAGAACATGCGCAGCGCCAGCGGCCCAAGCAGTACGCTGATGATATAGGCAATCAGCAGCGAGGCGGTATCAACCGGCCCGATGGAGGGGATAATGCGCCGCAGCGGCTTAACGATCGGTTGAGTGATTTTCACCACAAACTGTGAAAACGGATTATAAAAGTCACATCGTGCCCACTGCATCCAGATGCGCAGTAACAACACCTTGATGTAGATGGCAATCACCGTTGTTACCAGAAAAATCAACGCTAGCATGAGGTTCCTCAGTTGTTGTCATTGGCGGCTGGCATAATCGCGCGCGCCGAAGATTGCGGTGCCAATACGCACCATGGTACTGCCCGCCGCAATCGCGGCGTCCATGTCGTCACTCATTCCCAGAGAAAGCGTGTCTACGCCGGGATAATCTTTTTGCAGCTGCTCAAAGGCTGCGGCCATTTGCCGGCATACCGCCAGCTGGCGATCGTACTCCGTTTCCGGCGCGGGGATGGCCATCAGCCCGCGCAGGCGCAGGCGCGGCAGCAGCGCTACGGCCTGGGCCAGCGCCGGTAACTCCGCCAGCGTGATACCCGATTTACTGTGCTCATCGCTGATGTTGACCTGAATCAGCACGTTCAGCGGTTGTGCATCTTCGGGCCGCTGTTCGTTAAGCCGGGTAGCAATGCGCAGGCGATCGACCGTGTGGCACCAGTCAAAATGCTCCGCCACCAGCCGGCTCTTGTTGGATTGCAGCGGACCGATAAAGTGCCATACAAGGCAGGGATCCGCCAGCGCCTGGATCTTATCCACGCCTTCCTGTACGTAATTTTCACCGAAGCAACGCTGGCCGGCTGCGGCGGCTTCTGCGACGGCGCTCGCAGGTTTGGTTTTGCTCACTGCAAGCAGCGTAATTTCCTGTGGACCGCGGCCGCATTGGCCTGCCGCCGTTGAGATCCGCTGGCGGACTTGCTGTAAGTTTTGCTCAATCGAAGTCATAGTCAGGGAAAAAATATGGATATTGAAGAAATTGTGGCCCTTAGTGTAAAGCATAATGCAGGAGATCTGCATCTCTGTAGTGGTCATTCGCCATTCTGGCGACGCCATGGATTGCTGGAGCCGCTCAGCGACAGGCCCGAGGTCGGCAACGCCTGGCTGGAACGGTTCGCCGATCGTACATTATCCGCGCTGCAAAAGGAGGAGCTTAGCCTGCGCGGCCAGCTGGATTTTGCGCTGACGCTGGGCGGGGTCAGGCTGCGTGCCAACCTGTTTCGCCAGCGCAGCGGGCTGTCGCTGGCGCTGCGGTTGATTGCCAGCGAGTTCCCGAGCGCCGCGTCGCTGCATCTGCCTGCGGTCGTTGCCTCGCTGGAACAGCAGCACGAGGGCTTGATCCTGATCGCTGGCGCAACGGGCAGCGGCAAATCCACCACCCTGGCGGCGCTGATCGACGGCATCAATCGGCAGCAGCAGCGGCATATCCTGACGCTGGAAGATCCCATTGAGTTTCTGCACGACAGCCGTCGTTCACTCATCCAGCAGCGCGAGCTGGGGGAGCATTTCACCAGCTTTGCCGACGGACTGCGGGCAGCGCTGCGTGAAGATCCGGACGTGATTCTGCTGGGGGAACTGCGCGACAGCGAGACCATCCGGCTGGCGCTGACGGCGGCAGAAACCGGCCATCTGGTGCTCGCCACGCTGCACGCGCGCGGTGCGGCTCAGGCGGTTGAGCGGCTGGTGGATGTGTTTCCCGGCGAAGAAAAAAACCTCATCCGCAGCCAGCTTGCCGGCAGCCTGAAAGCGGTGATGGCTCAGCGGCTGGTGGCGGCAGAACGGGGGCGAACAGGGCTGTTTGAGGTGATGATCAACTGCCCGGCGGCGGCGAATCTTATCCGTGAGGGGAAAACGCATCAGCTGCCCGCGCTGTTACAGACCGGCAGCCAGCTGGGGATGCAAACCTTTGAACAGAGCCTGGCGGAGCGTCGGCGGCTGGGGCTGCTGCCGGAGTAGGGTGTGCTTCAGAGCCAGAGCCAGAGCCAGAGCCAGAGCCAGAGCCAGAGCCAGAGCCAGAGCCAGAGCCAGCATCTGCATCAGCATGGCCGACAGCCGGATGCTCTGCCCGGCCTGATACTCAGGCGTTATGCGTGCGGGTTAATACTGATTCTCAAACCAGCTTTCTAAAATGATCACCGCCGAAAGTGAATCCACGCTGCCCTTGCTCAGCGCGCGGAAGCCACCGCGTTCAAACAGCTCGGCGCGTGCTTCGACGGTGCTGAGGCGCTCATCGTGCAGATCCACCTGTACGCCAAAGCGGCCGTGCAGGCGATTGGCAAACTTGCGCGCTCTGACGGTGAGCGGCTGTTCGGTACCGTCCATATTCAGCGGCAGGCCGACGACAACGCGGTCCGGCTGCCACTCTTTCAGCAGGGCTTCAATTTTGTTCCAGTCCGGGATGCCGTCCTGCGCTTTCAGCGCGGTCAGGGGCCGGGCCGTGCCGGTGAGCTGCTGCCCAATGGCGACGCCGATGCTTTTGGTACCGAAGTCAAACGCCAGTAGCGTCATTGTACTCATCAGGCGTGTCCCGCTTCGCTGGTCATTTTAAGAATATCGATGCCAATACTTTTGGCCGCTTCGCGCCAGCGTTCGGCAATCGGGGTGCGGAACAGGATATTGCTGTTGGCCGGAGCGGTCAGCCAGGCGTTTTCCAGCAGCTCGTCTTCAAGCTGGCCCTTTTCCCACGAGCAGTAGCCCAGCGCAACGAGCACCTGCTCCGGCTGCTCTGGCGTACCGAGGGTTTCCAGCACATCGCGTGAGGTGGTGATGATGGTGTTGTCGGAAACGCGAATGCTGGAGGCGAAAGTGGTCTGTGCCGAGTGCAGAATAAAGCCGCGATCCTCAGCCAGCGGACCGCCGGAAAAGACCGGCTTATCCAGTTTGATTTCGGGATCGCGCGGGGTCGGCATAATCTTTAGCTTTTGCAAAATGCCATCCACCGTCAGATTTTCCATCGGTTTATTGACGATAAGGCCCATTGCGCCGTCATCATTGTGCTCGCAGATGTAGACGACGGATCGCTTAAACAGAGGATCCTGTAACGCCGGCATGGCAATCAAAAAATGGTGCTGTAAATTCATACATTATTTTCTGTTATTGGATTAACCATCCGCTGCTGCTGTCGGATGGTTAATGGGTGAGCCGTGGGGCATCCTGCCCCGGCGTGGCGGTCAGGCCAGACGCTTTTCAATGGCATCCATCAGCATCCCGGTAATCGAAATGGGGAACGCTGACTCAATTTCACGAATGCAGGTTGGGCTGGTGACGTTAATTTCGGTGAGCTTGTCGCCGATAATATCCAGACCGACAAAAATCAGGCCTTTCTGCTTCAGGATTGGCCCAACGCGGCGGGCAATTTCCCAGTCGCTTTCCGTCAGCGGACGCGCTTCGCCGCGACCACCGGCAGCCAGGTTGCCGCGGGTTTCACCGGATTTAGGAATACGGGCCAGGCAGTAAGGCACCGGCTCGCCGTCCACCACCAGAACGCGCTTGTCGCCGTCTTTAATTGCCGGCAGGTAGTTCTGCGCCATGCAGTAGAAATTGCCGTGCTCGGTCAGCGTCTCGATAATTACCGACAGGTTCGGATCTTCTTTCTTGATGCGGAAAATCGATGCGCCGCCCATGCCGTCCAGCGGCTTGAGGATGATATCACCGTGCTGCTGCCAGAACTCGCGGATCTGGCTGGCGTTGCGGGTGACCAGCGTGTCCGGGGTCAGCTCGGCAAACCAGGCGGTAAACAGCTTCTCGTTGCAGTCGCGCAGGCTCTGCGGTTTATTCACGATCAGCGTGCCTTTCTCTTCCGCGCGCTCAAGGATATAGGTCGCGTAGATAAATTCGGTGTCGAACGGCGGATCTTTACGCATCAGCACCACGTTCAGGTCGGACAGGGCGATGTCCTGTTCGCTGCCGAACTCAAACCATTTGTCGTAGTTCTGCTCCACGCTCAGCAGACGGGTGCGCGCCCGGCCTTCACCGCCGCGCAGATAGAGATCGTTCATCTCCATGTAGTGAATTTCGTAACCACGGCGCTGTGCTTCCAGCAGCATCGCAAAGCTGCTGTCTTTTTTAATGTTGATGGAGGTGATCGGGTCCATCACGATGCCAAGCTTAATCATTCTTCTCTCCAGTGGTAGCTAACGTGCCGTGTCATAGTTTTCGGCCCTGCAGCGTAATTATCGCCGCAGGCTGGCCAGGATATCGGGTTCGGTACCGCCGATGTTAAGCACAACGGGCTTAGCCCAGATCGCCAAATCGAACCTGTAACGCGGTAATGGCCGTCAGGGCGGTTGTTTCGGTGCGCAGCACGCGCGGCCCTAACAGAATATCGGTAAAGCCATAGCCTGTCGTCATGCTGATTTCATCAGCGGAAAGACCGCCTTCCGGCCCGATCAGCAGGCGTACACTTTCAACCGGCAGCGGCAGCGTATTGATGCTGTGTTCCGCACGCGGATGAAGGTTCAGCTTCAGCCCGCTATCCTGCTCTGCGCACCAGGCTTCCAGGGTCATCGCATTGCGTACTTCAGGAACGCTGTTGCGACCACACTGTTCGCAGGCGGCAATGACAATTTTCTGCCACTGCTGAATTTTCTTTGCCAGCCGTTCAGCATCCAGCTTTACGCCACAGCGTTCAGAAAACAAGGGGGTAATGATATTTACGCCCAGCTCAACGGCTTTCTGAATGGTGAATTCCATCTTCTCGCCGCGCGACATCACCTGGCCAAGATGCAGATGCAGCGGGGATTCGCGGCTGTCCGCGCGGCTGTCGGTGATTTTAACGCGCACGCTCTTTTTATCTGCCTGAATAATCTCAGCAGAAAAAGTCAGATTAGTGCCATTAAAAAGCTCCACGGCCTGGCCCGGCCCCATACGCAGCACGCGGCCAACGTGGTTCGCCGCATCTTCACAAAGGGCGATTTCGCTTCCTGCCTGTAGCGGCTCGGGGTGATAAATGCGCGGTACTCGCATAGCAATCAGTGATCCTGTAAAAGTGGGAGCCTCGCGGTCCGGCTCCTGAATAACGGCTGTTGTGCAGTTTAGGTCAGTGATTTTACCGCTGGCAAGCCTGCTGTACATAGGGGTTGTGATTTCCCTGAACGCGGGCAATACGGTTATCACGCTCGCATTCCCACGCGCTGGCCGGATAAAGCTTGCTCCAGGCGGTCATCAGCTGCGTCTGCTGGCGGGACATCTGTAGCTGGTACCTGTCGCGCATATAGAACCAGGTGCGGGCAATGGCACCACGGGCGCGTGCAGGCGGCTCTGCCAGTTTGTTTTTGAAGTCGACCTTCATTGCACACTGGCCGTACTGCTGTTCGCCGCCGTTCCACTGGCCGTACATAAAGTTGCCGCGATCGCCGTTGACCTCACCGAGGGCGGGCTGCAGATTATGCAGATCGGTTTCCATCCGGCGATATTCATCATCTTTTGCGCAGTTTTTACGCCCGCCGTTCTGCCAGCACTGGCGCTGGTGACCAAAACTCCAGGCCGGAACCACGTGTTCCCACTCAATGCGTTCGGCCCGGTTGGTATTTTTGCGCACCTGATAGCCACAGGAGGCGAGGTCAGGAACGCCTTTCTTCCCCTGCCAGTTGATTTTACAACCGCAGTAGAAAGAACCCGGCGCGTCAGCGTTGATCTGTGCCGCATAGGCTTTCGCCTGACTGAAATTGTTTTGATGATAATTATCGAGGCTCAGCGCCTGGGAAGAAAAGACGGGAAGCAGCAGTGAAAAAGCCAGCGAGGCTAAAATTTTGCGAGACATATTCCAGAAATTCTGTAATCCGTGAGAAAGCCCGGAGAGTAACAGAAGTTCCAATAATAGCGAATAATTAGCTTATAAATTAACCTGATAGTGCCGGGTGTTTGCTGGATTTTCGCACGTTTAAGCGCTTTTGAATTCACCGGGCTGCAAAATGTCTCCGCAGTGCAGGCAGCGATATTCGCTGTCGCCGCGAACCACGCGATTATGTCGCCGGATGGTGAGCTGATGCTGCTGACAGCGGCAGCGATAGGGGAAAGCCTGGCTGCGCACGGAAGCGATAGCGAACTGATGCGTGCGGCGGGCCGGAACCTCCAGTACGCTCTCCATCATCCATTTCCACTCTTTGCCGTGGGGGGCCACGCGGCCAAAATGCTTCCAGACCAGCAAATGCGCCAGCTCATGTGGAACCACTTCATCAATAAACGCCTGCTGATTTTCCAGCAGCAGCACCGGATTCAGGCGAATTTCCCAGCTTTGCAGCCAGGCTGTCCCTGCCGCCGTGCCGCGCTGCTGATAAACCAGCTGAGGTTCGGGATAGTCGCGTTCCAGACGCTGATTGGCCAGCCGCAGTTTTTCACGCAGCGTGCGCATAACGGACTGCTGCAGGGCGATGGGAAGTCGTTGGGATTTCATAGTGCAGAGAATACGGTGGCGGGAAGAGAGAAGCAATAAGACGGCCGGATTGCTCCGGCCGTGGCGTTATCAATCGCGGGAACCGATATCACGCAGTTTTTTACCGCTCAGCAGATTGCGTTCGATGTGTTCCAGAGAAACGCCTTTGGTTTCCGGGATCAGGCACAGCGTCAGCACGATAAAGAACAGGTTGAGTGCGGCATACACCCAGAAGGTGTTGGCGTTACCCAGCGTATTCAGCATGGTCAGGAAGGTGGCCCCGACGATCATGTTGGCGATCCAGTTGGTGGTGGTCGAGACGGTGATGCCGAAATCGCGGCCTTTCAGCGGCTGAATTTCAGAACACAGTACCCAGATCAGTGGACCGGCGCTCATAGCAAAACCAACGATAAACATCAGCAGCATACCGATAGCGAAGTACTGCGCCGTCGGGGAGTTGATACCGATGTGCAGCATGGTGCCGAGAATACCCATGCCCAGCGCCATCACCATAAAGCCGAGGATGAGCGTTGGCTTACGGCCCCAGCGGTCCACCAGACCGATAGCGATAAACGTCGCCAGTACGTTAACCAGACCGACGATGACCGTACCCCACATCTGCTGCGTGGTGTTGGCAAAACCGGCAATTTCAAAGATTTTTGGCGCATAGTACATGATCACGTTCATGCCGGTGAACTGCTGCATCACCTGCAGCAGAATACCGAGCCACACCGCACGGCGGAAGTTGCTGTTGTCTTTAAACAGCTCCCAGCCGGACTGCTTGATCTTCAGGCTTTCGCGGATTTCATCCAGCTCACGTTTTGCCTGCTCGCTGGTATCGCGCAGGCGATCCAGCACGCGCTGGGCATCGCGGAAGTTGCCTTTCGCCGCCAGCCAGCGTGGGCTGTTCGGCAGAAAGAACACGCCCACCAGCAGCAGCAGTGCTGGGATGGTGATCACGCCGAGCATCCAGCGCCATTCGCCGCTGTAGCTGAAGGCGGTATCGGAGAGGTATGCGCCCAGAATACCGATGGTAATCATCAGCTGGTACAGCGAAATCATGCTGCCACGAATTTTTTCCGGGGCGATCTCAGACAGATACAGTGGCGCGGTGTAGGACGCCACGCCAACCGCCAGACCGAGCAGAACGCGGGCGACAATCAGCATTTCCGGATTAGGCGCAAAGGCAGACCAGAGCGAACCGATAACAAACAGCACCGCGCCGATCATCAGGCTTTTTTTACGGCCAAGATAAGACGACAGCCAGCCGCTGCCGATGGCACCAATGGCGGCACCAAACATCATAGAGCTGACGATCCACTCCTGCTGATGTGGGGTGACGTTAAAATCTTTCGAGATAAAGGGCAGGGCACCGGCGATCACGCCAATATCCAGGCCAAACAGCAGGCCGGCCAGAGCAGCAAGGAAACAGACGAACAGGGTCATAGCCTTGTTCGATGTTCTGCTGTGAGTTTTTTTTCCAGGCATGATGCCTCCATTAATGACTGCTTATTGTTGCTGTCAATGTTAGACAACCTGCTTCCATCAGACTGTGCGTTAGGTCACATCAGTGTAATCGGTTACACTTGTTGTGGTGGGTTAAAGCTTAGGCAGGGTGCATAAACCGGCCATTTAATCAGTATTTAACGATGTTTTGTCGTGTTTAGTCTCGCTGTGATTAATCTTTGCCAGATGTTTCTGAAAATATAATAATTTGTACATTTTAAGCAATCGGTTGATGTCTTAAATGTCAGAAATATAGGGTTTTTATTTGTGTAATCGGTACCAATTTAGCGTGTGGGATTACTTTTAGTCTGATTGGTTGTGTGGGTGTTAATTTTTGGTTGCGGGTTGCGGGTTGCGGGTTGCGGGTTGCGGGATGGGAACATTGCTGATGTGTGTTTGTTGCTATGGCGATGACGCTGGCTGGCTGGTCCCCCGCCCGGATGGTCCTCACGCCACGCTTTGCGTGGTGCCCTCCCTGCGTTCGTCAGCCTGCCGGACCGCCAAAGACGGGCCGTCCATGGCCCGACTTTGTCTTTCGGCCGCGTCCATGCGGCCGAATCCTGGCTTCCTCTCTTCGCTCAGCGCTGCGGATTATCCGGGCGGGGGACCAGCCAGCCTGCTGTGATGCTTCTGCAATGCATGTCAGATGCGATAGACAGCGAGCACGATGCTTGATGGAGGGGGCAGGTTGAAGTCCAGATATGTCTGAACGCAAGAGATAAACGTTCTGATAAAAGAAGCGTAGGTGATTTGAATCCCTGCGTTCACTCTGCATTCAGCGATGTGGATTGCCCGTTCGGTGAAACTGCCAGTCTGCGTGGTGATTGCATTGTTGTCTGTCAAAGGTACCTTTAGTGCGTTTTCTGATGTCAGCTGAAGGCTGCTTAAAACAGCTCATCGCTAAAGCTGATAGATGATCGTTTCTATAGATTATGGACAGGAAAATTCTGGAGCCCCCGCCATTTCAACCCACGAATAATGTTTTTTATAACCGCGATCCGGAAGAAAAAGGGGAACAGCCTCTGCGGCGGGTACCGGGCAATACGCAGCGCAAAGGCGTAGGCAGCAGGCCAGGAGACGCCAGCAGGGATGCTGGCGTCAGGCGAAGCCGGGCAGGACGCCCGTCTTCGCCGGTCCGGCAGGCCGGATGCTGAAGCCGAAGGCACCACGCGAAGCGTGGCGCGAGGACCGCCCGGTACCCGCCGCAGAGGCTGGGCACCTGCACAAACGATACAGCGAAGGCACCAAAAAGGATTTCAGGACCGCCCGGTACCCGCGGCAGAGGCTGGTCACCCGCAAAGGCACCAAAAATCGATATCAGGAACGCCCGGTTCCTGCAGCAGAGGCTGCTCACCCCCGCACAGGCCAAAAAAAACCGCCATCTACAAGACGGCGGCTTTATCTCACTGGAGGGCTAACCCGAAAGCACCCTCAGCGTAACGAAGAAAGACTTATTTCAGACCGGCAGCATCACGCAGCACGGCAGCTTTGTCGGTTTTTTCCCATGGGAAATGCTCACGACCAAAGTGACCGTATGCCGCGGTTTCGCGGTAGATCGGGTGCAGCAGATCCAGCATCTGAATCAGACCATATGGGCGCAGATCGAAGAACTCGCGCACCAGCAGCGTCAGCTGCTCGGTAGAGACTTTCTCAGTCCCGAACGTTTCCACCATGATTGAGGTTGGCTCTGCAACGCCGATAGCATAGGAAACCTGAATCTCACAGCGGTCGGCCAGGCCGGCAGCGACGATGTTTTTCGCTACGTAACGCGCCGCGTATGCCGCTGAACGGTCAACTTTTGATGGATCTTTACCGGAAAACGCACCGCCGCCGTGACGTGCCATGCCGCCGTAGGTATCAACGATGATTTTACGACCGGTCAGGCCACAGTCACCCATCGGGCCACCGATAACGAAACGGCCGGTCGGGTTGATGTGGTATTTGGTGCTGGCGTTGATCCACTCAGCGGGCAGAACCGGCTTGATGATCTCTTCCATCACCGCTTCCTGCAGGTCTTTCTGCGAGATGTCTTCAGAATGCTGAGTAGAAAGCACAACCGCATCGATACCGACAATTTTGCCGTCATCGTACTGGAAGGTGATCTGGCTTTTCGCATCCGGGCGCAGCCACGGCAGGCTGCCGCTTTTACGCACTTCTGACTGACGCTGAACCAGACGGTGCGCATAAGTCACCGGGGCGGGCATCAGTACGTCGGTTTCGTTAGTCGCATAGCCAAACATCAGGCCCTGGTCGCCGGCACCCTGCTCCAGCGGGTCGGTACGGTCAACGCCCTGGTTAATGTCAGGCGACTGTTTGCCAATTGCGCTCAGTACCGCGCAGGAGTTGGCATCAAAGCCCATATCGGAATGAACATAGCCGATATCGCGCACGGTTTGACGGGTGATCTCTTCGATATCAACCCATGCACTGGTGGTAATTTCACCACCAACCAGCACCATGCCGGTTTTTACATAGGTTTCGCAGGCCACGCGTGCTTTCGGATCCTGCTCGAGAATTGCATCGAGCACGGCATCGGAAATCTGGTCGGCGATTTTATCAGGATGTCCTTCTGATACGGACTCGGAAGTAAACAGGTGTTTAGCCATTATATTCTTTACCTTACTAATACGGGTTGAAGATCGACTGCATAGCGCAAAAACTGGAGATGAGCCTGAAATTCAGGGCATATATCTGTTCTTAGCGCCCCCCTCAGGCAAAGCCATGAGCAGTGAGTATCCTTTTCAGGGATATCGTCCCCGTAGTTACGGGGGTAAATCAAAGACGCTTAGAAGTTAACCAGTATAGATGGATTAACATCTGGATGGCTATTTTAGGTTACACGTTAAGCGGATTGCCAGCATTTTTTACCGGTGAGAGTTTTATCATTTGTAAAAAGTGGAAAATTATCCTGACAGATATCCCAACCGCCACATTTAGATTTTGCAATTTTAGTCACGTCGCTGTATAAAACGGCGCTGCCTTTAAGCATGTTTTGAGGCACGCAACTGACCCGCCAGCAATGAAAAAATACGCGCTGGCATTCACCCGCAGTTTTGGTTTTTCCACGCGCCGGTCGGTGTGTGTGGAGGTGACAACAGTAATGAACCACGGTGTTTCACTCGTTCAGTTACGCCATCCCGGCGTGTTCAATTTCCCCTCATGCGGTACGACTCCCTGTACAGTTCGCCGAAGTTTTGTGCGTGTTGGTAATAATCCCGACACCAGCGCCGGCTAATCTGCTTCTGACGTTGTGACCAGGTTCTCTCAGATTTACCTGAGAGTTGTCTCTATTGGTTTTTTGACCCGTTATACGGAGTCCGCGACGTGTTTTACGATGTTATACTTCAGAAACCGATTTTAGCGGCACTTCAGTCTGCCAGACTGAACACCCCGGTAATTGATGGATTATCGTCGCAGACGCATTCTGCGGCGGCTTGCTGTTTTGCACTACTACAATTTGAGGTTCGCAATGTCTGACGACATAAAGAATGTAATGGGTTCGTCAGCGGGCGAACAGGGTGTTCTCCGCTCCATGCAGGAGGTGGCTATGAGCGATCAAGAAGCCAGCAAAATGCTGCGTACTTACAATATTGCCTGGTGGGGTAATAACTACTATGACGTCAACGAACTGGGCCATATCAGCGTTTGCCCGGATCCGGATGTCCCTGAAGCGCGCGTTGACCTGGCGAAGCTGGTAAAAGAGCGCGAAGCCAACGGCCAGCGTTTACCGGCGCTGTTCTGCTTTCCCCAAATTCTGCAACATCGTCTGCGTTCCATTAACGCGGCGTTCAAGCGCGCGCGTGAGTCCTATGGCTATCGCGGCGACTACTTCCTGGTTTATCCGATTAAGGTAAACCAGCATAAGCGCGTCATTGAATCACTGATCAATTCCGGCGAACCGCTGGGGCTGGAAGCCGGCTCCAAGGCCGAACTGATGGCGGTACTGGCGCACGCGGGGATGACCCGTTCAGTGATCGTCTGTAACGGCTATAAAGACCGTGAATATATCCGCCTTGCGCTGATCGGCGAAAAGATGGGCCACAAGGTCTATCTGGTGCTGGAAAAAATGACCGAAGTTCAGCTGGTGCTGGAAGAGGCGGAACGCCTGAACGTGGTGCCGCGCCTCGGTATTCGTGCACGTCTGGCTTCACAGGGCTCCGGTAAGTGGCAGTCAAGCGGCGGTGAGAAATCGAAGTTTGGTCTGTCGGCGACCCAGGTGCTGAAGCTGGTGGAGATCATGCGTGAAGCGGGTCGGATGGAAAGCCTGCAGCTGCTGCACTTCCATCTGGGATCGCAGATGGCCAATATCCGTGATATTGCCACCGGCGTGCGCGAATCGGCACGTTTCTACGTTGAGCTGGCGAAGCTTGGCGTAAATATTCAGTGCTTTGACGTTGGCGGTGGTCTGGGCGTTGACTATGAAGGCACGCGCTCCCAGAGCGACTGCTCGGTGAACTACGGCCTGAACGAATACGCCAACAACGTTATCTGGGCGATTGGTGATGCCTGTGAAGAGCACAACCTGCCGCACCCGACGGTGATCACCGAGTCCGGTCGTGCGGTAACCGCGCACCATACCGTGCTGGTTTCCAATATCATCGGCGTGGAGCGCAACGAGTTCAGTACCCCGCAGCCGCCTGCCGAAGATGCCCCGCGTCCGATCGTCAGCATGTGGGATACCTGGCTGGAAATGCACGAGCCGAATAACCGTCGTTCGCTGCGCGAGTGGCTGCACGACAGCCAGATGGATCTGCACGATATCCATACCGGTTATTCGCAGGGAACCTACGATCTGACCCAGCGCGCCTGGGCGGAGCAGCTGTATCTCAGCATCTGTAACTATATTCAGCTGCATTTGGACCCGAGCAACCGTGCGCACCGTCCGATTATCGATGAGCTGCAGGAGCGGATGGCGGATAAGATTTACGTCAATTTCTCACTGTTCCAGTCAATGCCGGACGCGTGGGGTATCGATCAGCTGTTCCCGGTGATGCCGCTGGAAGGGCTGAACAAGGTGCCGGAGCGCCGTGCGGTGCTGCTGGATATCACCTGTGACTCGGACGGCACCATCGATCACTACGTGGACGGTGACGGTATTGCCACCACCATGCCGATGCCGCAGTACGACGTGGATAATCCACCGATGCTGGGCTTCTTTATGGTGGGGGCATATCAGGAGATCCTCGGCAACATGCACAACCTGTTCGGTGATACCGAAGCGGTGGACGTGTTTGCCTTCTCCGACGGCAGCGTGGAAGTTCAGCTGTCCGATGAAGGGGATACCGTGGCGGATATGCTGGAGTACGTGCAGCTGAATCCTGACGAGCTGCTGACGCATTTCCGCAATCAGATTAAAGAAAGCGATCTCGACGACGACCTGCGCGCGCAGTTCCTGGAAGAGTTCGAAGCGGGTCTGTACGGTTACACCTATTTAGAAGACGAGTAATTAAGACTGAAGACCGGGCGCGGGTATCGCGTCCGGTCTGAATTCTGGGCCTGTTGCTTGCAGGCCGTTCCTTCAACAGGATCTTATCCTGCCGCCTGCATTCCTGTTCAGTCAGGCTTATCGAGTCTGGCGTGAAATCATGACTTCTTATCGGTATTCAGCCTGTCTGACAGATCTTTTTTAAATTTCCCATCTGCTGACCAGGAAACAGAAAGGATATCTCGTGCAATTAAATCTGCCATGCAGGAGCGGGAAAGTTCGTCTTCGCTGTAGGTTTCGGCAATTTGTTTAATCAGTGGGATGCTCTCCTTTGACGTCAGGAGGTACTCTGCCAGCAGTTCGCTGATTTTATCATGAAATAAATTTGCTTTGTTCTGACCGTAAATATCACACATCACATCGATCATGGCTGCGACTTTATGATTGGGTCGATAGCTGATAGTGACATATTCACTGCTGTTGCTGGTGGCAAGACGTTCATTAATAACCTGAGAGAGTTTTTTCATTTTATTTTCTCACGCTGGAGGAAAGGATAGATTTAATATCATCATGTTCTTGTGAGTAAAAATTCTGCTGCTGATAATAGTTATTTTCTACCTGCCCGACCTGTCCATTGGGATCGATTTCGTACAGCCAGCTTTTATCAATGGCCAGGGAATCTTTAAGTTCAGGGTTACGTTTATCCGCTTCTGACGCCAGCAGGTAGCGGGTATCGAAATTTTCCACATCCTGATTGAAGAATTTATAAACCAGCGCTTCGATTGCGGCATTAACGACCTGAGAACGCGTATCGTCGGTCAGTACGGCAAGCTCATCCAGAACCGCCAGGTCAACCTTGTTTATTTTGATATTCAGTTTTGCTGGCGCATTTTTAGTCTGACCTAAAGAACCCGACCCAAAATGCTCTTCATTGATCGTAATGTTTTTCATTGTTGTTTTTTCTCTTTTTAACATCGAACGAATTATTATAGTAAGCCGTGACAAGCAGCTCATTCACTTCAACAACCGTGAGTCCACCGCGTCCTTTCAGCTTCTCCAGCTGCTGTAGCATGCCGGATAATCTGCTCATCATGACGGTAATCGTTTTTTTATCCAGAATGACTTTTTCACCATCGCCAGAATCTGAACCAAAATTAAGTGCGATATCAATTAAAGCCTGCTGGATGTGTCTCTCGCTCATTCGTTTGTAAGCATGTCGTGTCAGATTCATCGTGCCTCCAGGTGATGAAACGAGTATGAAGTCATTTCTGGCCTTCGTCAATAGTCATATTTTGACTATTTTATCCGGAGTTTGTTTTTTTAGGATGGAATGGGGCACGCGCTTCACACGCCTCCCCCTGAACATGCTAAAATCAGGGCATCATCTGGCGTGATGTTTCACGGACCAGCATCAAATCCCTTTCTCGTCGGGCCTAACGACGCGGCAGGGATTTTTTTTCATCTGTAGCGGGCGGTTAGCGCCGACTGAACAGTAAACTAAGGAGTCGTTATGCATAACACCCTGGGTAATCAGTACGATAACTCTCTGGTTTCAAACGCATTTGGATTTATGCGTTTCCCGGTTAACTTCCAGCCGTACGACAGCGACGCCGAGTGGGTGATCACCGGTGTGCCTTTCGATGCTGCGACCTCCGGCCGTCCGGGGAGCCGCCTGGGGCCGGGTGCTATTCGCCAGATTTCGACTAACCTGGCGTGGGAAGGGTGCCGCTGGCCGTGGGAATTTAATCTGCGTGAGCGCCTTAACGTCATTGACTGCGGCGATCTGGTTTACGCTTTCGGTGATTCGCAGGATCTGAGCGATAAACTGCAGGCGCACGCGGAAAAACTGCTGGCCAACGGCAAGCGCATGCTGACCTTTGGTGGCGATCACTATATCTCTCTGCCGCTGCTGCGCGCGCACGCGAAAACCTTCGGCAAGATGGCGCTGGTGCATTTCGATGCCCATACCGACACCTACGATAACGGTCCAACCTTTGACCACGGCACCATGTTCCATACCGCGCCGAAAGAAGGCCTGATCTCGCCGGAACATTCCGTGCAGATCGGTATCCGTACCGAGTTTGATAAGTCTCTGGGCTTTAACGTGCTGGATGCGGCGCAGGTTAACGATCGCAGCGTTGACGATATCCTTGCCCAGGTGAAGCAGATCGTTGGCGATCTGCCGATCTATCTGACCTTCGACATTGACTGCCTCGATCCGGCACACGCACCGGGGACCGGGACGCCGGTTATCGGTGGGCTGACCAGCGACAAAGCGACCAAGCTGATCCGCGGCCTGCAGGGAATGAACATCGTGGGGATGGACCTGGTTGAGGTTGCGCCTGGCTATGACCAGTCGGATATCACCGCACTGGCGGCGGCGACGCTGGCGTTAGATATGCTGCACGTTCAGGCGGCTAATAAAGGCTGATCCTGACAACGACTGCCGCACTATCGCGTGCGGCAGTCGTCATTTCTCACCGGGTTGAGCCGGGGGCCAACACCGTCAGAATGCGCTAAACGGATACTCGACGAAGGCGCGGATTTCATCACCTCCCACGTTGTAATCGCTGGCGTTACCGGATACCCGCAGCACGGAATAGCGCAGTTTCAGCGTCAGATCTTTCGCCGGGCCGTTTTGTACCTGGTACTGGACCTGATTAAACCATTCGTGTTCTTTGCCGTTGCTGGTTTCCGACGTTTTGATGTTATCCCCGCGAACGTAAGCGGTGGTCCAGCTCAGCCCCGGTAACCCCATCCCGGAAAAATCTAAGCCATAAGACGCCTGCCATGAGCGCTCGTCTTCACCATTAAAATCAGACCAGTATGAGTTGGCCAGCCAGATGGTGTTTCCCCCATCGCCTGTGCCATCCGCGTTGCGATATCCACCGTAGTGATAGCCGGTGCTGCCGCTGTTCTGCTGGTAAGCCAGTTTGAAGGTATGAACGTCCCAGATGTAACTGGTAGCCAGGCTCCAGATGGTGTTGCTGCGGCCGGTATCGAGTTTGCGGGCGTAGTCGGGATCCAGGCGCGAGTTATAGCCGTTGAAATCGACAACCAGGCGCTGGTCACCGCTGAACGGCTGGTTAAAGTTCATGCCCAGATACTGTTTATTCAGCACGTCTTTCACATCCGATGCGTAGACGGCACCGCTGAAACGATCGTTGAACTGATAGCTTGCGCCACCGAATGAAAGACTTTTTAAACCGCTGTTATGGCGGTCGTCGCTTTTCCGCTGCTCGTCGGTGAAATAACCGGCATTAATCTCCAGCCCGGTAATCTCTTTCGAGGTCAGCATTGTTCCGGTATAGCTTTCAAGCAGAAGGCGGGAGTTATCGGCATTAATGATCGGCAGCGCAGGGCGCTGATTGCCGTAGCTCAGCACGGTATTTGAGATGCGCATTTTGGCGGTGGCGCCAAATTTGGCCAGGTCCGGTTTAGCCCGGCCTCCGTCATTACCCTGCTTGAAAAAATCAATACCGCCGGCACCGCTGCGCCCCCGTCCACCGTCAAGACGCACGGCATATTGGGCAATGCCGTCAACACCGAAGCCAACCGGTCCCTGGGTGAAGCCTGACTCGAAGGTGGTGATAAAACCCTGACCCCATTCGGCCTTATCCTGCATCCCGTTGTGATAATCACGGCTGATATAGGCGTTGCGTAACAGCAGGTCTAAATGGCTGTCTTCAATAAGCCCTTTGCTGTCTGACTGCTGGCTGGCAACGGCAGGGATTGCCGCAAATAAGCTGAATGCAATTAATGATAATTCTTTTTTCACTTGAGGGAATTCTCTGGCTAATAAAATAAGATTGAAGGACTGCACAATCGATATTTACCGTATTGCTGAATGTTTGCAATCATTATGTGGCGGTTATATTCAGTGAGCCGAGCTTCGCAATATTTTCTGATGGCGGGATGCATAGGTGAATTGGAATAATTAACCTGGTGTGCTGTTTAATTATCAATTTATGCTTTTTTTATCATTGAATTGATAATTTTATAATAAATATTGTGCGTTAATTGCATCGCGCTTCACCGCGTTGCTGAGCGGGCGTTGCGCGATATCTTCCTCTGTTTTCGGCCACCTCCCTGTGGGCGCAGGCTGGCTTTCATACCGTTCATCGCTGTGGGTGCCCCGCGCAGGAGATCGCCCACGCGAGGGAAAACGATCAGCTTGCCCTGGCTTACTTAATACCGTCTGCAGCCATACGCTCGCGGATATGCTGTGCCCGCGCTTCCGAGGCCGGGTGATCGTCAAACATCGAGCTCTGGCGGCCCGCTTCCAGCTTCGCCAGCTTTTCAAAGCTGGTGGCTAGGCCTGCCGGATTAATGTTGCGCTTGCGCAGCAGATCGTAAGAGTAATCATCTGCTTCCGACTCCTGGCGCTGGGAGAACTGTGAATTCACCAGTTTCTCACCGATATCGCCCAGCTGAGACTGTGAGAGCGAAGCGGCAATGCCACCGGCAGACGCAGCGGCGGTGCGTGCGGCGGTCGTGGCGTAGGCCACCTGCATGGCTTTGCGCGAGTGGCCCAGGGCGACGTGACCCATTTCATGGCCGAGCACCGCCTCAACTTCATTGTCGGTCATCATGTCCATCAGGCCGCTGTAAACGCGGATGCAGCCGTTAGCCATCGCCCACGCGTTGACGTCTTTGGTGAGGTAAACTTTGTAGTTAGCCGGCGTGCCGTTGATGTTATCACCCAGTGCGGCAAAGATTTTGCTCAGGCGCTTCGCATAGGTGCTGCTGGCATCGGCGATCTGCGTGCTGCTGTCCATTTGCTGGCAGGATTTATCACTCAGCTCTTTCACCTGCGCATCGCTCAGCGTGGCGGCCTGAAACGCCTGCGCGCCGGACTGCATCAGTCCGTTACTGTCAAAGTTCTGACAGCCAGAAATAAGGGTTGCCAGCGCGAGGGCGGCATAAGAAATACGTTTCTTCATTCTGGTTCATCCATCATCAGTAACAAGGTAGTTAAATCATGAAGTTAGCGGGGGAAAGGGGAATTGATGACCCGCCAGATAGTTGAGTTATAGTCTCTGCCGCCGTCTTTGCCTAGTCGGGAGATTCCCAAAGTGCAACTTATGTGATTATTTTTACATCCTGCGGCATGTACATGTTACCCATATTTCATGTACATTGATGGGCGACTTTCCTTCGGCTTTGCCTGATAACTCATTAATTACAATAGGTTAAGTACGGCGAAGCGTTAAATCCGACCTGGAGTAGAAAATGTCTTCTCGTAAAGAGCTTGCCAACGCCATTCGCGCATTAAGTATGGATGCGGTTCAGAAAGCCAAATCCGGCCACCCGGGTGCCCCAATGGGTATGGCGGACATCGCTGAAGTGCTGTGGCGCGATTTCCTGAACCACAACCCGTCTAACCCGCTGTGGGCCGATCGTGACCGCTTCGTGCTTTCCAACGGCCACGGCTCAATGCTGATTTACAGCCTGCTGCACCTCACCGGCTACGATCTGCCAATCAGCGAGCTGGCTAACTTCCGTCAGCTGCATTCCAAAACCCCAGGTCATCCAGAGTACGGTTACACCGCAGGCGTAGAAACCACCACCGGTCCACTGGGCCAGGGTATTGCTAACGCCGTTGGTTTCGCGATTGCCGAGCGCACGCTGGCCGCACAGTTCAACCGCCCGGGCCACGACGTTGTTGACCATAACACCTACGTGTTCATGGGTGATGGCTGCATGATGGAAGGTATCTCCCACGAAGTGTGCTCGCTGGCGGGTACCCTGAAGCTGGGTAAACTGGTCGCGTTCTACGATGACAACGGTATCTCTATCGATGGTCATATTGAAGGCTGGTTCACCGACGACACCGCGAAGCGCTTTGAGTCTTACGGCTGGCACGTGGTGCGCGGCATCGACGGCCACGACGCGGATGCGATCAAAAAGGCAGTAGAAGAAGCGAAAGCGGTGACCGACAAGCCTTCACTGCTGATGTGCAAAACCATCATCGGCTTCGGCTCACCGAACAAAGCCGGTACGCACGATTCCCACGGCGCGCCGCTGGGCGATGCTGAAATCGAACTGACCCGTAAGCAGCTGGGCTGGACCCACGCGCCGTTCGAAATTCCACAGGACATTTATGCCCAGTGGGATGCGAAAGAAGCAGGCCAGGCGAAAGAATCCGCATGGGATGAGAAATTTGCCGCCTATGCGAAAGCCTTCCCAGAGCTGGCGACCGAGTTCAAACGCCGCGTAAGCAACGAGCTGCCGGCTAACTGGGCAGAAGAGTCGCAGAAATTTGTTGAGCAGCTGCAGGCTAATCCGGCGAAAATCGCCAGCCGTAAAGCGTCTCAGAATGCGATCGAAGCGTTCGGTAAACTGCTGCCGGAATACCTGGGCGGCTCCGCTGACCTGGCACCAAGCAACCTGACCATGTGGTCCGGTTCTAAGCCAATCAACGAAGATGCAGCGGGTAACTACATCCATTACGGCGTGCGCGAATTCGGTATGACCGCGATCGCTAACGGTATCACCCTGCACGGTGGCTTCCTGCCTTACACCGCGACCTTCCTGATGTTTGTGGAATACGCACGTAACGCAGTGCGTATGGCTGCCCTGATGAAAATTCGTCAGGTGCTGGTTTACACCCACGACTCTATCGGTCTGGGCGAAGATGGCCCGACTCACCAGCCTGTTGAGCAGCTGGCCAGCCTGCGCGTTACACCAAACGTCAGCGCATGGCGTCCATGTGACCAGGTTGAATCAGCCGTGGCCTGGAAATACGGTATCGAGCGTCACGACGGTCCTACCGCGCTGATCCTCTCCCGCCAGAACCTGGCACAGCAGGAGCGTACGCCTGAGCAACTGGCTAACATCGCTCG
The DNA here is from genome assembly GCF_037450285.1 of Erwinia sp. SLM-02. Lineage (NCBI taxonomy): Bacteria > Pseudomonadati > Pseudomonadota > Gammaproteobacteria > Enterobacterales > Erwiniaceae > Erwinia > Erwinia sp. SLM-02. The sequence goes on along the minus strand of NZ_JAQISN010000002.1, from coordinate 190,821 downwards.
CGGCGGTTACGTGCTGAAAGACAGCGCGGGCACCCCTGATGTGATCCTGATTGCGACCGGTTCTGAAGTTGAGCTGGCGGTTGGCGCATTCGACAAACTGACTGCGGAAGGCCACAAGGTTCGCGTTGTGTCTATGCCGTCTACCGACGCCTTCGACAAGCAGGACGCAGCCTACCGCGAGTCCGTGCTGCCGAAAGCCGTCAGTGCACGCGTGGCGATTGAAGCGGGTATCGCGGACTACTGGTTCAAGTATACCGGCCTGAACGGCGCTATCGTCGGTATGACCAGCTTCGGTGAGTCTGCACCGGCTGAGCAGCTGTTCGATCTGTTTGGCTTCACCGTGGATAACGTGGTCGCTAAAGCGAAAGGCCTGCTGTAATCCTTCGCAACCGGCTCCTCTGCGGGCCGGTTATACGATAAAGCACCGCCCTGCGGTGCTTTTTTTGTTTCCCGGTCGTCAACGGTGGAGTTCGATTTCGTCAAGCTCCCGTCCCGGCTCCTTTCAGCAATTCGCGACGTAAAATTCCAGCTTTATCTGAATCCCGATCCGGCATGGTAATTCCCCTACCAACGATAAGGTTATCAGGGCATGGGATCTCAGGCTGAGCGGCTAATCCGTAGGGGGTTAACCCACGGGCGTATTCGTTTAAATTTTCAGCGCTCTTTCCGACTTGCAGGCGAAAATTACGCCAGAATGTGCCATTTTTTGCGTAATTTTGTGACGCAGATCGAAAGTTAAGCGCCGCAATTGATCCCGGTCATTCCTATTATTCCTGACTTCTATTATTCTAGCTGAAGCGTTTCAGTTTGATTGTCGTCGCGCAGGCAGCCACCGGCCAGCTCTCGGGATGACACAAGAATTTCCTGTACAAATCGCGGCGTCTGGCTCAGGCTAATCGTCCGATTTCATAGAGAATTCTGATGCAGGAGTAATATGACGGTTCGCATTGCCATTAACGGATTCGGTCGCATCGGGCGCAACGTTTTGCGTGCGCTGTACGAAACCGGACGTCGTGCTGAAATTACGGTGGTTGCCATCAATGAGCTGGCGGATGCCGCGGGGATGGCCCATCTGTTGAAATACGACACCAGCCATGGCCGCTTTGCCTGGGATGTACGCCAGGAGCGCGATCTGCTGTCGGTTGGCGATGATACGATCCGCCTGCTGCATCACGCCGATATTGACTCTCTGCCGTGGCGTGAGCTGAATGTGGATATCGTGCTGGACTGTACCGGCGTCTACGGCAGCCGTGCCGATGGTGAAGCCCATCTGCAGGCCGGTGCAAAGAAGGTGCTGTTCTCTCATCCGGGAGGCAACGATCTGGATGCCACGGTCGTTTTCGGTGTGAATGAGCAAGAGCTGCTGCCGGAACACCTGCTGGTATCGAATGCGTCCTGCACGACTAACTGTATTATTCCGATTATCAAACTGCTGGATGATGCGTGGGGGATAGAGTCGGGTACGGTGACCACCATCCACTCCGCTATGCACGATCAGCAGGTGATTGATGCCTATCATCCCGATTTGCGTCGCACCCGTGCGGCCAGCCAGTCGATTATTCCGGTTGATACGCGTCTGGCCGCGGGCATCACCCGCATTTTTCCGAAATTTAATGACCGTTTCGAAGCGATTGCCGTCCGCGTGCCAACGATTAACGTGACGGCGATTGACCTCAGCGTCAGCGTGCGGGATGCGGTAAAGGCCTGCGAGGTCAACGCCCTGCTGCAAAGTGCGTCAGAAGGGGCTTTTAGTGGTATAGTTGACTACACGGAATTACCGTTAGTCTCTATTGATTTTAATCACGACCCGCACAGTGCCATCGTTGACGGTACGCAGACGCGGGTCAGTGGCCAGCACCTGATTAAGACCTTAGTCTGGTGTGATAACGAATGGGGCTTTGCTAACAGAATGATCGACACCACGTTAGCGATGGCCGATATCGGTTTCAGTCAGGACGCGGCTGCGTCTGTAAAACTTTGAGAATCAACGAGAGGGTTCACCATGTCTGTAATTAAGATGACCGATCTGGATCTTGCTGGTAAACGTGTTCTGATCCGTGCCGATCTGAACGTGCCGGTAAAAGAAGGGAAAGTGACGTCGGATGCACGTATCCGTGCTTCTCTGCCGACTATCGAAGCGGCTCTGAAGCAGGGCGCAAAAGTGATGGTTACCTCCCACCTGGGCCGTCCTGTTGAAGGTGAATACAACGAAGAGTTTTCTCTGCTGCCGGTTGTTAACTACCTGAAAGATAAACTGGGCGCGGACAACGTATCCCTGGCAAAAGATTACCTGGACGGCGTTGAGCTGGAAGCCGGCAAGCTGGTGGTGCTGGAAAACGTTCGCTTTAACAAAGGCGAGAAGAAAGACGACGAAGCCCTCTCTAAAAAATACGCCGCGCTGTGCGACATCTTCGTGATGGATGCCTTCGGCACCGCACACCGCGCTCAGGCCTCGACCCACGGCGTGGGCAAGTTTGCTCCGATTGCCTGTGCAGGCCCGCTGCTGTCCGCCGAGCTGGAAGCATTAGGTAAAGCCCTTTCTAACCCGGCGCGCCCAATGGTTGCCGTTGTGGGTGGCTCTAAAGTGTCCACCAAGTTTGACGTGCTGAACTCGCTGGTGAAAATTGCCGACACTGTGATCGTCGGTGGCGGTATCGCTAACACCTTCGTGGCTATCGACAACAACGTTGGTAAGTCTCTGTATGAGCCAGATTTCGTAGAAGCCGCGAAAAAGCTGCGCGACGAGTTCAAAATCCCGGTGCCTACCGATTCACGCGTGGGCACCGAGTTCTCTGAAACCGCCCCTTCAACCGTGAAGAAAGTGAGCGAAGTTCAGGACAACGAAGAGATCATGGACTTCGGCGACGAAACCGCACTGGCGATGGCTAAACTGCTGAAAGATGCCAAAACCATTCTGTGGAACGGCCCGGTTGGCGTGTTTGAGTTCCCGAACTTCCGTAAAGGTACTGAAATCGTTGCGAAAGCGATCGCAGACAGCGACGCATTCTCCATCGCTGGCGGTGGCGATACGCTGGCCGCTATCGACCTGTTCGGTATCGAAGATAAGATTTCCTATATCTCTACCGGCGGCGGTGCTTTCCTGGAATTCGTGGAAGGCAAAACCCTGCCAGCAGTCGCCATGCTGCAAGAACGTGCTAAGCAGTAATTAAACCTCGGGGCGGGGCCGCGTAAGGCCCCGCGTGAGAACAGAATCCTTTAATACGACCGAAGAAACAGGACAAGCTAACATGTCTAAAATTTTTGATTTCGTAAAACCAGGCGTTGTCACCGGTGATGACGTGCAGAAGATCTTCAAAGTAGCGAAAGAGAACAAATTCGCTCTGCCAGCCGTTAACTGCGTCGGTACCGACTCAATCAACGCCGTGCTGGAAGCTGCTGCAAAAGTAAAATCTCCGGTCATCGTTCAGTTCTCTAACGGCGGTGCTGCTTTTATCGCTGGTAAAGGCCTGAAGTCTGACAAGCCACAGGCTGCTGCAATCCTGGGTGCGATCGCAGGTGCTCACCACGTACATCTGATGGCAGAGCACTACGGCGTGCCGGTTATCCTGCATACCGACCACTGCGCGAAGAAACTGCTGCCGTGGATCGACGGTCTGCTGGACGCGGGTGAAGCTCACTTCGCCAAAACCGGTAAGCCACTGTTCTCTTCTCACATGATTGACCTGTCCGAAGAGTCTCTGGAAGAGAACATCGAGATCTCCAGCAAGTATCTGGCGCGCATGGCGAAACTCGACATGACTCTGGAAATCGAACTGGGTTGCACCGGCGGTGAAGAAGATGGCGTGGACAACAGCCATATGGACGCATCTGCTCTGTACACCCAGCCGGAAGACGTGGATTACGCCTACACCGAGCTGAGCAAAATCAGCCCGCGTTTCACCATCGCTGCCTCTTTCGGTAACGTACACGGCGTGTACAAGCCGGGCAACGTGAAGCTGACCCCAACTATCCTGCGTGACTCTCAGGATTACGTCAGCAAGAAACACAACCTGCCGCACAACTCCCTGGACTTCGTGTTCCACGGTGGTTCCGGTTCTTCAGCTGCTGAAATCGAAGAATCAATCGGCTACGGCGTGATCAAAATGAACATCGATACCGATACCCAGTGGGCAACTTGGGACGGTATTCTGCAGTTCTACAAAAAGAACGAAGACTATCTGCAGGGCCAGCTGGGTAACCCAAATGGCGTAGACAGCCCGAACAAGAAATACTACGACCCGCGCGTGTGGCTGCGTTCTGCCCAGGCGTCAATGGTTGTGCGTCTGGAGCAGGCTTTCAAAGAACTGAACGCAATCGACGTTCTGTAATTTGTCCGCTGTGCAAAAAAGGCCCGAAAGGGCCTTTTTTTATGCAACTTTCCCATAAATTCCAGCTGATTACGCCAGAAACCTGGCAGATTCGCGCGTGGTTGCTTACCCTTAGTGTTCAGGCTGCCGCCGGGCGGCAGAGTTTTGAACGCCTCTTTTGGGCAAACAACAGGATGGGAAAATGGAAGATTTGAACGTGGTCGGTGGTATCAGCAATGCGGGGAACTGGCTGGTGCGCAACCAGGCTCTGCTGCTGAGCTACGCGGTAAATATTGTGGCAGCGATAGCGATCATTATTATCGGGATGCTCGTTGCGCGTATTGTTTCCAATACTATCAATCGCCTGATGCGCGCCCGTCATCTTGATGCGACGGTAGCTGATTTCCTTTCTGCGCTGGTGCGTTACGGCATTATCGCCTTCACGCTGATTGCCGCGCTGGGACGCGTGGGTGTGCAGACCGCCTCGGTGATTGCCGTACTCGGTGCCGCCGGTCTGGCAATTGGCCTGGCGCTGCAGGGCTCGCTTTCTAACCTGGCGGCCGGCGTGCTGCTGGTGACCTTCCGCCCGTTCCGCACCGGTGAATTTATTGATATCGGCGTGATGGGAACGGTGCAGAACGTGCAGATTTTCTCTACCACCTTAAAAACCGCCGACGGCAAAATCGTCGTGGTGCCGAATGGTAAAATCATTGCCGGGAATATCACTAACTTCTCCCGCGAGCCGGAGCGCCGTAATGAGTTCATTATTGGCGTAGCCTACGATGCTGACGTTGAGGAAGTGATTACTCTGCTGCGCGGCATTGTTGAGGCAGAACCGCGCGTACTGCAGGATCGCGGCGTGCAGATTGGCCTGAACGAGATGGCCCCGTCGTCACTGAACTTCGTGGTGCGCTGCTGGAGCAAGGCCGGTGACCTGCAGCAGGTTTACTGGGATCTGATGAAGGAATTTAAAAACGCCCTGGATGCGAAAGAAATCGGCATCCCTTATCCGCAGATGGATGTTCACCTGCATCAGACCAAAGCGCCCGAAGTCGATCTGACTAAACCGGCGTAACCCGCCAGGCGATATGCCCTCTGCCCCTGCGGGCAGGGGGCTTTTTTTTGCCACAACGCCACGCAGCTGATTGCCCCCTGGAACGTGACGACCTCAATTGCGGCCTTACACCCTCATCCCGTTTTGTCATCCACCGTTACCGACCATTAGAGAAAATGATGGTTCATTAAATTATAATGTTATACCTAATGATGGCATCGCTATACACTTGCCGAAAATCGTGTGTAGATGAGGTCTTTCATTATGTTATCCGTTTATTTTCAGGGTGTTGCAATGGGCGCGGCGCTGATCCTGCCGCTGGGGCCGCAGAATGCGTTTGTGATGAATCAGGGCGTGCGCCGGCAGTATCATCTGATGACCGCCGCGCTCTGTACGCTCAGCGATATTCTGCTGATCTGCGGCGGTATTTTTGGCGGCAGTGCGCTGCTCAGCCAGTCGGTTCTGCTGCTGAATCTGGTGACCTGGGCGGGCGTGGCGTTCCTGCTGTGGTACGGCTGGGGGGCGCTGCGCACGGCCTTCAGCGGCGATGTGCAGCTGGCCGCCGCCGGGGCGATGAAGCAAAGCCGCTGGCGAATTATCGTTACCATGATTGCCGTGACCTGGCTTAATCCTCATGTTTACATCGATACCTTTGTGCTGCTGGGGAGCCTGGGAGGGCAGCTGCCGGAAGAGGCGCGCCGCTGGTTTGCCTTCGGTTCAATCAGTACCTCAATTGTCTGGTTCTTCGGGCTGGCGATGCTAGCCGCCTGGCTGGCTCCGGTGCTGAATACCCCGCGCGCGCAGAGGATTATCAATCTGCTGGTGGGTGGAGTGATGTGGGTGATTGCACTCAAGCTGGCGATGCAGGCAATGGATTTTTACTGATCTGAACTCACTTCCAGAATTCAGGTCATAGCGTGACGGGATACGGCGCTCTACACTGTATCGTGATGAACAAACGGAATATTACGCTGCCGCAGCAACCGGCTCCGGCAGCGTCCGATCCGATGCCTATGACCCCCATGGAGGACGCAGTGAAGCTCACTAAACTGGCTCTGGCCGCAATGATTGTTTTGGGTAGTTTACCGCTGGTAACACAGGCTGATGAACTGCCTGCCGGCCCGCACGTGGTCACTTCCGGCCAGTCGAGCGTGGATGCCGCGCCGGATATTGCCACCCTGGCGATTGAAGTTAATATCACCGCGAAAGATGCCGCTGAAGCAAAAAAGCAGGCCGATACCCGCGTGCAGCAGTATTTTGATTTTCTGAACAAAAGCGGCATTGAGAAGAAAGATATCAACGCGGCCAACCTGCGTACCCAGCCCGAGTATGACTACCTGAAAGACGGCAAGTCGGTGCTGAAGGGCTATCGCGCCGTACGTCAGGTACAGGTCACGCTGCGCCAGCTGGATAAGCTCAACGAGCTGCTGGACGGCGCGCTGAAAAACGGACTGAATGAAATCCGCTCGGTTGAGCTGGGCGTGGCCGATCCTGAACAGTATCGTCAGAAGGCGCGTAAAGCGGCTATCGATGATGCGATTAAGCAGGCGGGAGAACTGGCTCAGGGCTTTGGCAGCAAGCTTGGCCCGGTTTACAGCGTGCGCTATCACGTCGCCAACTATCAGCCGATGCCAATGGCGCGGATGTATAAAGCGGCTGACGCAGCGCCGATGACCTCAGCGGCGCAGACCTACGAACAGCAGAGCATTCACTTCGACGATCAGGTGGATGTGGTGTTTGAGCTGCAGCGTAATCAGTAAGCCGTAACGAACGGGGGGCGGCCCGAAAATCGGCCCGCCCCCCGTTAACTCAAAACCCTTCCTGCCTAAACCGCATCCTGACGCAGCACGCGATGGCCGTGAGCCAGCAGCGCATCGGTCACTTTGCGCATCAGGCGGCTTTCCGGTGCAAAACGGTGCCAGTAAAGCATGCGGCGCTGCAGCAGGCCCGGGGTCAAATCGATCAGTTCACCTTCCGCCAGCTCGCGTTCAATCTGCAGATGCGGGATCATACAGCAGGTGGTGCCCTGACGGGCCAGCTGTACGAAGGCTTCCGACGAGTTCACGATGTGGCAGGGCACGCTGCCCGGTGACAGGTCGAAGTTCTGCTGCAGGAAGGCCTGATGCATATCATCCAGATGGTCAAACGCTACCGCCGGCGCTTTCAGCAGCGCGGAGCGGGTGACGCCGTTCGGGAAGTAGCGCGCGGCAAACTCCTTCGATCCTACAAACAGGTAGTCCAGCGCACCCAGCCGATCGACAAGGCAGCTTGGCAGCGGCTGCGGCTGAATACTGATGGCGCCTACTACCTCACCGCGACGCAGGCGTTCCTGGGTTCGGGTTTCATCTTCTACCTGAATATTTAGCCGCACCGGAGAGTCGGTCAGCACGGTTTTCAGCGCCGGTAACAGCCAGGTTGCCAGGCTGTCGGCGTTCACCGCCAGCGACAGTAAAAGTGGCGTTGTGCCGCCGCTGTCATCGCCCAGCCACTCTTCTTCCAGCAGCTCAACCTGGTGCAACAGCGCCAGCAGTTTCTGTCCCTGTTCGGTCGGGCGGGGCGGGACGGTACGCACCAGCAGCGGCTGGCCAAACATATTTTCCAGCTGCTTGATACGCTGTGAAACAGCTGACTGGGTAATACAGAGCTTTTGTGCGGCGCGTTCAAAGCCGCGTTCACGAATCACTGCATCCAGCGCCTGAAGCGTTCGATAATCGGGACGTTTCATTAATCGTTATACTCTTCTCAGGTGTGGTTTAAGCACTATGCCACAGTTTTTATCTTTTGCGCGGGCAAACGTCACTTTGTGAATCAACCACTTTGTGGGCCAGCTTCCATTCCTGCTCATCCGTCACTCTCATGGGCAATTATTTTTGCAGTCATTGCTTTATACTACGCGCACACAGTGACTCACAGGGTTAAACATACCATGACGCAGGATGAACTGAAAAAAGCCGTTGGCTGGGCAGCGCTCGACTACGTGACTCCCGGCACCATCGTTGGCGTTGGCACCGGCTCTACCGCCGCGCATTTTATTGACGCACTGGGATCGATTAAACACCAGATTGAGGGCGCGGTTTCCAGCTCGGAAGCCTCTACCGCTAAACTGAAAAGCTTAGGTATTCACGTTTTCAATCTGAACGAAGTTGACTCGCTGGCGATCTATGTTGACGGCGCCGATGAGATCAACGGCCAGATGCAAATGATTAAAGGCGGAGGTGCCGCGCTGACCCGCGAGAAAATCGTTGCGGCCGTCGCCGATCGTTTTATCTGTATCGCCGATGCCTCCAAGCAGGTTGACGTTCTGGGTAAATTCCCTCTGCCGGTTGAAGTGATCCCGATGGCGCGCTCCTACGTTGCGCGTGAGCTGGTGAAGCTTGGCGGTCAGCCGGAGTATCGTCAGGATGTGGTCACCGATAACGGTAATCTCATTCTTGATGTCTACAACTTCAAGATCCTCGACCCGATCGCGCTGGAAGTGGCCATCAACGCGCTGCCTGGCGTGGTGACCGTTGGCCTGTTTGCTGCCCGGGGCGCGGACGTGGCGTTAATCGGCACCGCCGACGGCGTGAAGACTATTACCAAATGATCTGTCAGGCACCCGTGCGGTGCCTGTTATTTTGATCTAAAAAACATCTTTTCTTTTACGGTCAAAATTTAGTGACTTATGTCACAGTAGATGACTCCGCCGTGCGATCCTCCTGAAGCAATGCAACGCATCATGATTTTCTATCGGTTTGTTCTGACAGAAGGCACCGCCGTGCTGCGGGGCAGGCAATCGTTTGTATTGCTGCCGGCGAAAATTTTGTTATTTTGACAGAAGGCAATCTTATATCCCCGTCACGTTTCACCCTGCTGCGCGATGCCGCTGCGGTAAAGTGAACGGCAAAAGGGATTCAGCCACATCTGAAGTCTGCTAAATAAAGGTCGGGAAATGGCAAAAGTATCACTGGAGAAAGACAAGATTAAGTTCTTGCTGGTGGAAGGCGTACATCAGAGTGCGGTCGATAATCTCCGCGCTGCAGGTTACACCAACATTGAATTTCACAAAGGTGCACTGGATAGCGAGGCGCTGAAAGAGTCCATTCGCGATGCACACTTTATCGGGTTGCGTTCCCGTACTCAGCTTACCGAAGAGATCTTCGCCGCCGCTGAAAAGCTGGTCGCCGTAGGCTGCTTCTGTATCGGAACCAACCAGGTTGACCTGCATGCCGCTGCAATTCGCGGTATCCCGGTGTTTAATGCACCTTTCTCCAATACCCGATCCGTAGCTGAACTGGTTATCGGCGAGCTGCTGCTGATGCTGCGCGGCGTGCCGGCGGCAAACGCCAAGGCGCACCGTGGCGTTTGGCACAAACTGGCGGTAGGTTCGTTTGAAGCGCGTGGCAAAAAGCTGGGTATCATCGGCTATGGCCACATCGGTATGCAGCTGGGCGTGCTGGCTGAAAGCCTGGGCATGCACGTGTTCTTCTACGATATCGAAAGCAAGCTGCCGCTGGGTAATGCGACTCAGGTCCAGCACCTTTCCGATCTGCTGAACATGAGCGATGTGGTGAGCCTGCACGTGCCTGAAACGCAGTCCACGCAGAACATGATGGGTGCGGAAGAGCTGGCGCTGATGAAGCCGGGTTCACTGCTGATCAACGCCTCGCGCGGTACGGTGGTGGATATCCCTGCGCTGTGCAAAGTGCTGGCGGATAAACACCTGGCGGGTGCGGCCATTGACGTCTTCCCGGAAGAGCCGGCGACCAACAGCGATCCATTTAACTCACCGCTGTGCGAGTTCGACAACGTTATCCTGACTCCACACATTGGGGGTTCAACTCAGGAAGCGCAGGAAAACATCGGTATTGAAGTGGCCGGTAAGCTGGCGAAATACTCTGACAACGGTTCAACGCTGTCTGCGGTTAACTTCCCGGAAGCCTCGCTGCCGATGCACGGTGCCAGCGTCAGCCGCCTGCTGCATATCCATGAAAACCGCCCTGGTGTGCTGACCGCGATCAACCTGATCTTTGCCGATCAGGGTATCAACATTTCAGCCCAGTATCTGCAAACCACTCCGCTGATGGGCTACGTGGTAATCGACGTTGATGCCACGCAGGAAGTCGCTGATAAAGCCCTGCAGCTGATGAAGGCGATTCCAGGTACTATCCGCGCGCGCCTGCTGTACTGATCCCGCTGGCGGGCCGCAGGGTTCGCCGTAGATTGAGGCAGCAAACGCAATAAAGGCGACCTTCGGGTCGCCTTTTTTTATCTCACCACTGCCAGATTTTCGACGGTGTAATCAGCGCTGGGAGCGGGATATCCCACGCTGCCGTCGGGATTTTTTCCACCTGCTGGCAGTCGTGTGCCAGCCCCACCGGTAAAAAGCCATGCTGCTGCCAGTTCTGCAGCGTGCGGTCGTAGAACCCGCCGCCCATGCCGAGGCGCTGGCCCTCTGCATCAAACGCCACCAGCGGCACCAGCAGCACGTCCAGCTCGCTCAGCGGCAGCAGGTTGCGGATATCCAGCGGCGGCTCAGGGATGCGCAGACGGTTTTTTTTCAGTTCGGTCTGTTCGTCATAGCGGATGAACAGCAGGTTTCCGGGAGAGAAGGGGTGCAGTACGGGGAGGTAAACCTGCTGCTTTCGCTGCCACAGTTTGGCAATCAGCGGCCGGGTATTCAGTTCACCGTCAACGGAAAGGAACAGCGCGATATTTTTAGCCCGCGCCAGCGGTGCAAAGCTGAGCGCGTGTTCCGCTGCCTGAACCGCAGCCAGCTGCTGTTGCTCATCGCTGAGGCCGCGACGAAGATGGCGAACGTGGGTACGGATATCCTGACGGTCGAGAAGATTAAGGCTCATCGCGTGGGCTGACTCCGTTGAACGATGCCATTGAGTGCCGTTAGCGTAGAAAAGAAACCGTGCAGAAGGAAGAGTAAAGCAGATAAAAAGTGGGAATCTCCGAGATGCCGCCGCAGGCTGTAACCCTTGAACCCTTGGTTCAAGGTGAGTATGCCGTCGTAACCATCAGGCTTCCCGGACGAGCCGGGCATGCTCACAGGTTACAGAGCGCCACACTCTGTTTGGTATGAAATATCGGCTCAGGGGACTGGCCCGCTTGCAAACATCTCAGAGAAATTTTGTACTTCACCGTCACTCTATCACAGGTAACGCCAAAGTGTTATTCGAACTTCGCACCTGTACGTTCAGTAATGCGACCTTGCTCAAGTAATGCCTGCTCAATGGTCTGCTGCAGCATGCGAATACGCTGCTCCATGTTAGACGCATAGTCGCGTGTTTTGACTTTTTCCTGCGCCAGTTCATGGCAAATATTCAGTGCCGCAATAAATACCAGCTGCTCTGTATTTGTGACTCTAGTGCGAACTTTTAAGTCTTGCAACCGTTGATTGAGGTCTTCGGCAGCCAGATTCAGCGCATCTTGCTGTTCGGGCGGACAATTTACTCTTAATGAACGGCCAAAAATTTGAAGATCTACCGGTTGTGCAGACATGCCACCTTCCTGACTGAATACTGCGCCCGCAAACACCCTTACCACGCAATGGGCCGGGAGGGGCGACACTATAAACTACCCCTGAGAGAAGAAACAACCCCTTTAATGGAATCCTTGAGGTACCTGGTGGTAGCATAACACGAACTTATTCAGCCAACGATGACGAAAACGAATGTCACTATCTAACGTAATGCCGGGATACAACACTCTGGCTTCAGCACTTACACAGCAGGGCGTGGGTATGACCCCCGCCGAAATGCACGGTCTGATCAGCGGTCTTCTGTGCGGCGGCAACCAGGACAGCAGCTGGCAGGCGCTGGTTCATGACCTGACCAATGAAGGCATGGCTTTCTCCCAGTCGCTGTCGCTGCCGCTGCAGGAGCTTCATCAGGCGATTGGTGATTCGCTTGAAGAGGACGGTTTCCTGTTCCAGCTTTACCTGCCTGACGATGAAGACATCACCGTCTTCGATCGCGCCGACGCGCTGGCGGGATGGGTGAACCATTTCCTGCTGGGCCTGGGCGTGACCCAGCCGAAGCTGGATAAAGTGAAGGGTGAAACTGGCGAAGCCATTGACGATCTGCGTACCATTGCTCAGTTGGGCTACGACGAAGATGAAGATCAGGACGAGCTGGAGCAGTCGCTGGAAGAGGTTATCGAGTACGTGCGCGTTGCCGCGCTGCTGTGCCACGATACCTTCACCCGTTCTGTACCCACCAACGTGGTCGTGCAAAAGCCAACCCTGCATTAAGCAAAAGCGTGCCCTGAAGGCCGGCATGCGGTGGATCCGTAACTAAGGAGAGCAAATGACCCAGCAGGAATTTTTACGCCGTCGCCAGGCGCTGTTAGCGAAAATGGCCCCCGGCAGTGCGGCACTGATTTTTGCCGCGCCGGAAGCGACGCGCAGTAACGACAGCGAATATCCTTATCGGCAAAACAGTGATTTCTGGTACTTCACCGGATTTAACGAGCCGGAAGCGGTACTGATCCTGATTAAAAGCGACGAGAGCCATAACCACAGCGTGCTGTTTAACCGCGTGCGCGATCTCACCGCTGAGATCTGGTTTGGTCGTCGGCTGGGTCAGGATGCGGCACCGCAGGCGCTTGGCGTCGATCGTGCACTGCCGTGGGGCGAGATGGGCGAGCAGCTGCATCTGCTGCTTAACGGGCTGGACGTGGTGTATCACGCCCAGGGCCAGTATGGGCAGATGGATGAGATTGTGTTCAGCGCCCTCGAAAAACTGCGCCGTGGTTCGCGTCAGAATCTTTCCGCTCCGGCAACGCTGACCGACTGGCGTCCGTGGGTACATGAGATGCGCCTGATTAAATCAGCCGAAGAGCAGGCGGTGCTGCGCGAGGCTGGCCGCATCAGCGCGCTGGCGCACACGCGGGCCATGCAGCAGTCGCGCCCCGGGATGTACGAATACCAGCTGGAAGGCGAAATTCATCATGAATTTAACCGCCACGGGGCGCGCTTCCCATCCTATAACACCATTGTCGGTGCCGGTGAAAACGGCTGTATTCTGCACTACACCGAAAATGAAAGTCAGATGCGCGAGGGTCAGCTGGTGCTGATCGATGCCGGCTGCGAGTACCAGGGCTACGCCGGTGATATTACCCGTACCTTCCCGGTCGGCGGCAAATTCACCGCTGCGCAGCGTGAGATCTACGACATCGTACTGGCATCGCTGTACAAAGCGCTGGAGCTGTATCGCCCCGGCACCAGCATCCGCGAAGTGACGGCGGAAGTGGTGTCGATTATGGTCAGCGGCCTGGTGGAGCTGGGCATTCTGCACGGTGATGTCGATACGCTGATTGCGGAACAGGCGCACCGTCCGTTCTTTATGCATGGCCTGAGCCACTGGCTGGGGCTGGACGTGCATGACGTCGGCCACTACGGCGTGGATCGCGACCGTCTTCTTGAGCCGGGTATGGTACTGACTATTGAACCGGGTCTGTATATCGCGCCGGATGCCGATGTTCCCGCTCAGTATCGCGGTATCGGCATTCGTATTGAGGATGACATCATTATCACCACGGACGGCAACGAAAACCTGACCGATACGGTGGTAAAAGATGCCGATGAAATCGAAGCACTGATGGCGGCAGCGAAGCAGCAATGAGCATAATAATTGCAGGGGGAGGAATGGCCGGCGCAACGCTGGCTCTGGCGATCTCTCATCTGACTCAGGGACAGCTGGCGGTCACGCTGGTTGAAGCCAGGGAACCTGAAAGCCGGACGCATCCCGGTTTTGACGGGCGGGCGATTGCCCTTGCTGAAGGCACAAGCCAACAGCTGGCGGCAATAGATTTATGGTCGGCGCTGCAGTCCTGCGCCACCCCGATTACCCGCGTTCACGTTAGCGATCGCGGTCATGCCAGTTTTGTTTCACTGGATGCTGCCGACTATGGCCTTCCGGCACTGGGTCACGTGGTGGAACTGCACGACGTTGGGCAGCGGCTGTTTGCCCGACTGAAGCAGGCACCCGGCATCACGCTGCGCTGCCCGAACACCGTGGCGGACGTGGTGCGTACCCGGCAGCAGGTCAGCGTGACCCTGGACAACGGTGAGGTGCTGGATGCCGACTTACTGGTCGCCGCCGACGGCACACGTTCCCGTGTCGCGGCGGCCTGTGGGATGCAGTGGCGCAGTGAGGATTACCGGCAGGTAGCGGTGATTGCCAATGTGTCCACCCAGATACCCCACGGTGGTCAGGCATTTGAGCGATTTACCGAACACGGTCCGCTGGCGCTGCTGCCGATGTCCGGCGGCCGTTGCTCGCTGGTGTGGTGCCACCCGCTGGCGCAGAAAAGCGCGGTGGACGGTTGGAGCGATGAGCGCTTTCTCAGCGAGCTGCAGCGCGCCTTCGGCTGGCGTCTGGGGCGGTTCACCCAGGTCGGCCAGCGCCACAGCTATCCGCTCCAGCTGCAAACGGCCGCACAGCATATTTCTCACCGCCTTGCGCTGGTGGGCAATGCCGCTCAGACGCTGCATCCCATCGCCGGGCAGGGATTCAATTTGGGCATTCGCGATGTGATGTCGCTGGCCGAGACGGTGGCTGCCGCCTGGCGCAGCGGGCAGGGCGTGGGCGAGTACGTGACTCTGCATCACTATCAGCAGCGCCGCCAGCCGGACGTGCAGGCCACGATTGGCGTGACCGATGGCCTGGTCCGGCTGTTTGCCAACCGCTACCTGCCGCTGACGGTAGGGCGCAATCTGGGGCTGCTGGCGATGGATCATCTGCCGCCGTTACGTAATTTGCTGGCCGAGCGCACGTTAGGCTGGGTCAAGCGTTGAGGAGAAAGCAGTAATGCAAACATTTGATGTCATCGTCGCCGGTGGCGGTATGGTCGGACTTGCGGTGGCCTGTGGTCTGCAGGGAAGCGGCCTGCGTGTCGCGGTGCTGGAGCGCGAAGCGCCGGTTGCTGCGGCTGCGGATGCACCCCACGCGCTGCGCGTTTCGGCGATTAACGCCGCCAGTGAGCGCCTGTTACAGCATCTTGGCGTCTGGAGCACTATCCTGGCCACGCGTGCCAGCGCCTATCACGGCATGGAAGTGTGGGATCGCGACAGCTTTGGTCATATTGCCTTTGACGATGAGCAGCAGGACCTGTCGCACCTCGGGCATATTATTGAAAACCGCGTGATCCATCAGGCGCTGTGGCAGCGGGCAGAGAGCCTGAGTGATATTACCCTGATTTCCCCTGCTGAACTGCAGCAGGTTGCCTTTGGCGATAACGAAGCGTTTGTGACGCTGAAAGACGGCAGCATGATGACCGCGCGTCTGCTGGTGGCCGCCGACGGTGCGAACTCGTGGCTGCGGAATAAAGCAGATATCCCGCTCACCTTCTGGGATTATCAGCATCATGCGCTGGTGGCCAATATCCGCACCGAGAAACCGCACGATGCGGTGGCCCGGCAGGTGTTCCACGGTGAAGGTATTCTGGCCTTCCTGCCGTTGAGCGATCCGCATTTGTGTTCAATCGTCTGGTCGCTGCCGCCGCAGGAAGCCACGCGGCTGCAGTCGATGCCGGAAGAGGTGTTCAACCAGCAGCTATCGGTGCATTTTGATCTGCGCCTGGGGCTTTGCAAGCTGGAAAGCGATCGCCAGGTATTCCCGCTGATGGGGCGCTTTGCACGCAGTTTTGCCGCTCACCGTCTGGCGCTGGTGGGCGATGCCGCCCACACCATTCATCCGCTGGCGGGGCAGGGTGTGAACCTTGGCTTTATGGATGCCGCGGAGCTGATCGGTGAGATCCGCCGCCTGCATCTGCAGGGCAGGGATATCGGCGAGCATCTGTATCTCAGGCGCTACGAGCGCAGCCGCAAGCACAGTGCGGCGCTGATGCTGGCCAGCATGCAGGGGTTCCGCGAGCTGTTTAACGGTAATAATCCGGCGAAGAAGCTGTTGCGTGATGTCGGGCTGGCGCTGGCGGATAAGCTGCCGGGCGTGAAGCCTAAGCTGCTGAAGCAGGCGATGGGGCTGCATGATTTGCCCGAGTGGCTGCGTTGACGGGGCGGGACTTTGATTTGTTCTGATGTGGGCCGTGAGCTGAATGCTGTGTGAGCGCTTTAACCTGGTTGTTTTCTGGATGCGGTGCGCACGCTAACCGGCGGCTCCCTCGTCCGGGCGGTCCTCGCGTCGCGCTTTGCGCGATGCCTTCACTTCACTCGCCAGCCTTCGTAGCGGGGCAGACGGGGCGTCCTGCCCCGGCCGCCTCTTTCGCCAGCGTCCTGCTGGCTCATACGAGCTTCCTCACTCCGTTCAGCGCTGTGGATTGCCCGCTCGAGGGAGCCGCCGGTTCGCTTAGTGACTTCTGCGTCGCCTGAAAAAGTCCGGCACATTCGTTTAATGGGTTGAGACTTTGATTTGCCCCAATGGGCCATCTTCGTTTTATTCCTGATTAAAAAAGCCATCACATAGCCGTAAAGATGACCCGCCGCTGCGCCAGACGGGCAATCCGCAGCGCTGAGGTGGAGGCATCAGGCCAGGAGACGCCAGCAGGGAAGCTGGCGTCAGGCTAAGCCGGGCAGGACGCCCGTCTTAGCCGGTCCGGCAGGCTGGATGCCGTAACCGAAGGCACCACGCGAAGCGTGGCGCGAGGACCGACCGGCAGGCGTAGCGGCGGGTCAGCGGGCGCAGAATTGCCAGCGCATCAACATCAATCGCATGAGATACCCGCAACTAACTCAGCCCTAATTGTCAGTTGTTTTCCCGTAATTTTTCACCGTTTTATCTTCCCTTGCACCAATGGTGCACCCGCCGCCCCATCATTGTGCTTCGTTTGAATTATTCTAATTTCACGCGCCCATTCGCATTATTTTTAATAATGCGATAACAAAATTCAGGAAGTTGTTTTTTATACATCGAATGCGGAATCTTTGTGATTCATCTGCGTTTAAGCCGATTTATTGCGGGTTTTGTGTGCGTTTTTCCAGAAATCCAGCGATAGATACTGGCAGTGAGTTCAGGGGCTTTATTGCCGAACTGTGATTTCGACCCCGTTTAACTTATGGTTAATTGCCATTTTCGGTGGTAAGTTCAAAGCCAAGATAACGTTTGCGTCAGGCCGCTAACGAGCGGTAAACGGGCGCGTCAATCACCCTGCATCCACAAGGATGGCGGACAGACAGCACAGGAAGACTATGACTCAGCAAACCCCGTTGTTCGAACAGCATCAAGCCTGCGGTGCGCGCATGGTGGACTTTCACGGCTGGATGATGCCGCTGCATTATGGGTCGCAGATTGATGAACATCACGCGGTACGCACCGATGCCGGGATGTTCGACGTTTCGCATATGACCATTGTCGATCTGCACGGCGCCCGCACGCGGGAGTTCCTGCGCTATCTGCTGGCGAACGACGTGGCAAAGCTGACTCAGCCGGGTAAAGCGCTTTATACCGGCATGCTGAACGCCTCCGCTGGCGTCATTGACGATCTGATTGTTTACTTTATGAGCGAAGACTTTTTCCGCCTGGTGGTGAACTCCGCCACGCGCGAGAAGGATCTGGCGTGGATTACCGAACATGCGGCACCTTACGGCATCGATATCCACGAGCGTGATGATTTAGCGCTGGTGGCGGTGCAGGGGCCGAATGCTCAGCAGAAAGCGCAGACGCTTTTTGATGACGCGCAGCGTGCGGCGGTCAGCGGTATGAAGCCGTTCTTCGGCGTGCAGGCGGGCGATTTGTTTATTGCCACTACCGGTTACACCGGCGAAGCGGGCTATGAAATTGCCCTGCCGTCCGACCAGGTTGTGTCGTTCTGGCAACGGCTGCTGGCGGCGGGCGTCAAGCCCGCGGGTCTGGGAGCACGCGACACGCTCAGGCTGGAAGCGGGCATGAATCTGTATGGGCAGGAGATGGATGAAGGCGTCTCTCCGCTGGCGGCCAATATGGGCTGGACCATCGCCTGGGAACCGGCCGACCGCGAATTTATTGGGCGTGAAGCGCTGGAATCCCAGCGTAAGAGCGGCACCGAGCAGCTGGTGGGGCTGGTGATGACCGAAAAAGGCGTGCTGCGCAACGAACTGCCGGTGCGTTTCACCGACGCCGACGGCAACCCGCGTGAAGGGGTTATCACCAGCGGATCGTTTTCCCCGACGCTGGGCTACAGCATTGCGCTGGCGCGGGTTCCTGCCGGCATCGGCGAACAGGCCATCGTGCAGATTCGCAACCGCGAAGTGCCGGTGCAGGTGACCAAACCCGTTTTTGTCCGCGCCGGTAAACCGGTAACAAAATAAATCTGAATCTACCCGTCCTGTTGATGCCGGACAGGGGCTGTAAAACGCGCCGGCGGCATAAACGTATAGCGGAATTATCTTTTTTGGAGAGCGTCGATGAGCAATGTACCAACCGATCTGAAATACCGTGACAGCCATGAATGGGTGCGTAAAGAAGCCGATGGCAGCTATACCGTAGGGATTACCGAGCATGCCCAGGAGCTGCTGGGTGACATGGTCTTTGTCGACCTGCCGGAGGTGGGGAATACCTACGCCCAGGGCGACGACTGCGCGGTTGCGGAGTCCGTCAAGGCGGCGTCTGATATCTATGCGCCACTGAGCGGTGAAATCATCGCCGTTAACAGCGAGCTGGAATCTTCGCCGGAGCTGGTGAACAGCGACCCGTACAGCGACGGCTGGCTGTTCAAAATCAAAGCCAGCAATGCCTCCGAACTGGATGACTTGCTCAGCGCCGCCGACTATCAGGCGTCGATCGAAGAGTAATGCCTTAACCGGTCACCGCGGAGGCGGAATGATTTCTGCCTTCGCCGCTGACAACGCCGGTGAGCGTTCACCGGTAACCCTTTTGTCGCAACATGCCCGCAGCAGGATTTACCGCTTATGACCCAGACTCTCAGCCAGCTTGAACATCACGGCGCGTTTATTGAACGCCATATCGGACCTTCGCCGGAGCAGCAGGCCGCCATGCTGGATACTGTTGGCGCGGGATCACTGACCGACCTGATCGCGTCAATTGTTCCCGCCGATATTCAGCTTCCCAGCCCGCCGCCGATTGGCGATGCGCTGACCGAACATCAGGCTCTGGCCGAGCTGAAGGCGATTGCCGCGCAGAACCAGCGTTATAAATCCTACATCGGAATGGGCTACACCCCCGTCCTGACGCCGCCGGTGATCCTGCGTAACATGCTGGAAAACCCGGGCTGGTACACCGCCTACACCCCTTATCAGCCGGAAGTTTCTCAGGGCCGCCTTGAAGCGCTGCTTAACTTCCAGCAGCTCACGCTGGATCTGACCGGGCTGGACATTGCCTCCGCCTCACTGCTGGATGAAGCCACCGCCGCTGCGGAAGCGATGGCGATGGCAAAACGCGTCAGCAAGCTGAAAAACGCCAACCGCTTCTTCGTGGCCGATGACGTGCATCCGCAGACGCTGGATGTGGTACGTACCCGCGCGGAAACCTTTGGTTTTGAGGTGCTGGTCGATAAAGCGGAAAAAGTGCTTGAGCTGCAGGATGTCTTCGGCGTGCTGCTGCAGCAGGTCGGTACCGGTGGTGAAGTGCATGACTACGGCAGCCTGATCGGTGAACTGAAAAGTAAGAAAATCGTGGTCAGCGTAGCCGCCGACTTTATGAGCCTGGTCCTGCTGCAGGCACCGGGTAAGCAGGGCGCGGACATCGTCTTCGGCTCCGCCCAGCGCTTCGGCGTGCCGATGGGCTACGGCGGCCCGCATGCGGCCTTCTTTGCCGCCCGTGACGAACACAAACGTTCCATGCCCGGTCGTATTATCGGCGTTTCCCGCGATGCCGCCGGGAACACCGCCCTGCGTATGGCGATGCAGACGCGCGAGCAGCATATTCGCCGTGAGAAAGCGAACTCCAATATCTGTACTTCGCAGGTGCTGTTGGCCAATATCGCCAGCCTGTACGCGGTGTTCCATGGCCCGGCAGGCCTGAAGCGCATTGCCGGGCGCATCCATCGCCTGACCGATATTCTGGCCGCCGGACTGCAAAAAGGCGGTCTGACCCTGCGCCATCACAGCTGGTTCGACACGCTGACGGTGGAAGTGGCCGATAAAGCCGCGGTGCTGGAGCGCGCGCTGAGCTTCGGCGTGAATCTGCGCACCGATACGCTACACGCGGTAGGCATCACGCTGGATGAAACCACCGGCCGTGAAGATGTTGCCGCGCTCTTCGCCATCCTGCTGGGCGAAGATCACGGGTTGGACATCAATGCCCTGGATGCTGAGGTCAGCGGCGACAGCGGTTCTGTTCCGGCGGGCATGCTCCGTGAAGACGCGATTCTGACGCATCCGGTATTCAACCGTTATCACAGCGAAACGGAGATGATGCGCTACATGCACAGCCTGGAGCGGAAAGATCTGGCGCTGAATCAGGCGATGATCCCGCTGGGCTCCTGCACCATGAAGCTGAACGCGGCCGCTGAGATGATCCCGATTACATGGCCGGAGTTTGCCGAACTGCATCCGTTCTGCCCGGCCGAGCAGGCAACCGGTTATCTGCAGATGATCGGCCAGCTATCCCAGTGGCTGGTACAGCTGACCGGCTACGATGCGCTGTGCATGCAGCCGAACTCGGGTGCGCAGGGTGAATACGCCGGACTGCTGGCGATCCGTCGCTATCATGAAAGCCGTAACGAAGGCGGCCGAAATATCTGCCTGATCCCCAGTTCCGCGCACGGAACCAACCCGGCCTCTGCGCAGATGGCCGGTATGGATGTGGTCGTTGTGGCCTGCGATCGCCAGGGTAATATCGACCTGCACGATCTGCGCATTAAGGCCGAACAGGCGGGCGAGTCGCTCTCCTGCATTATGGTGACCTACCCGTCGACGCATGGCGTGTACGAGGAAACCATTCGTGAAGTCTGTCAGATCGTTCATCAGTTTGGCGGCCAGGTTTATCTGGACGGCGCCAATATGAACGCGCAGGTGGGTATCACTACGCCTGGCTACATCGGCGCGGATGTGTCCCACCTCAACCTGCATAAAACTTTCTGTATTCCGCACGGCGGCGGTGGGCCAGGTATGGGACCGATCGGCGTCAAGGCGCATCTGGCCCCGTTCGTGCCCGGCCACAGTGTGGTGCAGATCGAAGGGATGCTGACCGAGCAGGGCGCGGTATCCGCCGCGCCGTTTGGCAGCGCTTCAATTCTGCCCATCAGCTGGATGTACATCCGCATGATGGGGGCGGAAGGGCTGAAGCAGGCCAGTTCGGTCGCGATACTTAACGCCAACTACATTGCCACCCGTCTGAAATCTGCCTATCCGATCCTGTATACCGGGCGCGATGGCCATGTCGCCCACGAATGTATTCTGGATATCCGGCCGCTCAAAGAGCAGACCGGCATCAGCGAGCTGGATATTGCCAAGCGCCTGATTGACTACGGCTTCCACGCGCCAACCATGTCATTCCCGGTAGCGGGAACGCTGATGGTGGAGCCAACGGAGTCAGAAGGTAAAGTTGAACTCGACCGCTTTATTGATGCGATGCTGGCCATTCGTGGCGAGATCGATCGCGTGGCGGCCGGTGAGTGGCCCGCCGAGGATAATCCTCTGGTTAATGCGCCGCACACCCAGATGGAGATCGTGGGCAGCTGGGAGCATGCCTACAGCCGCGAGCTGGCCGTGTTCCCGGCGGGCAGCGCCAACAAATACTGGCCGACTGTCAAGCGCCTGGACGATGTTTACGGCGACCGCAACCTGTTCTGCTCCTGCGTCCCGATGAGCGAATACGAATAAGGCTGAAGGTCTGATGTGATAGCCTTGAGGGACGACGCGAAGTCGTCCCTTTTGCTTTTCGGAGGTTGAATGAATATTGCTCTGGTTACCGGCGGCAGCCGCGGGATTGGCCGCTCGACCTCTTTGCTGCTGGCCACTCTGGGCTGGCAGGTGGCGGTTAACTACGCCCGGCGCGCTGATGCCGCCGAGGACGTGGTGGAACAGATTACCCGGCAGGGCGGCAGAGCGTTTGCCATTCAGGCCGATATATCCGATGAAGCGCAGGTGATGGCGATGTTTGCTGAAATCGATCGTCACCCGGGCCAGTTAACCGCGCTGGTTAACAATGCGGGGATCCTGTTTCAGCAGGCCACCCTCGAACAGCTGACGGCAGAGCGCATCAATCGGGTATTTGCCACCAATGTCACCGGCAGTTTTCTCTGCTGTCGCGAGGCCGTGAAGCGCATGGCCTTTCATCATGGTGGGCAGGGCGGAGGGATCGTCAATGTATCTTCTGCCGCGGCGCGCACGGGGTCGCCAGGTGAATATGTGGATTATGCCGCCTCGAAAGGGGCGATGGATACGCTGACGAAAGGGCTGTCCCTTGAGGTGGCGGCACAGGGGGTGCGGGTGAACGGCGTGAGGCCGGGATTTATCTACACCGAGATGCACGCCGACGGCGGCGAGCCGGGGCGGGTCGATCGCGTGGCATCGGCTATTCCGATGCAGCGCGGCGGGCAGCCGGAGGAGATCGCCCGAATTATCGCCTGGCTGTTAAGTGACGATGCGTCCTATGTGACCGGGACGATTGTCGATGCAGCCGGGGGCAGGTAGTTACGGGCAATCTCCTGCTGAATGCCTACAGCAGCCAGCCTCTGGCGTGCGCGTTATCGAGGTGCTGCTGCAGGTGGCTCCACAGTTCCGGCCACTGCTCGGCGAGCTTCACATTACGCGCTTTTACCTGTTCAAGACGGATGCCGTTCTCTTTCCAGCTCTGTCCTTCATTGTGCAGGTTGAGCATGATCGGCAGCGCCCGGTCGAGCATATTTGCGAAGCGTGATTCAGCCGTCTCTGCGTCTTCATATTCGTTCCACAGCGCGCGGAACTGCTGGCCCTGTGGCGCGGGCAGCATGCCGAAAATGCGCTCGGCGGCCGCCATTTCCTGTTCCTGTACGGCTTCACGTGCGGCGAGATCATACACCAGTACGTCCCCGGCATCGATTTCCACCACATCATGCACCAGCGCCAGCTGTACCGCGTGCGGCACGTTAATGGCTTCGGTGGCGAAAGGCGCCAGGCTCATGGCGGCCATCGCCAGATGCCAGCTGTGCTCCGCGGAGTTTTCATGCCGCGCATTATCAAGCAACCGGGTGCGGCGCTCGACGCTTTTAAGCTTGTCCAATTCCATTAAAAACTGCACGACTTCCGTCATCGCACCGAAATCTAAGGCTGCTACCCTGTCAGACATAATGACTCGCTTATTTTCTGATAAAAGTTCGCGACCAGTTTAAGGGAAACGTTTGCCTGGTACACGGGAGAATGTGTGTTACATGGTTTCACAGAATTATTTAAGCTTACATGTGTACTCTGAAATTATTCTCAGTTAGGCTGGTGATGCTTTATTGTCCACGACATATCCTGTCGCTGCATGCTTATTACCGGGAGAGAACGATCTAAGATGGTTCATCAGAAAATACTGACGCGCGGCTATTCGCTGGCCGAAGAAATTGCCAACAGCATCAGCCACGGTGTGGGCTGTTTATTTGGCATTATCGGTCTGGTTTTACTCCTGACCCAGGCCATTGAAAGCCGCGCCGGCGCGCTGGCCATTACCAGCTACAGCCTTTACGGCGGCAGTATGATCCTGCTGTTTCTGGCCTCCACCCTTTACCACGCTATTCCGCATCAGCGGGCCAAATACTGGCTGAAAAAACTCGACCATGCGGCGATTTATCTGCTGATTGCGGGGACCTACACGCCGTTTCTGCTGGTGGGGCTGAAGTCGCCTCTGGCTCACGGCCTGATGGCGGTGATCTGGAGCCTGGCGCTGGCGGGTATTGTCTTTAAGCTGGCTTTTGCCCATCGCTTTGAAGCCCTGTCGCTGGTGACCTACCTGCTGATGGGATGGCTGTCACTGATTGTGCTCTATCAAATGGTGACCAAACTGCCCGCGGGCAGCGTGTGGCTGTTAGCGGCAGGGGGCGTGATTTATTCTCTGGGGGTGATTTTCTACGTGTCGAAACGCATACCCTACAACCACGCGATCTGGCACGGGTTTGTGCTGGGCGGCAGCCTGTGCCACTTCTTCGCGATCTACCTCTACGTGATGTAATCACAGGCTGACCGGCACGCCGGTCAGCCTGAACATCAGCCGGCGGTAATTTCGTAAGGCAGCGGCTGAATGGTCAGTTTGCCGCCTTCATCACCCTGCACGCGCAGAATCGTATCGGCTTCAAGATCGTTGTTCAGTACCGCCTGCACCCAGACCTCGCCCGTTTCCAGCTGGCAGGCGGCCAGAATTGTCCCCGTTCGACGCCAGTTTTCGCCCATCTGCATTTCCAGCGCGCTGTCCGCAGCCGGAACGCTGCCTGCCTGGCCCGCCAGCCAGAAGAGGGCGCGCTTATTCGCCCCGCGGAACTTGGCGCGTGCCACCATCTCCTGACCGGTATAGCAGCCTTTTTTGAAGCTGATGCCGTTCAGGGCCTGAACGTTGGTCGCCTGCGGGATCAGCTGCGCGCTGGTGGCAGCATCGATAATGGGAAAACCGGCCTCTATATCCAGCGCCAGCCACTGGTCGCTGTTGTTCAGCGCGGCTTTGTCGGCCAGCTTCTGCTGGATCTCGGCGGCTTTCTCTTCACTGGTAACCAGCAGAAAGCGCTCGGCGGGCAGGTCGAACCACAGCAGCGAGGTGGCGTCCTGCTGAACGACCGGGGCGTCGGCATCCGGCAGGATGGGGAAAATTTCCGCCAGCGCTTCGCGGGCCTGCGCACCGGCCACACCCAGCAGCACCGATTCATCATCGGCGGCGAGGGTAACTTTAGCGAATACGGCATATTTCTTTAATTCAGTCAGCTGATTATCACGCAAACTGCGGCGGACAATATAGGCCAGCCCCTCTCCGCGATGGAACAGGCGGAGCGTACTCCACATTTTTCCCTTCGCATCACAGTGGGCAGCAGGCAGATGGCGATCGTTGCCGAGCGCCGCCACATCCAGCGTGACCTGCCCCTGAAGATAGCTCACCCGATCCTGACCCGTAGCGGTTACCAGCGCCCACTCTTCCAGCGAAATCAGCGTTAGCGGAAGCTGTGCGGAGGCCTGCGGCTGGCGAGACGGAAACGTAATACTTGGCATGGTTCTGTCCTGAATTGAAAGAAAGTAACAATACTTCTCATGTTAAGAGAGCGGCTTCGCTTTGCAACCTGTTTCCGGTAAAAGCGGCACAAAAGGCGTGATAACCCTGCAAGCTTTGCGTGATGCCTCGCAAGCTACAAACGCTGCATCAACAGCGGGATAAAAAAGGGGTACACTGTGGCCCTGTTTGATTAACTGACGCTGAGTAACATGGATATTACCAATAAATCACGCATTCACTGGGCATGCCGTCGCGGCATGCGGGAACTCGATATTTCGATCATGCCGTTTTTTGAATACGAGTTTGATTCGC
Organism: Erwinia sp. SLM-02; assembly: GCF_037450285.1. Lineage (NCBI taxonomy): Bacteria > Pseudomonadati > Pseudomonadota > Gammaproteobacteria > Enterobacterales > Erwiniaceae > Erwinia > Erwinia sp. SLM-02. The sequence goes on along the minus strand of NZ_JAQISN010000002.1, from coordinate 165,106 downwards.
TGAGCGAGAGTGACAAAAAGGTGTTCGTTCGTCTGCTGGAGAGTGACGATCCCGATTTGTTTAACTGGCTGATGAACCATGGAGCGCCGGCCGATCCTGAGCTCAGGCGAATGGTGGCACTGATTCAGGAGAGAAATCAGCAACGTGGTCCTGTGGCGATGTGAACTGAGAGTATCCTGGGCTGCACAGTGGCAGTCCCTGCTGATACACGGCGCGATTATTCTGCTGCTGTTACTGATCCCCTGGCCCGGTAGCTATACCCTGTTCTGGATAGTGCTTTTGACGCTGGTGCTCATGGAGAGCATTCGCAGTCAGCGGCGGATCCTCTCGCGCGCCGGGCCCATCGAGCTGCTGTCTTCGGGGCAGTTCCGCTGGCGGCAGCGGCGGTGGTTTCTCGTTTCAAAACCGTGGATTGGCCGCTGGGCGATCTTATTGCCCTTGCGATCTGTTGACGGAAAACGCGAGTGGCTGTGGCTGGGAAGCGACAGCATGGAAAATGCGGAATGGCGTCTGCTGAGGCAGCATCTGCTGATGCCCGGGAAGCCGGATGATGTATAGCAGCGCAAATAAAAGCGACACCCACCCATTCGTCCTGCGGATTGTTATGGGCAAAACGTGAATACGATTTGCCCGTCGGTCGTTAAAGCAGCTCGGCCATCTCGGTCAGGATCTGTTCGCACCATTGAGCAATACGCTCATCGGTCTGCTCAAACTGGTTAACATCATCCAGCGCCAGGCCGACAAACTGCTGTCCGTCCGCGGTCAGCGGCTTCTTGCTGGTAAACTCGTAGCCTTCAATCGGCCAGCGGCCAACAAACTGGACGCCAATCGGTGCCAGGACCTCATGCAGCATGCCGAGCGCATCAAGGAACCATTCGCTGTATTCGCCCTGATCGCCCATGCCGTACAGCGCGACGATTTTACCGCGTAAATTGAGATCGGGCAGATCGGTCCAGATCGCTTCCCAGTCCTCCTGCAGCTCACCAAAATCCCAGGTGGGGATCCCCAGAATTAACAAATCATACTGCTCCATCAGGCGCGGCGAGTCATCTTTCAGGTTATGCAACGTCACCAAATCATCGCCGATAAAATCGCGAATTTTCTCGGCCGCCATTTCGGTGTAACAGGTGCTGGAGCCGTAAAACAGACCAATATTCATGGAAGTAAAACTCATTTTTCTTCAGGCATGGCAGCGATAATACCAGATATGGGTAACAATAAGGCATAATCGCCGTAAACCCTGACCTGGAGGAAATAGCGTGCAGGACAGCGATCTGATTGAACAGTTTCTTGATGCCTTATGGATCGAGCGCAATCTGGCGAAAAATACCGTCATCTCCTATCGGCTCGATCTGCGATTGATGACCGACTGGCTCGCGCATCATCAGCTGACGCTGCTGGACGCGGACAGCGTTAACCTGCAAAGCTTCCTGGCCGAAAGGCTGGAAGGGGGGTATAAGGCCAGCAGTTCGGCACGTTTGCTGAGCGCAATGCGCCGTCTGTTTCAGTACCTTTACCGGGAAAAACTGCGCGCGGACGACCCGAGCGCGTTGCTCTCTTCCCCCAAACTGCCGCAGCGTTTGCCTAAGGATCTCTCAGAGGCGCAGGTTGAGCGGCTGCTTCAGGCACCCGGTGAAGAACAGCCTATCGAGCAGCGTGATAAAGCCATGCTGGAGCTGCTTTACGCTACCGGGCTGCGCGTCAGTGAACTGGTGGGCCTGACGCTGAGTGACGTCAGCCTGCGGCAGGGCGTCGTGCGGGTGATCGGTAAAGGTAACAAGGAGCGGCTGGTGCCGATGGGCGAAGAGGCGATATACTGGATAGAACGGTTTATTGAATACGGTCGCCCGTGGCTGCTGAACGGACAGGCGCTGGATGTGCTTTTCCCCAGCAACCGCGCGCAGCATATGACCCGACAAACCTTCTGGCATCGTATCAAACATTACGCCACACTGGCGGATATCGACAGCGAAAAGCTGTCGCCGCACGTTCTGCGTCATGCTTTTGCGACCCACCTTCTGAACCACGGCGCGGATTTGCGTGTCGTACAGATGTTACTGGGACACAGCGATCTTTCGACGACCCAGATTTATACGCACGTGGCGACAGAACGTCTGCGTCAGCTGCATCAGCAGCATCATCCGCGTGCATGAATGATTTAAAAATATGGCCCTTCCGAGAGCCTATAAGGATATAAAATGAAGACCCGCCTGTTACTTTCTTTCCTGGTCGCCTCGATCGCTGGACTGGCCCACGCCGACGATGCGGCAATCCAGCAGTCGCTGAATCGCCTTGGCCTGCAGCAAACGGAAATCCAGCCATCACCGCTGCCGGGATTCAAAACCGTGCTGTCGGAAAGCGGCGTACTGTACGTCACCGAGGACGGTAAGCACTTTATGCAGGGTCCACTGTATGACGTCAGCGGCGCGCAGCCGGTCAACGTTACTAACCAGCTGCTGGAAAAGAAAGTTGAAGCGTTGAGCAAGGACATGATCGTTTACAAGGCGGCGAAAGAGCAGCACGTGATCACCGTATTTACCGATATTACCTGTGGCTACTGCCGTAAGCTACATGAGCAGATGGCGGACTACAACGCACTGGGTATTACCGTTCGTTATCTGGCGTTCCCACGTGAAGGGATGAACGGGCAGGTGGCGAAAGAGATGAAGTCCATCTGGTGTACCGCCGATCGCCGTAAATCGTTTGATGCGGCGATGAAAGGGGAAGAGGTGCAGCCTGCGGATTGCAAAGTGGATATCGGCCAGCAGTACAAGCTTGGCATCCTGTTTGGCATTCAGGGCACGCCGGCAATCCTGCTGCAGAATGGCACGATGATCCCGGGCTATCAGGGCCCGCAGGACATGAAGAAATTCCTCGACAGCCAGAAAAACGGTGGCTGATTTTGCACAAAGCTAAAACCGAACTCCGTCGCCGTCAGGCGGCGGATGCTGCCGCACTCCCTGCCGATTTACATCCGTTACTGCGCCGCCTCTATGCCCAACGTGGTGTGACAGACGCCGTCGCGCTGGAGCGCGGCGCTAAAAATCTGCACTCATTCCATTCCTTGAGCGGCATCGATCGTGCCGTTGATATTCTTCGCCAGGCGCTGGCTGACGATCTGTGCATTATGATCGTGGGCGATTTCGATGCCGATGGCGCAACCAGCACGGCGCTGACGGTGCTGGCGCTGCGGGGCATGGGCGGGCGTCATATCAAGTATCTGGTGCCGAACCGTTTTGATGACGGTTACGGCCTCAGCCCGGAAGTGGTCGAACAGGCCGCGACGCGCGGCGCGCAGCTGATTGTGACCGTGGATAACGGTATCTCCTCCCACGCGGGCGTTGAGCTTGCGCATCAGAAGGGGATCCCGGTGATCGTGACCGATCACCACCTGCCGGGTGAATCGCTCCCTGCGGCGGATGCTATCGTCAATCCTAATCTCAGTGACTGTGAATTCCCATCGCGTGCGCTGGCGGGCGTTGGCGTGGCTTTCTACCTGATGCTGGCCCTGCGCGCCCGGTTGCGTGATAGCGGCGTGGCAACGCTGCCGAATCTGGCCGAGTGGCTGGACCTGGTGGCGCTGGGCACGGTTGCCGACGTGGTGCCGCTGGATGCCAATAACCGCATCCTGGTCTGGCAGGGGCTGAGCCGCATTCGCGCCGGTAAATGCCGCCCCGGAATTCGTGCGCTGCTGGAAATCGCCAATCGTGATGCGCGTCAGCTCGCGGCCAGTGATTTAGGCTTTGCGCTGGGTCCACGGTTAAATGCTGCCGGAAGGCTGGATGATATGTCGGTCGGCGTTGCCCTGTTGCTGAGCGAAGATCTCGGCCAGGCGCGGATGCTGGCCGGGGAGCTGGATGCGCTGAATCAGACGCGCAAAGAGATCGAGCAGGGCATGCAGTCCGAAGCGCTGGCGCTGTGCAATAGCCTGGAACAAAGCAGTGATGCGCTGCCGCTGGGCATCGCCATGTATCACCCGGAGTGGCATCAGGGCGTGGTCGGCATTCTGGCTTCTCGTCTGAAAGAGCGCTTCCACCGCCCGGTGATTGCGTTTGCTCCAGCGGGCGACGGCACGTTAAAAGGGTCCGGGCGTTCGATCGCCGGGCTGCATATGCGCGACGTGCTTGAGCGGCTGGATACGTTAAATCCGGGTCTGATTATCAAATTTGGCGGGCACGCGATGGCTGCCGGCCTGTCGCTGGAAGAAGCGAAGTTTGACGAATTCCGCCAGCGTTTTGCCGACCTGGTTGCCGATCTGCTTGATGCGGAGTCGCTGCAGGGCGTTGTATGGAGCGACGGTGAGCTGATGGCGCAGGAGCTGACGCTGCCGACCGCCGAGCTGCTGCGCGACGCGGGTCCATGGGGCCAGGCGTTCCCCGAGCCGACGTTTGACGGCAAGTTCAAGCTGCTGCAGCAAAAGCTGGTGGGCGAGCGTCATCTCAAGGTCATGCTGGAACCGATGGGCGGCGGTCCGCTGCTGGACGGTATTGCGTTTAATATCGATACCGCTCTGTGGCCGGATCCGAGCGTGCGGCACGTTGAGCTGGCCTATAAGCTGGATGTGAATGAGTTTCGCGGCAACCGTAATGTGCAGTTGATTATCGATCATCTCTGGGCGTTATAGACGGGATGGGGGGGCTGGTCGCGGTTGATTCTGGGTCTGGCGTATCGGTGTTTGGCGGGTTTGGTCGCGGCTGATTCTGGGCCTGGCGTATCGGTGATGAGCGGGTTTGGTCGCGGCTGATTCTGTGTCCGGCGTATCGGTGACGGGCGGGTTCGCGGACGCGCCGTGAACACGTCCATGTGGGCTCGGTTCGCGCATCCCTGCGCTCAACGGTCCGCGAACCCGCCCGTCACCGATTGCTTACCTACAGTTGTTTCGCTGCAAATAAAAACCATAGAATCAATTTATTAAGACCGTGACGGGAATATCGACGGGTGAACGTCATGGGCCAAACCCGAAGCGATACGATATCTGAAAAGGTGAACGTAACGGGGCAAGCTCAAAGCGATACGGTACTTCGGAAGGTGAACGTCAGGGGGCAGACAAGCCCACACGGACGTGTTTACGGCGACCCGGCGTTCTGCCCCCTGACGGTCGCCGGGGCACAGCACCTGAAGCGAGAAAAATGCGACACAGAATGGGCCCTGTTACGGTCGCCCCGTCACGAAACCCATAGCCCCGTCACCCCGGACGATGGCTCACCGCCAGCTTCGCGGCAAACAGTAAAAACACCGTCCCGGTGGTGCGATCCAGCCACTTCACCACCTTCTCGCGCTGCAAAATTCCGGAAAGCCTGCGCGTAGAGCCAATCAGCAGGGCGGACCACAGCGTACCAATCACCACGTGAATCATCACCAGGCCGAAGGTCCACAGCACCAGCGAGTGGCCGGTGGGTATAAACTGCGGCAGAAACGACACGTAGAAAATCCCCACTTTCGGATTCAGCAAATTGCCAAAGAAGCCGCGCATAAACCAGTTCTGCGTACCGCGGGAAATATCCGCTTCGCCCATCTTCTGCCGCGGGTGCAACAGCATCTGTGCGCCCAGCCAGGCCAAATAGGCGGCCCCGCACCACTTCAGCAGATTGTATGCAAGCTCGGAAACGGCAAGCAACGCCCCCAGACCAAACGCCAGCATCGCCGCCCAGGCCAGGCAGCCCGCGTTAATCCCCATCTGAGCCTGAATCGCTTTGCGCGTTCCCTCCACGGTGGAGGTGCGCAGAATGAGTGCGGTATCCAGGCCGGGAGTCAGGGTTAACAGCGTGGCGGCAAAGGTAAATGCCATCAGGGCATCGGTTACGGTCATTGCTTTCTCCATTTCAATCCGGTGAAGGGGTAATGCTCAGTCAAAACGTGTTCAATGCTACAAACCGCGCGCTATTTCAGTTAAACTGCTTTGTTACATTCACGTCCTTTTCGATCACCTAAAAAGATTCTAAAACCATGTTTGAAATTAATCCGGTAAAGAACCGAATTCAGGATCTCACTGAGCGCAGCGGCGTTCTTCGGGGGTATCTTTGACTATGATGCCAAGAAAGAGCGTCTTGAAGAAGTAAATGCTGAACTCGAACAGCCTGATGTCTGGAATGAGCCCGATCGCGCCCAGGCGCTGGGTAAAGAACGTTCCTCATTAGAAGCCATTGTTCAAACCCTCGACCAGATGGCGCAGGGGCTGGAAGATGTGTCCGGCCTGCTGGAGCTGGCGGTCGAAGCCGACGACGAAGAGACCTTCAACGAAGCCGTATCCGAGCTGGATGGCCTGGATAAGAAGCTCGCCGAGCTGGAATTCCGCCGCATGTTCTCCGGCCAGTACGACAGCGCCGACTGCTACATGGATATCCAGGCTGGTTCCGGCGGTACGGAAGCGCAGGACTGGGCCAGCATGCTGCTGCGCATGTATCTGCGCTGGGCAGAGGCTAAAGGCTTCAAAACCGAAATCATCGAAGAGTCCGACGGTGAAGTGGCCGGTACGAAATCCGCCACCATCAAAATTATCGGCGACTATGCCTACGGCTGGTTACGTACTGAAACCGGCGTTCATCGCCTGGTGCGTAAAAGCCCGTTCGACTCCGGCGGCCGCCGCCACACCTCGTTCAGTTCGGTCTTTATCTACCCGGAAGTTGAAGACGATATCGATATCGAAATCAACCCGGCCGACCTGCGTATCGACGTTTACCGCGCCTCCGGTGCCGGTGGTCAGCACGTCAACAAAACTGAATCAGCGGTGCGTATTACCCACTTACCGACCAACATTGTCGTACAGTGCCAGAACGACCGTTCTCAGCATAAGAACAAAGATCAGGCATTCAAACAGCTGCGAGCCAAGCTGTATGAATACGAGATGCAGAAGAAAAATGCTGACAAGCAGGCGGCGGAAGACAACAAGTCTGACATCGGCTGGGGCAGTCAAATCCGTTCTTACGTACTGGATGATTCACGCATTAAAGATCTGCGCACCAGCGTAGAAACGCGGAACACGCAGGCGGTTCTGGACGGCGATCTGGATCGTTTTATCGAAGCAAGTTTGAAAGCAGGGTTATAAGGAACTCACATGTCTGAACAACAACCGCAGGCCGCTGATGCCGCACTTGAGCTTAATAACGAACTGAAAGCGCGTCGCGAAAAGCTCAGCGCGCTGCGTGAAACCGGCGTGGCGTTCCCGAACGACTTCCGCCGCGATCGCACCTCGGACACGCTGCACGCCGAGTTTGACGACAAGGAAAACGAAGAGCTGGAAGCGCTGGGCGTTGAGGTCAGCGTCGCTGGCCGTATGATGACCCGCCGCATCATGGGTAAAGCCTCTTTCCTGACGCTGCAGGACGTCGGTGGCCGCATTCAGCTGTACGTCTCTCGTGACGATCTGGCTGAAGGCATCTACAACGAACAGTTCAAGAAGTGGGATCTCGGCGATATCGTCGGCGCTCGCGGTAAGTTGTTTAAGACCAAGACCGGCGAACTGTCGATCCACTGTAGCGAACTGCGCCTGCTGACCAAAGCCCTGCGCCCGCTGCCGGACAAGTTCCACGGCCTGGCCGATCAGGAAACCCGTTACCGTCAGCGCTACCTCGATCTGATCAGCAACGATGACTCCCGCAACACCTTCATCGTGCGTTCTAAAATCATGGCGGGCATCCGCAGCTTCATGGTTAACCGCGACTTTATGGAAGTGGAAACCCCGATGATGCAGGTGATCCCCGGCGGCGCATCTGCCCGTCCGTTTATCACCCATCACAATGCGCTGGACATCGATATGTACCTGCGTATTGCGCCAGAGCTGTACCTGAAGCGTCTGGTGGTGGGCGGCTTCGATCGCGTCTTCGAGATCAACCGTAACTTCCGTAACGAAGGTATCTCGCCGCGCCATAACCCAGAGTTCACCATGATGGAACTCTATATGGCCTACGCGGACTACAAAGATCTGATCGAGCTGACCGAAAGCCTGTTCCGCACCCTGGCGCAGGACGTCCTCGGCACCACCGTAGTGAAATACGGCGAGCAGGAGTTTGATTTCGGCAAGCCGTTTGAAAAACTGACGATGAGAGAAGCGATTCTGAAATATCGTCCGGAAACCAATCTGGCCGATCTCGACGACTTCGATAAGTCGGTGGCGATTGCGCAGTCCATCGGCATCAAAGTTGAGAAGAGCTGGGGTCTGGGCCGTCTGGTCACCGAGATCTTCGAAGAAACCGCCGAAGCGCACCTGATCCAGCCGACCTTCATCACCGAATATCCGGCTGAAGTGTCACCGCTGGCGCGCCGCAACGACGAGAACCCGGAAATCACCGACCGCTTCGAATTCTTTATCGGCGGCCGCGAAATCGGTAACGGCTTCTCGGAGCTGAACGATGCAGAAGATCAGGCCGAGCGTTTCCTGCAGCAGGTTAACGCTAAAGACGCCGGTGATGACGAAGCGATGTTCTACGACGAAGACTACGTTACCGCGCTGGAGCACGGCCTGCCGCCAACGGCCGGTCTGGGCATTGGTATCGACCGTATGGTAATGCTGTTTACCGACAGCCACACCATCCGCGACGTGATCCTGTTCCCGGCTCTGCGCCCGGGCAGCAAGTAAGTTTCTTCTCTGCCAACGGCCAGCACTGCTGGCCGTTTTTATTTCCCCCGATCACTAAACTGTTAACCCCCCAGCATTTTCCCCGCCTGCATTTGCTCAACGCCCCGTTTGACGGGCATCATGCACAAAATTTTTAGCAGGTTTATCCATCATGATTAACGTAGCCCTGATTGACGACCATATCGTGGTGCGTTCCGGTTTTGCCCAGCTTCTTTCACTGGAAATCGATATTCAGGTTACCGGCCAGTTTGCCTCCGCCGCCGAGGCCTGGCCGCATCTGCTGCGCGAACCCTTCGACGTGGCGGTGCTGGATATCGCCATGCCGGATGAAAGCGGGCTGAGCCTGCTGACCCGCCTGCGCCAGCAGCGTCCGGGCTTTCGGGCGATTATTCTCAGTATTTATGACACCAGCGCTTTTGTGCAAAGCGCGGTGGATGCGGGGGCCAGCGGCTACCTGACAAAGCGCTGCGGACCGGAGGAGCTGGTGCAGGCGGTGCGTTCGGTCAGCGTCGGCGGGCTTTACCTGTGTGCCGACGCGCTGCGTGCGCTGCGCCAGACCCGGCCCGTGCCCAAAGAGCTGACCTCGCTGACGCCAAGAGAGAAGCAGGTATTCGATCTGCTGATTAACGGCATCAGCGTGAAGGCCATTGCCGACCAGCTGGCGCTCAGCCATAAAACCGTTCATGTGCATCGCGCCAACGTGCTGGGCAAACTGAACTGCCAGACCACCGTGGAGCTGGTGCACTTTGCCCTTCAGCATCAGCTGCTGAGCCATACCTGATGCCGCAGGCGCGCCATATTGTTTTATCGCTGATGCTGGCGCTGTTTTTCGCTCTCGGCTGGCTGGCGCTGTGGACCATTGGCCTGTGGCTGAGCCAGAACGGCCAGCAGGCAGTGCTGCTGCTGCCTGCCGGGCTGCATCTGGCACTGCTGATCCTGCTGCCGAAACGTTACTGGGCGGCGCTGCTGCTGGTGGAAGCGATGCTGATCGGCTGGCTACAGCTGGAACTGCTGATCGTCCGGCCGGTGATGCTGCTGTCGCCCCTGCTGAGCGTGCTGCCCGCCTGGGCAAGTCAGTCCCTGTGGCACCGCTACACGCTCTACTGGCAGCGGCTGATCCTGCTGCTGGCGGCGGTTACCCTGAACACGCTGCTGCAGGGCGTGATAATCGGCCCCTGGCTGGAGGAAGCGATCACCCAGACCCTGCTGGCCAGCTTTACCGGCGGCGTGCTGCTGACGCCGTTTATCTACCTGATTTATGAATACCTTAAACAGCAGCATCTCAGCGATATGCTGGCACAGCGCATGCCCGATCCACCGCTGCGTACCTCGCTGCTGATTTGGTGTTCGGTGATTTTTGCCATCGGCGTCTGCGTGCAGGTGTCGATTGCGCCGGAAATGGAGCGCCTGCTGCTGATCTTTGTGTTCCTGCCCAACGTGGTGATGGCTTACCGCTTTGGCTGGCAGGGCGGGGTGCTGTCGGCGATCGTCGGCAGCGTGCTGATCACGCTGACCCGGCAGGCCAGCGGCGCGTTTCACGATCTGCGCGAGCTGGAGCTGTTTCTCTCCACCCAGGCGCTGCTCGGCATCGGGCTGGGGATTGCCGTCAGCCGCCAGCAGCAGCTGGCCCAGCATCTGCAGCGCTATCGCCAGCAGCTGGAGAAGGAGCTGCAGGCCCGGCACCGGCTGATGGCTCAGCTGGTGGACACCGAGGAGCAGGTGCGCAAAGTCATCGCCCGCGAGCTGCACGATGAGATCGGCCAGAATATTACCGCCATCCAGATCCAGGCGATGCTGGTGGAGCGCGGCAGCGACGCGCCGGCGGCCAGGCAGGCGGCGGGGCAGATTAGTGACCTGTCGCGGCGCATTCATCACACCACCCGGCAGCTGCTGCGGCAGATCCGTCCGCCGGTGCTGGACGAGATGGCGCTGGATAAGGCGCTGCAGCATCTGGCCGCCGAGTTCTCCTTCGCCGATCGCGGCATTGATTTCCAGCTCCATTACCGGCTCAGCGCCTCTCCCACGGATGAAACCCTGACCTTCACGCTCTATCGCGTGGTGCAGGAGCTGCTGAACAACATCAGCAAGCATGCGGGCGCGCGGCAGGTAGTGGTGACGCTGGAAGAGCAGCCCGGCCTGCTGAGCCTCAGCGTCCGCGATGACGGTATCGGCATCACCGAACCTATCGGCAGCGGCTTTGGCCTGCGCGGAATCGAGGAGCGGGTGCGGGCGCTCGGCGGCGACTGGCAGCTGTTGCCGCCGCCGGGAACCTGCATAACTGTTAACTTGCCCACAAAATCGCGCGAAACTGCGCCCTGACCAGGAATAATTCCTGGTTCATTCCAACTTTGTCTCATGCCCCGGCGTAATGCCTTCCCTATATTAGCCCGTGATGACCCGGAGGTTTACATGGCTGCCGCCACCCTGACGCCAGAGCAGATTAGCCAGCGCTATCGTGACTGGCGACCGCGACTGCTGTTCACCATGGTGATCGGCTATGCCGCGTTTTATCTGACGCGGCGCAGCATCAGCCAGGTCATGCCGGTGATGCAGCTGGAGCTGGGGCTGGATAAAGCCGATATCGGTCTGCTGGGTACGCTGTTCTATCTGGTTTACGGCGCATCAAAATTTTTGTCCGGCATGATCAGTGACCGCACGCCCGCACAGTGGTTTATGGGCGGCGGGCTGATCGCTACCGGGGTGCTGAATATCGCGTTTACCTTCTGCGGCTCATGGAGTGCGCTGCTGCTGGTCTGGACGCTGAACGGATTTTTCCAGGGCTGGGGCTGGCCGCCGTGTGCCAAATTGCTCACCCACTGGTATTCACGCAACGAGCGCGGTTTCTGGTGGGGATGCTGGAACACCTCGATCAACCTTGGCGGCGCGCTGGTACCGCTGCTGTCGGGCTGGCTGGCGATGCGCTGGGGCTGGCAGGCGGCGCTGCTGCTGCCGGGGGTGATGGGCATTCTGATCGGCATCTGGCTCTGCTGGCGGCTGTGCGATACGCCCGCCGCGCAGGGGCTGCCGACGGTTGGGGAATGGCGGCGCGATCCGCTGGAGCTGTGGCAGCAGGAGCACAGCCCGGCGATGCCGATGCGCGATATTTTGCGCCAGCAGATTCTGGCCAATCGCACGATCTGGCTGTTGGGCGTCTCTTACGTGCTGGTGTACCTGATCCGCATCGCGCTGAACGACTGGGGCAATTTATGGCTGACCGAGGCCCACGGCATCAACCTGCTGAGCGCCAACACCACGCTGACGCTGTTTGAACTGGGCGGGGTGATCGGCGCGCTGTTCGCCGGATGGGGATCGGATCTGCTGTTTCGCGGCCAGCGCGCCCCGATGATCCTGCTGTTTGCCTTCGGCCTGTTCCTCAGCATGGCGGCGCTGTGGCTGGCGCCGGTGCACCACCGGGCGCTGCTGTCGGTGTGCTTTTTCAGCCTGGGATTTTTTGTTTTTGGCCCGCAGATGCTGATTGGCCTGGCGGCGGTGGAATACAGCCATAAGGCCGCGCCGGGGACCGTGACCGGATTCCTCGGCCTGTTTGCTTACCTGGGGGCCGCGCTGGCGGGCTGGCCGCTGGCGCAGGTGATGCAGTATTACGGCTGGTCGGGCTTTTTTGCCCTGCTGACCGCTGCCGCAGGCTGTATCGGCGTGCTGCTGATGCCGCTGCTGATTGCCGGGCTTAACCGGCAAAGATTTAAACAGGCTCCGTAACCGACGGGGTCTGACGACCCTCGACGATAAGGATAACCTGATGAAACGTTTAGCCCTCTCTACCCTGATCGCTGCCGGGCTGGCAGTGAGCGCGATGTCCGGTGCGGCGCAGGCAAAAGGCCGCCTGGTCATCTACTGCAGCGCCACCAACGCCATGTGTGAAACCGAAGCGAAAGCCTTTGGTGAGAAATACGATGTGAAAACCAGCTTTATCCGCAACGGCTCCGGCAGCACGCTGGCGAAGGTCGATGCCGAGAAGAATAACCCGCAGGCCGATGTCTGGTATGGCGGCACGCTCGATCCGCAGTCTCAGGCCGGTGAAATGGGGCTGCTGGAGGCCTATAAATCTCCGGTGCTGGATCAGATCATGCCGCAGTTCCGCGACCCGGCCAAAGTGAAGGGCAACTACTCTTCGGCGATCTACATCGGCATCCTCGGCTTTGGCGTTAACACCGATCGCCTGAAGCAGAAAAACCTGCCGGAGCCGAAATGCTGGAAGGATCTGACCAACCCGATCTACAAGGGCGAGATCCAGATTGCCGATCCGCAAAGCTCCGGCACCGCCTATACCGCACTGGCCACCTTTACCCAGCTGTGGGGCGAAGATCAGGCCTTCGATTATCTGAAAAAGCTTAACGCTAACGTTTCCCAGTACACCAAATCCGGTATTGCCCCGGCGCGTAACGCCGCCCGTGGTGAAACCGCTATCGGCATCGGCTTCCTGCACGACTACTCGCTGGAAAAGGATAAGGGCGCACCGCTGACTCTGGTTTCCCCGTGTGAAGGTTCCGGCTATGAAGTCGGCGGCGTCAGCATCCTGAAGAAAGCGCGCAATATGGAAAATGCCCGTCTGTTCGTTGACTGGGCGCTGTCGAAAGAAGCGCAGGAGCTGGCGTGGAAACAGGGGCAGTCTTACCAGATCCTGACCAACACCACCGCAGAAACCTCACCAAACTCGCTCAAGCTGGATGACCTGAAGCTGATCGACTACGACATGGATAAATACGGCGCCACTGATATGCGTAAGCATCTGATCAACAAGTGGGTTAACGACGTGAAAATGGGGCAGTAACCCCTCACTTTGGCGCGCCGCCTGGCGCGCTATCGCTTACGCTTCAACCTCCGGGGAACACTATGAGTGATGCCACAGCTCTGCGCATGCCGCAGGGACGGGATACTGTTTTTATCTGGCTGGCGATTCTGGTGGCGGGCTATCTGCTGCTGCCGGTCTTCAGCCTTGACTACGGCCTGCTGGAATCCACGGCTGACGAGATTGTTGCCGCCTACGGCTGGTCCGGTGTCAACATCAGCCAGGCGTGGCTGCTGCTGCCGCTGGTTCTGCTGCTGCGGCCGGTTCGCGGCACGGCCTCTCGCGGGCGCCACCGTTTCGATGCCGCATGGGCACTCTGCTGCGCCGTCTTTATGGTGGTCAGCGCCGCCTGGCTCGAACGCGGCCTGGGCTACGGCACCATCGTCATCTTCTGCGCGCTGGGCGGGGTGATGACCGTTGCGCTGTCGCGGCTGGAATGGCTGGGCGGTGACCGCTTCGTTTTAGGCTCGCTGATCGCTATCGTCGCGCTGATTGGTCTGTTTATTATCTGGCCGAGCCTGGCGATCTTTAAACCAATGATCACCGCCGATGACGGCACCTTTGCCCCGCTGCAGTTTATGGCCGTGCTGGGGCAGAAGCATATCCTGCAGGTGATCTGGAACTCCTTCCTGCTGAGTGCGGCGGTCGGCATTGGCTGTACCTTCTTCGGCATGGTGCTGGCGATTTACACCACGCGTATCGCCAAACGTTCGGCTCTGCTGGGGCGGGTGTTCTCGATCCTGCCGATTGTCACGCCGCCGTTTGTGGTGGGCCTGGGCGTTACCCTGATGATGGGCCGCTCCGGCTACGTCACGGAGTTTATGGTCAACTACCTCGGTCTGACCAACACCAACTGGCTGTACGGCTTTACCGGCATCTGGCTGGCGCAGGTACTGGCCTTTACCCCGATGTCCTTTATGATCCTCGACGGCGCGATAAAAACGCTGCACCCGTCGCTGGAAGAGGCCTCTTACACGCTGCGCGCCAGCCGTCTGCAAACCTTCCGCCGCGTCTTCCTGCCGCTGCTGAAACCGGCGCTGGCCAACTCGTTCCTGATCGTTATCGTCCAGTCGCTGGCGGACTTCAGTAATCCGCTGGTGCTGGGCGGCAACTTTGACGTGCTGGCCACGCAGATCTACTTCTACATCACCGGTGCGCAGCTGGACTATACCTCGGCCAGTACGCTGGGTGTGATCCTGCTGCTGTTCTCGCTGCTGGTGTTCTGCGTGCAGTATCTGTGGATTGGTAAACGTTCCTACGTCACGATTTCGGGCAAATCTTCCCGCGGCGACGTGCAGCCGCTGCCGGTATCGCTGGTGTGGTCGGTGACGGCAATGCTGTGGGTGTGGATCGCCTTTAACGTGTTGCTGTACGGCAGCATCTTCTTCGGTAGCTTTACCGTTAACTGGGGCGTTGATTACACCCTGACGCTGGATAACTTCAGCAAGCTGTTTGGTCAGGGATTCAGTGACGGCGCATGGCCATCGCTGCTCGACACCCTGCTGTACGCCGGTATTGCCGCGCCGATTACCGCGATTTTCGGCCTGCTGATTGCCTACGTCGTCGTTCGCCAGCAGTTCCGCGGTAAGAAGGTTATCGAGTTTTCCACCATGCTGTGCTTTGCCGTTCCGGGCACCGTGGCGGGCGTTTCCTACATCCTCGCCTTTAACGGCGCGCCGGTTTATCTGACCGGGACCGCGGCGATCGTGATTATCTCGATGGTGATGCGTAACGTGCCGGTGGGGATCCGTGCCGGGATTGCCGGGCTGGGCCAGCTGGACAAATCGCTGGATGAAGCCTCGCTCAGCCTGCGTGCCGGATCGCTGCGCACCGTGCTGTATATCATTCTGCCGCTGCTGCGCCCGGCTATCCTTTCGGCGCTGATCTACAGCTTTGTCCGCGCGATCACTACCGTCAGCGCCATTATCTTCCTTGTTACGCCGGATACCCGCGTGGCGACGTCCTACATCCTTAACCGCGTTGAGGACGGGGAATACGGGATGGCGATCGCCTACGGTTCGATCCTGATCGTGGTGATGCTGGCAATTATCTTTATTTTCGATGCGCTGGTGGGTGAAGCGCGCGTGGCCCGCTCGCGGGCGAAAACCCGTTAATTAAGGTGCATATGAATACTAACTTCGCACAACCCCAGGAAAAGAAAAGCTTCGTAGAACTGCGTAACGTGGCCAAACGTTTCGGCAGCAACTCGGTCATTGAGAACCTCAGCCTGGCGATCCCGAAAGGCGAGATGGTGACGCTGCTCGGCCCTTCGGGCTGCGGCAAAACCACCGTGTTGAGAATGGTGGCCGGGCTGGAGAAACCCAGCGACGGGCAGATTTTCATCGACGGAGAAGACGTGACCCATCGTTCGATCCAGCACCGCGATATCTGCATGGTGTTCCAGTCCTACGCCCTGTTCCCGCATATGTCGCTGGGAGAGAACATCGGTTACGGGCTGAAGATGCTGGGCAAACCGAAAGGTGAGATCCGCGACCGCGTGGAAGAGGCGCTGGAGCTGGTGGATCTGGCCGGTTTCGCCGATCGCTATGTCGATCAGATCTCCGGCGGGCAGCAGCAGCGTGTGGCGCTGGCCCGTGCGCTGATCCTCAAGCCGAAGGTGCTGCTGTTCGACGAGCCGCTGAGTAACCTGGATGCCAACCTACGCCGCAGCATGCGCGAGAAGATCCGCGAGCTGCAGCAGCAGTTCAATATCACCTCGCTGTACGTGACCCACGATCAAAGTGAAGCCTTTGCGGTTTCCGATACCGTGCTGGTGATGAACAAAGGGCAGATTATGCAGATTGGTGAACCGCAGCGGCTCTATCGCTTCCCGGCTTCACGCTTTATGGCCAGCTTTATGGGCGATGCCAACATTTTCGAGGCGCAAATTAGCGGCAACCGCGTGGAGATCTTCGGTTACGCTATCCCGCGCCCGGAAGGGTTTGCCCCAGGCCTGCAGCACTGTACCGTCGGCGTGCGCCCGGAGGCGATCACCCTGGGCCTGCAGGGCGATGCCAGCCAGCGCTGCACGATTAAAAAAGTCGCCTATATGGGGCCGCAGTACGAGGTGCTGCTGGAGTGGCAGGGGCAGCAGCTGCTGTTGCAGGTCAACGCCACCGAACTGCAGCCATCGCCGGGCGATGAGTTCTATCTCCAGATCCATCCGTTTGGTATGTTTGTGTTACAGGATGACTAACACGGACTGAGAAACGTAATGAAAACACTGGGACTGATCGGCGGCATGAGCTGGGAATCCACGCTGCCGTACTACCGGGCGATCAACGAAGGGATTAAGCGGGAGCTTGGCGGGCTACACTCGGCGAAGCTGGTGCTGTATAGCGTGGACTTCTACGAGATAGAGGCCTGCCAGGCCAGCGGCGACTGGGAGAAAGCCGGGCAGATGCTGGCGGATGCCGCGGTGGCGCTGAAGCGGGCAGGGGCGGAGGGGATCGTGCTCTGTACCAATACCATGCATAAAGTGGCGCAGCCGATTATTGACCAGAGCGGCCTGCCGTTCCTGCATATCGCCGATGGCACCGCGGCGGCGATTAAGCGGGCGGGCATGTCGCAGGTCGCGCTGCTGGGAACGCGCTACACCATGGAGCAGGATTTTTATCGCGGACCGATGCTGGCGCAGCACGGCATTACCACGCTGGTTCCCGATGAAGCCGATCGTCAGCAGATCAACCGCATCATCTTCGATGAGCTGTGCCAGGGGCGGTTTACCGCCGAGTCCAAATCGCGCTATCTGGCGATTATCGATGACCTGGTCGCCCGTGGCGCGCAGGGCGTGATTTTCGGCTGTACGGAAATCGGGCTGTTGCTGAAAGCCAGCGACTGCCCGGTCCCGGTGTTTGATACCACCGCCATCCATGCACAGGCGGCGGTAGAGTTTATGCTGCGGTGAGCTCCTGACTGGCGGATCAGGACTTCACTGCATCATTCAGCCAGTCTTTAAAGCGAGAGTAGGGAACATACAGCGAGACATCGCGATAGCGCGGCTTGCCGGTTTTCAGATCGTTGACGCTGTCGGTGTAGCCCACAATCACTCCACCAATCGAATCGTCGGAGGCGTTATACACCGCGCCGCCCGACATTCCCTGCACCACCCCGGCGTTGCTAGCGACCACCACGCAGGGCTTTTTATTCCATTCATTGACCAGGCCGGTATTAATCAGATTGACTCCGCTGGAGGCCATCGGCAGCGCCGAGATAAAGCTGTAGCCGTACATATTCACCTTGTCGCCGATCTGACCGTTACGAAAGCGCGGTTCCTGCTTCAGACCCTCATTTTTATGGTAAATCACCGCCAGATCGCACTCCGGGTGATAAGATTTCACCTCGTACATCGACAGCTTCGCGACGTGAGCCGCCGTCAGGCTGTAGTTTGCCGTCAGCGGAATGGTGGTTCCCAGTGCCCCGGCCCCCAAAATGGTGGGAATGCCGGTTACCGTCATATCGACCCGTTTTTCAGCTTCACTGCTGTACTGATACTTCCCTACTGAACACCCGCCCAGACAGGCGGCTAGCAGGCAAATAACCACTCTCATCGACAATCCCCAATGATTAGTTGAAAAAATAGCCGGTGAAGTGAGCGTTTCTGCATAACGCCGTCGGCTATCCACAGCAGTAATTTCATATTGTTAACGATCTCAGTAAGCCTAACGGCAACGGGGGAGATCGCAATGGATTGGTATGAAATTTCCAAAAACCAGGAGTTTTCCGCAGGAAAAAACATTAGCTGGTGTTATGTGTTCGCTTACTCCGGATGATTATTTCGCCATGTTATTCATATCCGGCGTTTTTTTCGCCCATGGCGGAAACCGGTTTTCTGACGCTAATTATTGCTTTTTTGGCAATACACCCTTGCCTTCGATGTGCTGTAAGCGATTCCCCGCCTGTGTTTTAATGGCTTTCTGTGACCTTCGTCGCGTATCGCGTAAAAAATATTCACCTGACGATAATGGCTCTCCATGTAGGGGGCTGAATTCTTATAATCCTGGGAGTGTGTGAAATGCCTGTTTCATTACTGGCACTGGCGCTGAGCGCCTTTGCTATCGGTACCACTGAGTTCGTGATTATGGGGCTGTTGCCGGAGGTCGCGCGCGATCTGCAGGTATCGATCCCGTCTGCGGGCTGGCTGATCAGCGGCTATGCGCTGGGCGTGGCCATTGGTGCGCCGATTATGGCACTGCTGACGGCGAAGCTGCCGCGTAAACGTACGCTGATTCTGCTGATGGTGATTTTTATCATTGGTAATATTCTGTGTGCGCTGGCCTACAGCTACAACCTGCTAATGCTGGCGCGGGTGGTGACTGCCCTGTGTCACGGCGCGTTCTTCGGTATCGGTGCCGTGGTGGCGGCAAGCCTGGTGGCGCCGGGCAAGCAGGCATCCGCTGTGGCGCTGATGTTTACCGGCTTGACTCTTGCCAACGTGCTCGGCGTACCGCTGGGTACCTGGTTCGGTCAGCTGTTCGGCTGGCGTGCCACCTTCTGGGGCGTGTCGGTGATTGGCGTACTGGCGTTTATCGGCCTGATTGTCAGCCTGCCGACCAACCGCAATGAAAAGCCGGTGGATCTGGCCAGCGAATTCAGCGCGCTGAGCAGCGGCAAGCTGTGGCTGTCGCTGCTGATGACGGTGTTCTTTGCAGCCGCGATGTTTGCGCTGTTCAGCTATATCGCACCGCTGCTGCTGGAAGTGACCGGAATCACCGATCGCGGCGTCAGCTGGACGCTGTTCCTGATCGGTGCCGGCCTGACGGTGGGGAACACCCTGGGCGGCAAGCTGGCGGACTGGCGCGTGTCGTTCAGTCTGATCCTCAGCTTCTCACTGATTGCGGTGTTCTCACTGCTGTTCAGCTGGACCTCTCACGCGCTGTGGCTGGCGGAAATCACCCTGTTCCTGTGGGCGATGGCGACCTTTGCCACCGTGCCAGCGCTGCAGATTAACGTGGTTCGCCACGGTAAGGATGCGCCGAATCTGGTGTCGACGCTGAATATCTCGGCGTTTAACGTCGGTAATGCGCTCGGTGCCTGGGTGGGCGGAGCGGTGATCGGCGGCGGCTACGGCCTGACGGCGGTTCCGGTTTCTGCGGCGGTGCTGGCGGTAATCGGCCTGATTATCTGCCTGATCACCTTCCGTGGTTCCCGCGCGCAGGGTCAGCCGGTTAACGCTTAATTCAGCTGCCGTTCCAGGCGCTGGCTGAACAGGCCGATATGCTGCTGCAGATGCTGGCTGAAGGCATCAACCAGCGCCGACGCGGGCCGGTGGCGCGGCCTGATTAAACTGACGGTGAACGGCACGTCCACGCTGAAGCGCCGCATCACCACTCCGCTGTCGGCGTAGTCCAGCGCCGTCAGCGGATTCACAATCGATACGCCCACGCCCGCTCTGACCATCGCACACACCGACGCCGCGCTGTGCGTTTCCATCACCATCCTTCGCTGTACCCCCTGTTCGCTAAACAGATTATCCAGCAGCTGGCGATAGCTGTCGGTACGCGACAGGCTGATGTAATTCTCACCGGAAAAATCCTGCGGCGTCAGGCAGTCGCGACGGGCCAGCGGGTGGTCCTGCGGCAGTACGCAGACTTCATTTTGCGTAAACAGCGCGCTGCGTTCGGTTCCGGCAGGCGCATGGCTGGTTTCGGTCAGCCCCAAATCATAGCGCTGGGCCGACAGCCACTCCTCCAGCAGCGGCGACTCCTGTGGGATGATATTCAGGCTGACTTCCGGGTAGTGCTGCATAAACGGCTGACACAGCAGCGGCAGCAGCGACTGGGAGAAAACCGGCAGGCAGGCGATGGAAAGCTCGCCCTGACGAAACTGCCGCAGCCCCTCGGCGGCGCTGATAATTCTGTCCAGCCCGTACCACGATCGCTGCACCTCCTCGAACAGCCGCAGGCCCTGGACCGTGGGCTGCAGGCGTCCGCGCACCCGTTCAAACAGCTGTAATCCAATCAGCTTTTCAAAGCGTGCGAGCTCGCGGCTGACGGTCGGCTGTGAGGTGTGCAGCATCGCTGCCGCTTCGGTGAGATTGCCGGTGGTGATCACGGCATGAAAAATCTCAATGTGGCGCAGGGAGACTCCGGCCATCGCTTTCTCCACGGAAATTCAGTTCAGTAAATCCATATCATGAATGAATAGACTGCGATAAAACAGATATTTTTATCCCGAAAAGAGATGTGGCGTAATAGCGTTAATCACTTATGGAGAACCCTTATGCCACGCCTGCTGAACGACACCACCACCGCCCTGAATCAGGACAATCTTTTAGCCCTTGCCCGTCAGACGGGTGGCCCGGTCTGGGCCTACGACGCCAGCATTATTCAGCAGCGTATCGCCCAGCTGCAGCAGTTTGACGTGGTGCGTTTTGCCCAGAAGGCCTGTTCGAATATTCATATTCTGCGCCTGATGCGCGCCGCGGGCGTGAAGGTGGATTCCGTGTCGCTGGGTGAGATTGAGCGCGCCCTGGCGGCGGGCTATCAGACGGGCGGCGACGAGATCGTCTTTACCGCCGATCTGCTGGATGAGCCGACTCTGGCCCGCGTCGCGGAGCTGAAGGTGCCTGTGAATGCCGGTTCCGTTGACATGCTGCACCAGCTGGGTGCGGTATCAGCCGGGCATCCGGTCTGGCTACGCGTTAACCCGGGCTTCGGCCACGGCCACAGCCAGAAAACCAACACCGGCGGCGAGAACAGCAAGCACGGTATCTGGTTCGGCGATATGGCGCTGGCGCTGGAAGCGGTTCAGCGCTATCAGCTTAAGCTGGTGGGGATTCACATGCATATCGGTTCGGGCGTTGATTACAGCCATCTGGAGCAGGTGTGCGACGCGATGGTGAATCAGGTGGTCAGCTTCGGTCAGGATCTGGAAGCGATTTCTGCCGGCGGCGGTCTGTCGATTCCGTATCGTTTTGGTGAAGAGGCGATCGATACCGATCACTATTTCGGCCTGTGGGATGCCGCCCGCCAGCGCGTGGCAAAACATCTGGGGCATCCGGTGAAGCTGGAGATCGAGCCGGGCCGTTTCCTGGTCGCCGAGTCGGGCGTGCTGGTCAGTCAGGTGCGGGTAGTGAAAGAGATGGGCAGCCGTCACTTTGTGCTGGTGGACGCGGGCTTTAATGATCTGATGCGTCCGTCAATGTACGGCAGCTATCACCATATTTCCGCGATTGCCGGTGACGGCCGTCAGCTGGACGAGCAGAATACCGTGGAGACGGTGGTGGCAGGTCCGTTGTGCGAGTCGGGCGATGTATTCACTCAGCAGGAAGGCGGCAAGGTGGAAACCCGCGCGCTGCCGGCGGTGAAGGTCGGGGATTATCTGGTGTTCCACGATACCGGTGCCTACGGTGCGTCGATGTCTTCGAACTACAACAGCCGCCCGCTGCTGCCGGAGGTGCTGTTTGAGAACGGTCAGCCACGGCAGATCCGCCGCGCGCAGACCGTCGCAGAGCTGCTGGCGCTGGAGCTGTAATCCGTCGTTAAAATCATGCTGGCGCGGTCTGGCGCGATGGTGAACGCGCCGACGGTGGCTACCCCATGTTGTCTGACGTAACGGTGTTTACGCAGACGGGTGGCTACCCCGTTCGGGCGGTCCTCGCGCCGCCTGCGCGGTGCCCTCACTGCATTCGTCAGCCTGACGGAACGGCCCAGACGGGCGTCCTGCCCGGCTGTGCCTTTCGGCCACATCCGTGTGGCCGAATCCTGGCTTCCTCATTACGTTCAGCGCTGCGGATGCTCCGATCGGGGTGGCCACCCGTCTGTGCCATTAGCTTAGGGTTGTCTGTGGCTAAACTCTTCGTTTCGCGTGCAGCATTTAGAAAACAGCGGTTTCAAGTGTCCGGGAGGGGCAAAGACTTTTTGAATGCTTCGACCGGATTAGCCCTTCTGTGCCGCCGGTTTAGCGGTGTCTTTAATTGGCAGGAAATTGCCAAACTCGCCTGTAGCTTTTAGTAGATAGCGACTTCAAGTGTAAGAAGGGGGGGACAGTCTCTGCGGATGACGGGCAATCCGTAGCCGAAGGCACCGCAAAGCGGCGCGAGGACCGCCCGTCATCCGCAGAGACTGTCCCCCGATCCCTGAACCCCGGTAGCCGCAGAGACTGTCCTCTGAACCCCGATCCCCGCAGCCAAAGAAGCCGAATCCCGTTCCCTGTGGTAATTTACTGAACTCAAAACCCTCATCCCGGAACCTTCCCATGACCACCCTGCGCATCGTCCCGCTCACCGACGCCACCGAACATCGCGAAATCATCACCGACTGGCTTTGGAACGCTTTTGGCACGGATAACAGCCGGGATTTTTTTGCCAGCGTAATCGACAGCAGCCTGAGCGGTGCTGACCTGCCGCTGACGTTTGTTGCGCTGGAGGGGGATCGCCCGGTGGGCACCGTAGGATTATGGCGCTGCGATCTGGTAAGCCGCCAGGACCTGTTCCCCTGGCTGGCGGCACTCTATATCGAGGAAAGCTGGCGTGGGCGCGGATTAAGCGAGCGGCTGCAGCAGGTGATTATCGACTGCTGCAGGCAGCGCGGTGACGAGGATCTTTACCTCTACTCCGCCTGCATGGGCTATTACGAAAAATTCGGCTGGCGCTATATCGGCGACGCGCTGGATTATCCTGCCACCACCGTGCACCTTTACCATAAACCTTTGTCACTATACCCTGAGCCGCTGAGCCGCTGAGCCGCTGAGCCGCTGAGCCGCTGAGCCGCTGAGCCGCTGAGCCGCTGAGCCGCTGAGCCGCTGAGCCGCTGAGCCGCTGAGCCGCTGAGCCGCTGAGCCGCTGAGCCGCAGATGCCTTCGGGTCAGGCGGGCGTACCGACCGAATGGCGGCGAACCAGCGTAGGGCTGAACAGATGTGTCACCTCCGGCAGGGGCTGACCGTGAGCCAGCGCCAGCGCCAGCAGGGCGGCCTGCTGAGCCATGGTGACAATAGGGTAGCGCACGGTGGTCAGGCGCGGCCGGACGTAACGTGATACCAGCACGTCGTCGAAACCAATCAGCGAAATTTCTTCCGGCACCCGCACGCCGTTGTCGCTCAGCACCGCCAGCGCACCCGCCGCCATCGAGTCGTTATAGCAGGCTACCGCGCTAAAGGTTTTACCCTGGCCAAGCAGCTCGGTCATTGCCGTTTCACCACCAATCTCATCCGGTTCACCAAAGGCCACCAGCCGATCGTTACAGGGCAGGCCGTGCTCCTTCAGCGCATCGTAGTAGCCCTGAAGACGGTCACTGGAGTCAGAGATAGAATGGTTAGAGCAGATAAAAGCGATATTTTTGTGGCCCTGCTGGATCAGATGGCGGGTGGCAAGCCAGGAGCCGTAGCGGTCGTCCAGTGCGATGCAGCGCTGTTCATAGCCGGGCAACACGCGATTCAGCAGCACCATCCCGGGGATTTGCTTCATCAGGCCGATCAGTTCGTCGTCGGGGACTTTTTTCGCATGCACCACCAGTGCCGCACAGCGATGACGGATCAGCTGCTCAATCGCCTGGCGCTCTTTTTGCTCGTTATGGTAGCCGTTGCCGATCAGCAGGAAATTACCGGTATTCCACGCCACCTCATCCACCGACTTCACCATCGCGCCGAAAAAGGGATCGGAGACATCACCTACGACCAGACCAATGGTTTCCGTAGACTGCTGCGCGAGCGCGCGGGCATTGGCATTCGGATGGTACTTCAGCGATTCCATTGCCTGAGTGACCGCCAGACGTGAGTTCTCACTGGCTTTAGGCGAATTATTGATAACGCGAGAAACGGTTGCGACCGATACCCCCGCGAGTCTGGCGACGTCCTTTATGGTAGCCATAGGGTCCAACCTTTCAGGGTAAACGTTTACATTGCAGTAGTGTTGCGGAAAGCCGCAGTGACTGCAAGCCTGCAGAATGCGCCGGGCGTCGCAAAGCTGAGGATTTTCCTCTTCATGGCTCACCGATTACCGGCAGTTCGTCTGTTGAAGTGAACACGGTTTCACTCCGTTAATGAGCGATGCTATTCTGAGTTTCCAGAAAACCGACACCATGGCCGGATCCGCTAATGACGTTAAAAAAATTCCCTCACCTTGCCCACTGGGGAGCCTTCAGTGCCGTTGTTGAAAATGGCAAACTGCTGCGCTGTGACCCGTTCTTCGCTGACCAGGATCCGTCGCCGATGCTCAACACCATTCCGGAACTGGTCTATTCGGATAAGCGTATTCGTCAGCCGATGGTGCGCCGCTCGTGGCTGAAGTCGCGTGAGAAAAGCGATCGTACCCTGCGCGGGCGTGAGGACTTCGTCGCCGTGGACTGGGAAACTGCACTTGACCTGGTGGCTGAAGAAAACCGCCGGGTGCGGGACCGCTACGGTGCCAGCGGGATCTTCGACGGTTCTTACGGCTGGTCATCGGCGGGGCGCGTTAACCATGCCCGCACGCTGGTGCGCCGTTTCTATAACCTCGGCGGCGGCGGTATTGACCAGCAGGGCAACTACAGCTGGGGGGCCGCCCAGTTCTTTTTACCTTATGTGATCGGTACCTATATGCCGCTCACCGGTCGCGTGACCGACTGGCCTGATGTGGTCAAACACTGTGAGATTTTTATCGCTTTTGGCGGGCTGGCGCTGAAAAATGCGCAGGTAGCCTCCGGTGGGGCAGGGGAGCACAGCCTGAAACCCGCGTTGCAGCAGCTGGCGGCAAAAGGCACGCCGGTTATCAACATCAGCCCGATGCGCGATGACTGCCCGGCGTTCGTTAATGCCGAGTGGATCCCGATCCGCCCGAACACCGACGTGGCGCTGATGCTGGCGTTAGGATTTGAAATTGAGCGGCTGGGCGCGGTGGATAACGCCTTCCTGCAGTCCCACTGCGTGGGCTATCCGCAGCTTAAACGTTATTTGCTGGGTGAAAGCGACGGTCAGCCGAAAACGCCGCAGTGGGCCAGCGAGATTACCGGTATTCCGGCTGCACGCATCGCGCTGCTGGCGCAGCAGCTGTGCGGCAAGCGCAGCTTTATTACCTGCTCCTACTCCGTTCAGCGCGCCCATCGCGGCGAGCAGCCGTACTGGATGATGATTGCGCTGTCGTCCATGCTGGGGCAACCGGGCCTGCCGGGGGCGGGTTTCTCGTTCGGCCACGGCTCAATGAACAGCGTCGGCAATCCGCGTATTGAAGGCCCGTCTCCGCTGATGTCCACCGGCGTTAACCCGATTGCGCACCGGGCGATACCGGTTGCCCGCATCAGCGACATGCTGCTCCATCCGGGCGAGGAATACACCTTCCAGGGGGAAACGCATACCTACCCCGATATTCATCTGATCCACTGGGCGGGCGGCAATCCGTTCCACCACCATCAGCAGCTCAACCGGCTGGTTGAGGGCTGGCAGCGCCCGGATACGGTGATAGTGCAGGATATCGTCTGGACCCCAGCGGCGCAGATGGCGGATATCGTTCTGCCGGTGACCACCACCCTGGAGCGTAATGATATCGGCGGGTCGTCCAAGGATCGCTTCGTGCTGGCGATGCATCAGGCCGTTGCACCGCAGCATCAGGCGCGTAACGACTTTGATATCTTTGCCGATCTGGCAGAGCGGCTGGGCTATCGCGACACCTTTACCGAAAACCGCAATGAGATGGAGTGGATTAAGCATCTCTATCAGCGCTGCGCCGTGGCCCACCATCACAAGGGTATCGACTTCCCGGAATTTGAAACATTCTGGCAGGAAGGGCACGTGGAGATC
Source organism: Erwinia sp. SLM-02 (assembly GCF_037450285.1). NCBI lineage: Bacteria > Pseudomonadati > Pseudomonadota > Gammaproteobacteria > Enterobacterales > Erwiniaceae > Erwinia > Erwinia sp. SLM-02. The sequence goes on along the minus strand of NZ_JAQISN010000002.1, from coordinate 139,012 downwards.
CCGCTGCCGAAGGACGACTGGGTCTTTATGGCCGATTTCCGCGCGGACCCGGTAGCCAGTCCGATCAAAACCGCCAGCGGTAAAATTGAACTGTTTTCGGAAACGATTGAAGGCTACCAGCTGGCTGATTTCGGTCCGCATCCCGAATGGCGCGAGCCGGCCGAGTGGCTGGGGTCGGAAATCAAACAGCGTTTCCCGCTGCATATGATTTCGATTCAGCCCGGTGACCGTTTACACAGCCAGCTGGATGCCACGCCAACGGTACAGGCTAACAAAACCGCCGGGCGCGAAACGCTGTGGATGCATCCGCTGGATGCCGCGCAGCGCGGTATCAGCGACGGCAACGTCATTGAGGTCAGTAACGATCGCGGCTGCATTCAGGCGGGCGTGCGTCTGACCGAAGGCGTCAGCCAGAATGTGGTGCTGATTTCCACCGGCGCCTGGTTCGATCCGGGCTTTGGTAAAGCATGGCGTCCCTACGATCGTGCCGGTAATCCAAACGTACTGACGCTGGATATCGGCACCTCGTCCCTGACCCAGGGGCCAAACGCCATGAGCTGTCTGGTCGAGATTCGAAAAATGGTGGAGACGGTCTGACGGAGCGAGGGGGAGCGGAAATGTTGGCGATACATTGCTAAAACCCCTACAAATCACATAGCTGGTTACATTTTGCGGGTAACTGTTGCGATTCCTGAGTAGCGACCGGATGCGGGGGATTGCTACAGTTCAGATCCCAGAGGTATTGATGGGTGAACATCAAAAAGTATTTATCGCTTTGTTTCACCAACCTGCGCAGATGCGCAGGTTTTTTTTGCCTGCTATCTAAGAATTTCCTTACAATTTACTGATTATTATCATCTTTTTTCTTGCTCTGCTGCTGCCTCTTGTCTCCCGGGTCAATCACGATCTGAAACACTGTTTGCCTGTTAACTCCGAATCATTTTTTGTATAAACGCCAGAGAGTTATCACGCACCCTGTACTGGAAAATACATGCCTCCCTTGAAAAGATCGCTGGCGAAATCCCAGCCGGCCCCGACGTTTAATCCTATACGGTTCCGCCTTGTCTGCGTGGGCGTGCTGACCTGCCTCGGCGTTCTGCTGGCGCGGGTGGCCGACCTGCAGTTGATTAATCATCCGATGCTGGAAAAAGAGGCGGATGAGCGCTCGCTGCGCACGGTGACGCTGCCGACTAACCGTGGAACTCTGCAGGACAGAAACGGGGAAGCGCTGGCGCTGAGCGTGCCGTCGCGCGATGTCATTGCCGACCCGCAGCGCGTGCTGGAAGCACATCCTGATTTCACCAGCGACAAATGGGCCTATCTTGCCAATGCGCTGGAGCAGCGGCCGGAGGAGATCGCGGCGCAAATCAATGCCAACCCGAATCGTCGTTTCCTCTATCTGGGGCGCAAAGTCGAGCTGGGTATTGCTAAAGATATCTCCAAACTTCATCTGACAGGCATCTCAACGGTCTATGACGACAGCCGTTTTTATCCTATGAGCGAGGCTACCGCGCCGCTGATCGGTATCGTTGGGGCTGACAGTAACGGGCTGACCGGGCTGGAGAAGGGCTTCGATAAAGTCCTGCAGGGTACGCCCGGGGTGGAGAAGTACCGCCAGGATGCCAACGGTAATATCGTGGCAATGATTAACTATGAGCCACCCCAGCAGCCGCCGACGGTACAGCTGAGTATTGATAAGTTTGACCAGTACACGCTTTACAGCAAGCTGCGCGATGGCGTGCTGCTGAATAAGGCCGACTCCGGCGCGGCGGTGCTGATTAAGATCGATACCGGGGAGATCCTCGGTATGGCCTCCTATCCCTCCTTTAACCCCAACAACTTCGCCAAGGTGTCACCGGCGCAGATGCGTAACACGGCCATCAATGACAGCTACGAGCCGGGGTCAACGGTAAAACCGCTGGTGGTGATGGAAGGGCTGATCCGCAAGCTGGTGCGGCCAGACTCGGTGCTGGATACCACGCCTTATCGCGTTAACGGCCACCTGATCCGCGATGTTGGCCACTGGTCGCGGTTAACGATGACCGGCATCCTGCAGAAATCGAGTGATATCGGCGTGTCGCATATCGCGCTGGCGATGCCGGCGGAGGTGCTGGTGAACACCTATCGGTCCTTTGGCCTGGGTAAACCGACCGGCCTGGGGCTGACCGGGGAAAGCGTCGGCTATTTCCCGCTGCATCGCCAGCGCTGGGCGGATATCGAACGTGCTACGTTCTCCTTCGGCTACGGGCTGCGCGTCACGCCGCTGCAGATTGCCCGCGAATACGCCACGCTGGGTTCCTTCGGTATTTATCGCCCTCTGTCGATCACCAAAGTGACTCCGCCGGTGCTGGGGACGCGGGTGGCCGATGAAGATACGGTCAGGACGGTGGTGCATATGATGGAGAGCGATGCACTGCCCGGCGGCAGTGGGGTGCGGGCGGCGGTTCCGGGCTACCGGCTGGCGATTAAAACCGGTACGGCGGAAAAAATGGGCGATAGCGGCAAATACGACGGTGGTTACATCAACTATACCGCCGGGGTGGCTCCCGCCAGTAATCCGCAGGTGGCGCTGGTGATTATGATCAACCATCCCACCGCCGGCGATCACTTTGGTGGCTCGGTGGCGGCTCCGGTATTTGGCAATATCATTGGCCCGGTGCTCAAACATATGAATATCGCGCCGGATGCGCTTTACAATCCTGGCTGAGAAAAAAGGCTGTTTGTTCAGTATGTAAAGAAATGAGCGAACGATCATGACTGGTTTCATTTAGCGCCATTCATTTGCGTTTGTTTGCTGGTTTCAGGATCGCCTTCTGGTGACAATGGCAGTCCCAGAGGTATTGATTGGTGTGAATACAGTCTGCTCCCGGCGGACTGCACCCTGTTCAGTTGCACCAACCCACGCGGATGCGTGGGTTTTTTTTTACCTGCGCTCCCGGTGTTTTACGTTTTGTTTCAATCCTTAAAAACGCTCACAACTTTCCATAATTTATTCACATCTTTCCCCTTAATCCACCAAAGAAATTATTGCATCAGAGCTAAGCTGCCCCAAGCACGGCTGGCTTGCATTCCGTCAGTCGTGTCAGCCCCTTGATGGTGTTGGTAGCGCTGCAGGGGGCGTTCTCATTTCGAGGGAGCTGATTGATATGCCGAAGCTTAAAGACAGGACGCCTAAAGTCGGTGGACGCTCTGCAGCATTTCAGATGCGCATAAATCCTGAGCTTCATGCTCAGATAAAGTCGTTAACCGATGATGACAACATTACGCTTGCCTGCTGGCTGAAGGAACTGGCCCGACGAGAGTTGCGCCGGCGGGGAATTGAGCCCAGAGGCTGACAGAGATCGTTCTGAAGGTACCGTCAGATTCACGGCAGGCCGGGTGCGCGGTTTCTGATGCAGCTAGAAGATTTTGAGAACGCGTGCAGCAAAATGTGCCTCTGATGATGTTTCGCTCTTCATTGGAATCTGCTTTTGCTTTTTGAGAGTAATCACTCTCGTTATTATTTCAAAGTTATCACAAGAGATTAAATTATGGAAACAAGGATCTTTCCCCTTTGTTTAGTTCTTATGCTTACCGCCTGCGATCGGGGAAGCACCGTCACCACGATTAAACCGGCGGATGTCGGCGTGACCACATTAAAAAGTGATTCCGTGACGCTCTTCACCCAGTTACCGGGTCGTACAACGGCGGTCAGAACGGCAGAGGTCCGTCCGCAGGTTAGCGGGATTATTTTGAAACGCCTGTTTACTGAAGGCAGCGATGTGAAGGTCGGGCAGCCGCTGTATCTGATCGACCCTGCCAGCTATAAAGCCACCTACGACAGAGCGCTGGCAACATTTGAGAACGCCCACCGGCTGGCCGTTCGCTACAGGCCCCTTGTCGCAGCCAGAGCCATCAGTAAGCAAAGCTATGACGATGCGGTTGCCGCGGAAAAACAGGCGAAAGCAGATTTAGAAGTAGCGCAGGTTAACCTCAACTATACCAACGTTCGGGCACCGATTACCGGGCGTATTGGCCGCTCGCTGTATACGGAAGGCGCTCTGGTGACCAACGGACAGGCCAATTACCTCACCACTATTCAGCAGTTGGATCCCATCTATGTGGACGTCAGTGAATCGTCACTGGCTCTGATTCGCCAGCGGCGTGCACTGGCCGAGGGCAGGCTACAGACGGTGGGGGAAAATGCCGCCGCCGTGAAGCTCGCGCTGGAAGATGGCTCAAACTATGCCCAAAAGGGACGGTTAGAGTTTTCTGAAGTCACGGTTGATGAGACCACCGGCAGCATCACCATGCGGGCATCGTTTCCTAACCCCGACCGGGAGCTGCTCCCCGGAATGTTTGTCCATGCCATTCTTCCTCAGGGCGTTTCCCACAAGGGGCTGCTGGCTCCTCAGGAAGCGATCATGCACGACAATAAGGGCCGTCCTTATGTCTTTAAGGTCAGTGCCGAGAATACGGTGATCCAGCAGGACATTAAGACCGGAGAAATGGTGAAGAGCCAGTGGCTGGTGACGGAAGGGCTTAAACCCGGCGATCGGGTGATCGTCGACGGGCTGCAGCTGGTGCATGACGGAAGCAAGGTCATAGCGAAAGAACATCAGCCCGTTGTGATGGCAAAAGTCAATTTAACCACTGCAGACCCTTCTGCTCAGTAAGGATTCACGATGTCTAAGTTTTTTATTGAACGCCCCATTTTTGCCTGGGTGGTGGCGATTCTGGTGATGCTTATTGGGGGAATGGCCATTTTCACTCTCCCTATTAACCAGTACCCGAATATCTCACCACCCGCGATTTCAGTGCAGATCGTTTATCCGGGGGCCAGTGCTGAAACGGCACAAAATACCGCAGTGCAGGTCATCGAACAGCAGCTGAATGGTATCGATAACCTGCGCTACATTGAATCGCAAAGTAACAGCGACGGCAGCGCCACGATTATCGTGACGTTCGATCAGGGAACCGATCCGGATATCGCCCAGGTTCAGGTGCAGAACAAAGTCTCTTTAGCAGAGTCACAGCTGCCCGATGAAGTGGTGAAACAGGGGATCAACGTCCGTAAATACCAGGCTAATTTTATGCTGGTGGTCAGCCTGATAGCCAACAGCGGTCAGATGAGTAATGGTGACCTGGCCGATCTGCTGGTGTCGAAACTACAGGATGCGATCGCACGTACTAAAGGCGTGGGTGACTTTATCGTGATGGGGTCAGAATACGGTATGCGCGTCTGGCTGGACCCGGCCAAACTGTATCAGTATCAGCTGATTCCAAGTGATATATCCAGCGCGATCGCTAAGCAAAACGTTCAGGTCTCGAGCGGTAAACTGGCCGGCTTGCCGACCGTTGCCGGGGCAAAATTCAGTGCGACGGTCATCGGGAAGACCCGCTTACAGAAAGTCTCTCAGTTTGAAAATATCCTGCTTAAGGTTAACCCCGATGGTTCACAGGTTCGTCTGCGCGATGTCGGCAGTATCGATCTTGGCCCGCAGGATTACAGCATCTCCGCAACCTATAACGGCAAGCCTTCCGCCGGTATTGCTCTTCGCCTGGCCAGCGGCGCGAACGTACTGGACGCCATTGACGGAGTTCGAGCCACGGTAGACGGTATTAAAGCCTCCCTCCCTCCGGGCGTGGTGGTGAAGTACCCTTATGATACCTCGCCGGTGGTCAGCGCCTCGATTGAAGAGGTGGTGAAAACGCTTTTCGAGGCCATTGGGCTGGTCTTTATTGTCATGCTGATCTTCCTGCAGAATCTGCGCGCCACGCTGATTACGACGATGGTGGTGCCGGTTGTGCTGTTGGGGACCTTCGGCATTCTCGCCGCCTGTGGCTATACCATTAATACGCTGACGATGTTTGGTATGGTGCTGGCCATAGGTCTGCTGGTGGATGACGCAATCGTCGTGGTCGAAAACGTTGAGCGCGTAATGCATGAAGAGGGGCTTGACCCGAAAAATGCCACTATCAAATCGATGGAGCAGATTCAGGGCGCGCTTTTCGGTATCGCCATGGTGCTGTCAGCGGTGCTGCTGCCGATGGCATTCTTCGCCGGTTCAACCGGGGTTATCTATCGCCAGTTCTCCATCACCATTGTGTCTGCGATGGTGCTCTCTGTATTAATGGCGATGATCTTCACGCCCGCGCTGTGCGCGACGTTGTTAAAACCCGCGTCTTCAGATCATAAAGCGAAAGGGCTGGCGGGCTGGTTCAACCGTAAATTTGATTCCGGCACGATAAAATATACCCAAAGCGTGAGCAAAGTTATTACCCGCCGTAAATTCTTCCTGCTGGTCTATCTGGGGATGGTTATCCTGACCGGCGTGCTTTTTACGCGCGTCCCCACCTCATTTCTTCCTGATGAAGATCAGGGCGTGATGATGATGCAGATCACGCTGCCCAGTAATGCTTCAACGGATCGTACCCAGCAGGTCATCAATGAAATTGAGGACTGGTTACTGAAAAATGAGCCTGAAGTTTTGTCGGTGTTTTCACCTAACGGTTTTAGCTTCTCTGGCCGCGGTGAAAATACGGCGATGTCGTTCGTACTGCTGAAACCGTGGAGCGAGCGTAACAGCGATCAGTCCGTACAGAAACTCGCCGCCCGCACGATGGCGCACTTTGCCAACCTGAAAGGAGCGAAGGTGTATGCGCTGGTCCCACCTGCCGTAATGGAATTAGGTAACGCTACCGGCTTTGACTTTTTCCTGCAGGATTCGCAGAACAAAGGCCATGCGGCGCTGATGGCGGCACGTAATAAGTTCCTGGCGATGGCCGCTAAAGACAAGCGCCTGTTTGCGACCCGACCCAATGGTATGGAAGATGAACCGCAATACCATCTCATCATTGATGATGAACGCGCCCGCGCACTGGGCATCAGCCTTGGCGATATCAACGATACGCTCTCGATCGCCTGGGGGTCGAGCTATATCAATCAGTTCACCTACAACGGTCGCGTGAAGAAGGTCTACGTGCAGGGGAATGCCGGATCGCGCGTGACGCCGGAAGATTTAAATAAATGGTACTTCCGCAACAGTAGCGGAACGATGGTACCGTTTTCCGCGTTTGGGCGAGGGGAGTGGCAGTACGGTTCTCCTCGCTATGAGCGTTTTAACGGCATTTCTGCGGTTGAAATTATGGGGTCGCCGGGGGCAGGCTACAGCTCCGGGGATGCGGTGAAAGCCGTTAAGGAGATTGCCGCCAAACTGCCGGCAGGGTTTATCGTTGACTGGCACGGGCTCTCGTATGAGGAGCAAATGTCCGGTTCGCAAACCCCAGCGTTGTACACAATATCACTTATCGTTGTTTTCCTCTGCCTTGCGGCTTTATACGAAAGCTGGTCAATCCCGTTCTCGGTGATTCTGGTTGTGCCACTTGGCGTACTCGGTACGGTCATGGCCGTGCTGCTGCGTGGGCTGCAAAACGATGTTTTCTTCCAGGTAGGGCTACTGACCACCGTGGGGCTGGCGGCAAAAAATGCGATTCTGATCGTCGAATTTGCCAAAGACCTGCACGAAAAAGACGGGATGTCGCTGGTTGATGCCGCGATGGAGGCCGCCAAGCTGCGTATCCGCCCCATCATCATGACGTCAATGGCATTTGTGCTCGGTGTGATGCCGTTGACCATCTCAAATGGTGCAGGCGCAGGGAGCCAGCATTCAATCGGGACTGCGGTAGTCGGCGGTATGCTGACCGCAACTTTCCTGGCGATTTACTTTGTCCCGATGTTTTACGTTGTGGTATCGCAGTTTTTCTCCGCCAGGAAAAAAAATCAGCAAAAGGAGCAGAACCATGATGCATAAACCCTTAACTATCGGGCTGCTTCCGGTACTGGTGCTGGTGGGTTGTACCATGGAGCCTGATTATCAGCGTCCGTCGCTGCCGGTGGACAGCGGCTTTGTCCAGCAGGGGCCACATCTGGCGGGAAACGGTGCTGATATTCGCTGGCAGAATTTTTTCACCGAACCCATGATGCATCAGCTGATCTCACTGGCGCTCAAAAATAACCGCGATCTGCGGGTTGCGGCGCTGAATGTGGAAGTGGCACGCTCTCAGGTTACCGTTTCCCGTTCTGCGCTGTTCCCCTCCGTCGATCTCAACGCGGGTGAAACGGCGGCCCATATGCCGGGCAATCTTTATAATACCCGGCCCGGCGGCGGCGTGACTTATCATCAGTTTGACGCCAATTTTGGCGTGACCGCATGGGAGCTGGATTTCTTTGGCCGACTGCGCAGCATGAGCCACAGTGCCCTTGAGCGCTATCTTGCCATGGATGCAACACAGCGCGCAGCGCGAATTAGCCTCATTTCACAGGTTGCCGTGAGCTACCTGTCACTGTGTGCCGATAATGAATTGCTCCATCTGGCAAGTGATACGGCGGAAAGCCAGCAAAAGTCGTACGATCTGACAAAACGCAGCTATGACGGTGGCGTCAGCAGCGAGCAGGATCTGGTGCAGGCAGAAACGCTGGTACGGACTGCTCAGGCTGATGTTGCCACCTACAGTCGCCAGGTTCGACAGGATACCAACGCGCTGATGCTGCTGGTTGGGCGTGATTTGCCGGCCAGCCTGATGGCTAATGCCAGCGTGCAAAAAACGTGGCATTTCCCCGCAACACCGGCCGGTTTGCCCTCCGACCTGCTGACTAACCGCCCGGATATTATTGCGGCGGAGCATACGCTTAAAGCCGCGAACGCAAATATTGGCGCAGCGCGAGCGGCATTTTTTCCCAGTATCAGCCTGACCGCCATGGGAGGCTCAACATCAGGCAGACTGAGCGATCTTCTTTCCGGTGGTACTGCGGCGTGGGCGGTCAGTCCTTCCCTGGATTTACCTGTTTTTCGCGGTGGGCAGAATGTTGCCAATCTGAATATTGCTAAATTGCAGAAACGGATTGAAATTGCGGACTATGAGAAAACAATCCAGACGGCATTTAAAGAGGTAGGGGATGCTCTCGCCGGGCAGGAAACTTATCAGGATGAGCTTAATGCACGCCAGCTGGATGAACTGGCCAGTCAGAAAAACTATGATTTAGCCAACGTTCGTTATCGTGAAGGCGTGGATAATTTTCTCAATGTTCTGGTCGCGCAACGCTCGCTATACAGTGCGCAGCAGCTGCTGATTACAACCCGGCTCGGCCAGTTGACCCAGCAGGTCATGCTTTATAAAGCGTTAGGTGGGGGGTGGAAGTCATGATGAATATATCGGGCCTCAGTCGCCAACGTATATATATCTGAATCTCCCTGAGGATGAAGGATAAAAAAGACCCGGCTTATCCGTTAAGATAAGCCGGGTCTTTACTATCGGTCAGGAATTAATAGCGCCAGCCATTTTTTAATGCCGTATAACAAGCACTGACTCTATTCTCCTTGCACCAGTTTTGGTAAGCGGAACGCAAACCTGGAACGTTAACGCTTAATGCGTCCATGTTATTATTTTTCATAGAGATCAGATAGTCTGTGAAATTATCATAGTCTTTGTAGTTTATTGAGCCGATTCCTTCTGAACCTGCGCCTGAAACGTGATCCATTTGTTGCTGGTTTAATGTTTTCATTTAATTCCCTTTTTTAGCTGCATTTAAGGCCGCATATATCCATGCTATTTGATTGCTGTATTAATAGTAATCAATTATGTCGCGGTTTTTTACTGCCAGAGTGAGTAGAGGTTGTGTTGCCATCTCCGAAAGATCGGCAGCATTGAACCTGCTGCTGGCAAGGTTTAACTGCATTATAGGTAGTTTTTTGCCATTTCTTCTGTTGATAAACCCTGGCTAGTACACCATTTATTAAATGCGGGCATTAAGCCTCTGACTGGCAGATCGGTTTGAACATCAACAAGGCCAAGTGCTTTCATATGATGATCCTGCATGAACTGCAAATAATCACCAAAGTTTTCATAATTGGCGTAGTTAGTGGCCTGATACCAGTCAATTTCGCCAGCACCCGTACCCGCACCGGATACATTATTCATTTCATTCTGATATAGTTCTTTCATTTTAAATCTCCTTGTTAAATATTCCTTTGATTTTTGCTGCGTGGCAGCAAATTAATCTTATCGCTGCTTATGAAAGTAAGTAAAGGTTTTTTTAATCATAATACCTTTATGTTTTTCCTGGAGTTTATTGGGCTATTTATTAATTTCTGGCCCCTGTTGTTTTATTTGGCTGGGGTGTTTGATTCTTTTTTTTGACAGCTTTGCACGGTGAAACTTCCAGGAGTCATGCATCGATTTCATGTTACTTGTTGAGTTACGCTGCCATATCTTGCATTGTTACACTCAACTTGAAACCTGCACGGAGCCGGCAACTTGATCAATTTGCTTAAATTACTGTTCCGAATGATCTTTCGGACCCAACTAACGGGCGACCTCTCGGGGTTATACCAACAGAAGGTGTTAATCACCCCGAACCACATGTCCTTCCTTGATGGGGTACTGCTGGCCGTTTTTCTGCCGGTTAAACCGGTGTTTGCCGTTTATTCTTCAATCAGCGAACAGTGGTATATGCGCTGGCTGAGCCGCTTTATTGATTTTGTTCCGCTCGACCCGACCAAGCCCATGTCGATTAAGCATCTGGTGAAGCTGATTGCTCAAGGACGCCCGGTGGTGATCTTCCCGGAGGGGCGGATCACCGTTACCGGTTCATTAATGAAAATTTATGACGGTGCAGGTTTTGTCGCGGCCAAATCGCAGGCGACGGTGGTGCCGGTGCGCATTGAAGGTGCCGAATATACGCCGTTTGGCCGCCTGGCCGGGGTATTCAAGCGCCGTTTGTTTCCAAAAATATCGCTTACCGTCTTACCCGCCACAACAATACCGATGCCGGACGCCCCCCGTGCCCGCGACCGTCGACGACTGGCAGGTGAGCATCTGCACCACATTATGATGGAAGCAAGGATGGCGGTTCGTCCACGCCAGACCCTTTATCAGGCTTTTCTCGCGGCACGTGTGCGTTACGGCTACTTTAAGCCCTGTATTGAAGACGTGAACTTTAAACCGGACAGCTACACCAGCCTGCTGAAAAAATCGTTAGGGGTTGGCAGGATCCTGCAGCGTTACACCCGGCAGGGCGAATATGTTGGCCTGTTGCTGCCCAACGCCACCGTCACCGCGGCGGCCATCCTCGGGGCCACCCTGCGCGGTCGTATCCCTGCCATGTTGAACTACACCGCCGGTGTGAAGGGGCTAACCAGCGCGCTGACGGCGGCGCAGGTACAAACCGTCTTTACCTCTCGACAGTTCCTTGATAAAGGCAAACTGTGGCACCTGCCGGAAGGGATCCCGGGCGTGAAGTGGATATTCCTTGAGGATCTGAAAGACACGGTCACCCTGAAGGACAAACTGTGGATCCTCAGCCGGTTGCTGATACCTTCACTGGCAGAAGTGAAGCAGCAGCCTGAAGATGCCGCGATGGTCCTGTTCACCTCCGGTTCTGAAGGCCATCCTAAGGGCGTGGTCCACTCCCATAAAAGCCTGCTGGCGAACGTAGAGCAGATCCGCACGATTGCCGACTTTACTCCGCGCGATCGCTTTATGTCGGCCCTGCCGCTGTTCCACGCCTTTGGCCTGACCGTAGGGCTGTTTACGCCACTGATGACCGGCGCTCAGGTGTTCCTCTATCCCAGCCCGCTGCATTATCGCATCGTGCCGGAACTGGTCTACGATCGTAACTGCACCGTTCTGTTTGGTACCTCAACGTTCCTCGGTAACTATGCCCGCTTTGCGCAGCCGTATGATTTTGCCCGCCTGCGCTATGTCGTCGCCGGCGCTGAGAAACTGCAGCAGAGCACGCGTGATGCCTGGTTCGAGAAGTTTGGCATTCGAATTCTTGAGGGGTACGGCGTGACCGAGTGCGCGCCGGTGGTGGCTATCAACGTGCCCATGGCGGCGAGATCGCATACCGTGGGCCGCATCCTGCCGGGGATGGATTCTCGCCTGATCTCCGTACCGGGCATAGAAGAGGGCGGGCTGCTGCAGCTCTGTGGTCCGAATATCATGAAGGGATATCTGCGCGTCGAGCGTCCTGGGGTTCTTGAAGCGCCGCAGGCAGATAACGGTGAAGGCCGGATGGAAAACGGCTGGTACGACACCGGTGATATCGTCCGCTTCGACGAGGCGGGCTTCTGTCAGATCCAGGGGCGGGTGAAGCGCTTTGCCAAAATCGCCGGTGAAATGGTATCGCTGGAAAGCGTAGAGCTGATCGCGCTGAAGGCCTCGGATGAGAAGCAGCATGCGGCCACCATGAGGCCGGACGGCAATCGCGGTGAAGCGCTGGTGCTGTTTACGACGGATAGCGAGCTGACGCGCGAAAAGCTCCAGCGCGCGGCGCGGGAGCTGGGCAGCCCTGAGCTGGCCGTCCCGCGTGATATTCGGGTGCTGAAACAGCTACCGATGCTGGGCAGCGGAAAACCGGATTTTGTTACCCTGCGCGAAATGGCCGAGCGGCCAGAGGAAACTCATGAATAGCCCGACTGCCGGAACAAAGCCGTTAATGTCGAAGGGAATGATGGCGGTGATTGCCGCCCAGTTTCTCTCCGCGTTTGGCGATAATGCCCTGCTGTTCGCCACCCTGGCGGTGCTGAAGCAGCTGGTGTATCCCGACTGGAGCCAGCCGGTGTTACAGATGGTATTTGTTGCCACTTACATCATTCTGGCCCCTTTTGTGGGCCAGGTGGCCGACAGTTTTGCCAAGGGCCGGGTAATGATGTTTGCCAACGGCCTGAAGCTGCTGGGTGCACTGACGATTTGCGTGGGGCTGGATCCGTTCCTCGGCTACGGCCTGGTCGGCATTGGCGCCGCGGCCTATTCTCCGGCGAAGTATGGCATTCTCGGTGAGCTGACCGACGGTGAAACGCTGGTTAAAGCCAACGGCCTGATGGAGTCATCAACCATTGCCGCGATTCTGCTTGGGTCCGTAGCGGGGGGCTATCTTGCCGACCTCAACCTGACCAGCGCGCTGCTGGCCTGCGTAGGAGCCTATGCGCTTGCCGTGGTTGCTAACCTGATGATCCCGAAACTGGCCGCCGCCCGCAGCGGGCAATCGTGGCGGCCTGCCGCCATGTCCGCCAGCTTCTTCCGTGCCTGCCGTGTGCTGTGGCGCGATGGCGAAACCCGCTTCTCGCTGGTGGGCACCAGCCTGTTCTGGGGAGCCGGGGTCACGCTGCGCTTCCTGCTGGTGCTGTGGGTGCCGGTGGCGCTGGGCATTACCGATAACAAAACCCCGACGATGCTGAATGCGATGGTTGCCGTGGGCATTGTATTTGGTGCTGCCGCCGCCGCGAAGCTGGTTACGTTGAAAACCGTCGGGCGCTGTATGCCTGCCGGCGTATTGATCGGCGTTGCCGTGGTGGCTTTCTCACTTCAGCATACGGCGTTACACGCCTACGTGCTGCTGGCGATTATCGGCATGCTGGGTGGTTTCTTCGTGGTGCCGCTGAATGCGCTGCTGCAAATGCGCGGAAAGCAGACCGTGGGGGCGGGCAACGCGATTGCGGTGCAGAACCTGGGTGAAAATACGGCGATGCTGGTGATGCTGGGGCTTTATTCCCTGGCGATTAAACTGGGAGCGCCGCCGGTGCCAACCGGGGTGGGGTTCGGTGCCCTGTTCGCGTTGGCCATCGCCGTGCTCTGGGGCTGGCAGCTGGCGCAGAAACGTAAGGCCGTTGCTGCGCCATGACTGCTGTGTTGCGATGATGATGTGGTGATGTGGTGATGTGGTGATGTGGTGATGTGCTGATGTGCTGATGTGCTGATGTGCTGATGTGCGGATGTGCGGATGTGCGGGGCCGACTGGCCCCGCACACACTTGTGCAGATTTATTACGGCGCCGGATAAGTATAACGGCGATGAATTGCTTCCAGCTCGTCGACGATCTCTGCATCGAGCGTCAGATCGTAGCTGTCGATATTGATGGTGAGCTGTTCCAGCGTTGTTGCGCCCAGCAGCGTGCTGGCAACAAATGGCTGCTGGCGGACAAATGCCAGTGCCATTTGCGAGGGATCCAGCCCGTGGCGCTGTGCCAGCGCAACATATTCACCGATTGCCAGCTGCGCCTGCTCACCGCTGTAGCGCGTAAAGCGGCTGAACAGCGTATTGCGCGCACCCGCCGGCTTCGCGCCATTCAGATATTTTCCGCTCAGCGTACCGAATGCCAGGCTGGAATAAGCCAGCAGTTCCACGCCCTCATGCTGGCTGATTTCCGCCAGCCCCAGTTCAAAGCTGCGGTTCAACAGGCTGTAGGGGTTCTGAATGCTGACGATACGCGGTAGCTCATGTTTTTCCGCCAGCTGCAGGTAGCGCATCACGCCCCATGGCGTTTCGTTGGATACGCCGATGTAACGGATTTTCCCGGCGCGCACCTGCTCGGTCAGCGCTTCCAGCGTTTCCAGTAGCGTCACCGGCGCGGTGTTATCGGTGTACTGATAATTCAGCTTGCCGAAATAGTTGGTCTGACGTTGAGGCCAGTGCAGCTGGTATAAATCGATATAGTCCGTGTTCAGTCTTTTCAGGCTGGCATCCAGCGCTTCACGAATATTCTTACGATCCAGCGCCTGATTCGGTCGGATAGAAGCATCAGCCCCGCGAACCGGGCCGGCAACTTTTGACGCCAGTACAATTTTGTCACGACAGCCGCGCGCTTTCAGCCAGCTGCCAATGTATTTTTCTGTCAGGCCCTGGGTTTCCGGGCGTGGCGGCACCGGATACATTTCTGCTGTGTCTATCAGGTTAATGCCGCGGCTGAGCGCCAAATCGAGCTGAGCATGGGCGTCGGCTTCGCTATTTTGTTCCCCGAACGTCATGGTACCCAGGCCAAGAGAACTGACTTCAAGTGTGCTGTGGGGGATACGGTGATAATGCATAGCAGGCTTCCTTTTTTCATTATTAAAAGGTCAGGGACATCAGCTGCGTCCGCAACAGGGGATCCTGGCAATAGACTGCGACGTCTGCGCTGACAGAATCAGAACCCGGTTTTCGACTATAACCGTCAGACGCGAGAGGGGGAAGGGGGATTACCCGTGAGAGAGAGGAAAGCATATCGTTTGCCATCTGAAATATCAGAGCCAGATGGCAAATCTGCGATTAGCGCTCAACGATGGAGGAGATTTCATCACCGTTAATCTGTATTTCATGGCCGGATTCATCAACGTATTTCACCAGTCCGGTTTCTTTATCGATGCTGGGTTTCCCCTCTGTCATGATCATTTTACCGTCTTTGGTTGCCATGACGTAATCGCTACTGCAGCCGCCGAGCAGTAAAGCCATGCCCACCACCGCAATACTTAACATCCACTTCATACCTGTCTCCCTTAACGTTTATTACTGTGTTGAGTGTAGTAATAAACTATTTTCCCTGTAGTGATAATTTCATCAGTCTGAAAATGGACGATCGCTGGCGCGTATTATTGACTTTTCAGTCATTTCCCGCAATTCAAACGGAAATTACAGTAAAAAATGACGTGAGAGCAGCGCCGTCGTGAAGGTTTTCTTCAGATAAAAACCGCGCGGCAGGGTCATGATGGGCTGCCCATGACGACCAATCCCCTGGGTTAACGCTTTACTGTTTGCCGCCTTGGGGCGGAGCTGCAGCACCTCGCCGTGGCGGGCGGTAATCTGCTCAACCTGACCCAGCACAATCATGTCCATCAGCTCCTCCCAGTCGCGCTGGAGCTGAAGCTCCTCTTCCTCATTCGGGCTCCACAGCAGCGGCGCGCCGACGTGGCGCTCTGCCAGCGGAATAGCACGATCGCCTTCAACCGGTATCCACAGCACGCGTTCAAGCTTGTGGCGAACGTGACTGTTCTGCCAGGTGACGCCACTGTTGCCGGTCAGGGGAGCAACACACACAAAAGTCGTTTCCAGCGGGCGGCCTGCGGCATCGACGGGAATCGTTTTGAGCTCTACGCCAATCTCAGCGAAATCCTGTTCGGGTTTACTGCCCGCGCTGGCTCCAAGATAACGTTCCAGCAGCATCCCGACCCATCCTTTGTCTCGTTTCAGATCGCGCGGGATCGGGAGGTCTATTCGTCGGGCAAGTTCACCCAGCGTATAGCCGGCGAGCGCGTCGGCTCTGGCCATCAGTTCGGTTTCGTCGGCGGGAGGGGGAACAAGGAAGGGATCGCCTGTCATTGTGATATCCAGATCTGTGTAAAAAATAACCGTTTGATTTTAGCGTACTGTCGCATCACGCTGTTTCTGGGGGTAAGCCTAATAATAGCATGATAAATCATGTTTTTTATCGTCCAGGAAGACCCGGCCTGCTGACCCTTCCGCAAGTTTTACCCGGCTTGTCACCGACAATGAACAGGATCTTATACGTAGTTATCCACAGAAAAATGGGATAACTCGCTTTTAAATATAATACTGTTTCGATTTACAGCCTTGACGCAGGGGAATTTGGCAACTTTAGCCCCTTTCTCGCCCAACTAATCAACATATTCTGTGGATAAGCTTTAAGGTGCTCGATCTTTCACCAGTTGCTAAGTGCCCGGCTGTGACAACAGCATGACAGGGCTGGGATTAGCGTAAAAAATGCGATAAAGATGATGATTAATATAGAGTTATTTATTTTTTTTAGAAAGGGGCTTTAAGCGCCGCTGAAAGTTTTCCCCACCTGTTAACAGAGTTCTGCACAAAGCTATCCACAGAAAACGTGAATAAGATCGCCTTTTTACCCCGGTTTCTGTTTATAACTTTGCCTTACGGGATGAGTTATCCCAGTTACGCGCGAACTCTCGGGCCAAAACCAGTGGTTTACCGCCTTTAAGGAGTGTGAAACAATCAGAACATCCAGTTTTAGTTTGAGGTAGTCCGGTGATCGATGATGATGGCTACCGCCCGAATGTTGGTATCGTAATTTGTAACAGGCAGGGACAGGTTGTGTGGGCAAGGCGCTATGGCCAACACTCCTGGCAGTTTCCTCAGGGAGGGATTAATCCTGGCGAGACGGCGGAACAGGCGATGTACCGCGAACTTTTCGAGGAAGTCGGTTTGAGCCGTAAGGATGTTCGCATCCTGGCATCCACCCGTAACTGGTTACGATATAAATTGCCAAAACGTTTGGTGCGTTGGGACACAAAGCCGGTTTGTATCGGCCAAAAACAGAAGTGGTTTCTTCTGCAGCTGATGTGCAATGACGCGGATATCAATATGCAAACCAGCAGTACGCCGGAATTTGACGGCTGGCGCTGGGTCAGCTTCTGGTATCCGGTGCGCCAGGTCGTCTCTTTTAAACGTGATGTTTATCGCCGCGTGATGAAAGAGTTTGCCGGTGTCGTTATGCCCCTGCAGGAAAATACCACACAGAGAAATACGCAAGGCTTTCGAAGGAAGAGAGGTTAAGCCACGTAGATTATGCTCACACAACTACGCGAAATAGTTGAGAAAGTGGCGGCAGCGCCCCGGCTTACCGAGGCGCTGGATATTCTGGTTAACGAAATTTGTCTGGCCATGGATATCGAGGTTTGCTCAGTCTACCTGGCCGATCATGAACGTCGCTGCTACTACCTTATGGCTACGCGTGGGCTGAAAAAGCCGCGTGGGCGTACTGTCGCCCTGGCATTTGATGAGGGCATCGTCGGACTGGTGGGTCGCCTTGCTGAACCCATTAACCTTGCCGATGCGCAAAAGCACCCCAGCTTTAAGTTTATCCCCTCCGTAAAAGAAGAGCGTTTTCGTTCGTTTCTGGGCGTACCCATTATCAGCCGTCGCCAGCTCCAGGGCGTGCTGGTCGTTCAGCAGCGCGAACACCGCCAGTTTGATGAGAGCGAAGAGTCCTTCCTGGTCACGCTCGCCACGCAAATGGCGGCGATCCTTTCTCAGTCGCAGCTTAATGTTCTGTTCGGGCAGTACCGGCAGACGCGCATTAAGGCGCTGGCGGCGGCTCCCGGCGTGGCGGTGGCTGAAGGCTGGGTCGATTCTTCACAGCCTTCACTGGATCAGGTTTCCGCGGCTTCAACGCTGGATTCGGTGCGCGAACGCGAACGGCTGGCGCTGGCGATGGCCGAAGCATCAAATGAATTCCGCCGTTACAGTAAGCGCTTTACCGCCAGTATGCACAAAGAAAGCGCGGCCATTTTCGACCTCTATTCCCACCTGCTCAGCGATGCGCGGCTGAAGAAAGATCTGCTGGCCGAAATTGATGCCGGCTCCGTGGCCGAGTGGGCGGTAAAAAAGGTCATTGAGAAGTTTGCCGCGCAGTTTGCCAGCCTGCAGGACAGCTACCTGCGCGAGCGTGCCGGTGATTTGCGCGTGCTGGGCCAGCGCCTGCTGTTTCACCTCGACGATACCGTTCAGGGGACCAATACCTGGCCGGAACGTTTTGTTCTGGTGGCCGACGAGCTGACGGCGACAACCCTGGCAGAGCTGCCGCATGAGCGGCTGGCGGGCGTCGTTGTGCGCGACGGCGCCGCGAACTCCCATGCGGCGATTATGGTTCGCGCCATGGGTATTCCAACGGTGATGGGCGCTGATATTCAGCCGGACCTGATGAAGGGCCGTCTGCTTATCGTTGATGGTTATCGCGGTGAGCTGCTGGTCGATCCGGAGCCGGTGCTGGTACAGGAGTATCAGCGGCTTATCAGCGAAGAAAACGAGTTAAGCCAGCTGGCGGAGGATCTGGTTGAGCAGCCCGGCGCCTTAAAAAGCGGAGAACAGGTCAAGGTGATGCTGAATGCCGGCCTGAGCGCCGAGCATGAGCATACTCTCGGCAGCCGGGTCGACGGCGTGGGCCTGTACCGTACCGAAATTCCGTTTATGTTGCAGAGTGGTTTTCCTTCGGAAGAAGAGCAGGTTGCCCAGTATCAGGGGATGCTACAGCTGTTTCTCGACAAGCCGGTCACGCTGCGCACGCTCGATATCGGTGCAGACAAGCAGCTGCCGTATATGCCGATTAGTGAAGAAAACCCCTCGCTGGGATGGCGGGGCATTCGCCTGACGCTCGATCAGCCCGAGATCTTTCTCGTCCAGCTGCGCGCGATGCTGCGGGCGAACGTTGCCAGCAGTAATCTCAGCATCCTGCTGCCGATGATTACCAGCCTGGATGAAATCGATGAGGCGCGTCGTCTGATCGACAGAGCGGGGCGCGAGGTCGAGGAAATGCTGGGCTATACAATCCCGCGGCCGCGTCTGGGGGTGATGATCGAAGTCCCCTCGATGATCTTTATGCTCAGCCACCTGCGGGATCGCGTGGATTTTGTCTCGGTGGGGACGAACGATCTGACCCAGTATCTGCTGGCGGTGGATCGCAACAATACCCGGGTGGCCAGCCTTTACGACAGCCTGCATCCGGCCGTACTGCGCGCCCTGCACAGTATCGGCCAGGAAGCGGCGCGCGCGGGCGTCGAGCTGTGCCTGTGCGGTGAAATGGCAGGCGATCCAATGTGCGTGGTGATGCTGATTGGCATGGGCTATTACCACCTCAGCATGAACGGTCGTAACGTAGCGCGCGTAAAGTATTTACTGCGCCATATCGACAGGGAAGAAGCTCAGGAACTCGCACTGCGCGGTCTGGAAGCGCCTCACACCAGCGACGTGCGCCACCTGATTGCCGCGTTTATGGAGCGCAGAGGGCTGGGCGGCCTGATTCGGGGCGGAAAATAAACACCAGGCCCGGTACTTAACAAAGTTTACAGTTGCGCCGGGCCGTAATAATTCACGTTATGCTATGATGCGCAGCCTCAGGCAGGCGCCGCGTGCGCACGCATCTCTATATTCCGTCGCCTGCTCGTCAGGACAGAATTTTAAAATGGTGAAAGATGAATAACGGCTATCTGGCTTTCCCCCAATTTGATCCGGTGATTTTCTCTGTTGGCCCGGTGTCTCTACACTGGTATGGGCTGATGTATCTGGTTGGCTTTATATTCGCTATGTGGCTGGCCGTTCGCCGGGCTAATAAGCCGGGCAGCGGCTGGAAAAAAGAGGAAGTGGAAAATCTGCTTTATGCAGGCTTCCTCGGCGTGTTCCTCGGTGGCCGTATTGGCTACGTGTTGTTTTACAACATGCCGCTGTTCCTCGAAAACCCGCTGTATCTGTTTAAAGTCTGGGATGGCGGCATGTCATTCCACGGCGGCCTGATTGGGGTGATCGTGGTGATGCTGATCTTCGCCCGCCGCACCAAACGTACTTTCTTCCAGGTTTCAGACTTTATGGCTCCGCTGATCCCGTTTGGGCTGGGTGCCGGCCGTCTCGGCAACTTTATCAACGGCGAACTGTGGGGTCGCGTGGATCCCAATCTGCCGTGGGCGATGCTGTTCCCGGGCTCACGCAGCGAAGATATCGCGCTGGTTGCCACCCACCCGGAATGGCAGTCCCTGCTGGCGACCTACGGCGTACTGCCGCGCCACCCTTCACAGCTCTATGAGCTGATTCTGGAAGGGATCGTGCTGTTTATTATTCTGAATGTATTTATCCGCAAATCGCGCCCGATGGGAGCCGTCTCCGGCCTGTTCCTGATTGGCTATGGCGCTTTCCGTATTATTATTGAGTTCTTCCGTCAGCCCGATCAGCAGCTTGGCCTGTTTAGCGGCATCAGCATGGGGCAAATCCTCTCTGTGCCAATGATTCTGGCCGGCGTGATTATGATGATTTGGGCGTATCGTCGTCGCCCGCAGCAGCAGCTTCGTGAGGAAAAATGAAACAGTATCTGGAATTAATGCAGCATGTCCTGGAACAGGGCACACCGAAGAACGATCGTACCGGAACGGGTACGCTTTCGGTCTTCGGCCACCAGATGCGTTTCAACCTGCAGGACGGGTTTCCGCTGGTTACCACCAAGAAATGTCATCTGCGCTCGATCATTCACGAGCTGCTGTGGTTCCTCAACGGTGATACGAACATCGCGTATTTGAAGGAAAACAACGTTTCAATCTGGGACGAGTGGGCGGATGAAAATGGCGATCTTGGCCCGGTCTACGGTAAGCAGTGGCGTAGCTGGGGCGCACCGGATGGTCGTCAGATCGATCAGCTGAGCAAGGTTGTTGAGCAGCTTAAAACCGATCCTGACTCCCGCCGCATCATCGTTTCCGCCTGGAACGTGGGTGAGCTGGACGAGATGGCGCTGGCGCCGTGCCACGCTTTCTTCCAGTTTTACGTGGCAGACGGCAAGCTTTCCTGCCAGCTGTATCAGCGTTCCTGCGACATTTTCCTCGGTCTGCCGTTTAATATCGCCAGCTACGCGCTACTGGTGCATATGATGGCGCAGCAGTGCGACCTGGAAGTGGGGGACTTCGTCTGGACCGGTGGCGATACTCACCTGTACAGCAACCACCTTGAGCAGACCCGCCTGCAGCTGAGCCGCGAGCCGCGTGCGCTGCCGCAGCTGGTAATCAAACGCAAGCCCGCTTCTATTTTCGACTATCGCTTCGATGACTTCGAAATCGTTGGCTACGATCCACATCCGGCAATCAAAGCGCCGGTAGCCGTGTAAAAACGCGATCCCCGGTATGAATAATGCCGGGGAATGTTTTACGCCGCAGACGGTGGCGGATAGCAGTCAAAAATATCCGTCAGTAGCGGATATTCTGCCGCTCCCGGCAGCTCAAAGTGCCACCATTCTGTCGCAATTCCCTTAAATCCCCCCTCAAGCATAATCGCGCTCAGCATCAGCCGGTGACGCAATGCCCGCGCCGGGACGGAAGGATGCCAGGGATGTGAACGTTCATGCATCTCGTCAAAGCCGCTGCCCATATCCACAATATTGCCCTGTTCATCAATCAGCGTGACGTCCACCGCGGTCCCGCGGGAGTGATTCGACCCCTGGGTTACGGGAATAACATAGTCAGGATCGGGGCAGGCCTGCCACAAATTCATCTGCGCTTTCTGCGGTCGATATGCGTCATAAATCAGCAGGGTAAAGCCCGCAATGGCCGCGATATGTGCACTTCGCGCCAGCGCAGCGGCGGCATCCGGATGCAGCAGACAGCGGTGCTCACAGTAAATCGGCTGGCCGGTAATGTTGTCCGCCGTGGCATATTTTAAATCGATCTGCACCTGCGGCAGCGAGGTGGCAATGTCGGTCAGTTGAATATCATCCATTTTTTCTCCTGGTTCTGTTCGGCGCTGACATGCTTAATCTTTTCCGGTGCTTTCTACCGTGACGTTCTCAATTCATCCATGCATCTTAGTCTTTCTTTCCGCCGGAGCTAAGCAAATCCGGCGAGCGTAGTGTTCTCAATGATGAAAATGCGCAGCCCCACGTAACGCCAATGAATGCCGATGAAACAGATGCATTTGTCTGGAAGATGCCGCGCACACCGGCGAGAAGCCGCTGGCAGAGCAGGAGAAACAGGCGCCACACTGGGCTGATGAAAATAACGCAATCGGCAGGATTTACCCTGCTGGAAATGATGATAGCGATCGCGCTTATCGCCGTGTTAAGCCTGGGATCGTGGCAGGGCTGGCAGCACTGGCAACAGCTGCGCCAGCTTAATGACAGCGCGCAGCAAATCCAGCGCCTGCTGCTGCGACTGCGCAGCGACGCCTGGTGGCATAACGCCGATCGGCTGGTATGGCTGAAACCGGGGCCGCGCTGGTGCATGGGTGCGGAGAGAATGCCCGACCGGTGTCGCGAACAGGCCCGGCTGACCCTGCTGGCTCCCTGGCCCGGCGTCAGCATTCGTTCGGTGACGGCGGAAATGGGGTTTTACGGCGTGAAAAATACCGCCCGGCCCGGAAATATCACCATTGTCAGCGATTCCGGCGAGCGGAGGATCATCGTCTCATCCCGGGGCCGGGTGCGAATTTGTTCCGTGTCGGAGGACGGATGTCGATGAATGCGGGTGGCTTCACTCTGCTTGAAACGCTGCTGGCCATGGCCATCGGCAGCGTAATGATGCTGGGAGCCGCGCGAACGCTGCCGCTTTTGCAGCAGCAAAATCTGCGCCTGCAGATGCAGGTTCAGCTAAACGAAGAACTGCAGCAGATAATGCACACGCTGGAGAAAGCGGCACGGCGGGCGGGTTACTGCCACGGTCGCTGTAGCGGAAGCGCGATGCAGATTCATAACGGTGGTCGCTGTCTGCTGGTCCGTTGGGATGAAAACAGCAACGGGCAGTGGGAAAGCACCGGAAGGGAAGACAGCGATTACTACGGCTTTCGTTTGAGAGCAGGAAATCTGGAAATGCAGCGTGGCGTCGATCGCTGTGAAGGCGGCGGTTGGGAAAAGCTGAACGATCCCCGCGTTATCGCTATTGATGAGTTTCGGGTGGTTCGTAACCGGCAGCAGGTCCGCCTGCTGCTGGAGGGGCATTCCAGCGCCTGGCCCGCGATGGTTCAGCGCACCGAGCACTGGCTGGCGGCGGAGAATTTATGATGCATTCACAGCGGGGCAGCGGCGCGCTGCTGATGGTGATTATTATTCTGCTGATGGGGACGGTTATGCTGCATGCTACGCGGCGACAGCTGAGCGATAACCTCAGCCTGGTCAGCGATGAACGGCACTATATTCTGGAGTACACCGATGCCACCTCCGCACTGGCGTGGGGATCACGCCTGGCCTGGCCCAGTATGGATGGCTGGTTCTGCCAGCGTGAGCCGCAGTACGCCTGGCGAGCCTGCGTACTCAACCACCCGTCAGGAACGCTGCTGCGCGGTGACCGCGGTAGCGGAACCCTCTCTCTGTTCCGCTGGGTGAGCCGCCTTGCCGGTGGCAAAGTTAGCGCCATCCCGCATGGCTGGCTGGATTACTGCCCGCTGCCCGACAGGAGTCTCTGCCATGACTCGTCGTTGTAATCAGCGCGGATTCAGCCTGGTCGAAACGCTGTTCGCCCTGCTGTTATTTAGCCTCAGCATCACGGCTCTGATGCGCTACCAGCTGGTGCTGGCCGACGGTTTCCAGCAGCAGTGGCAGCAGCGCAGCGCATGGCGTAATGCATGGCAGCTGCTGCAGGGAAATCCCCTGGAAGGATGGCGGACGCAGATGCATCAGCGAAGTGGTCCCCAGGGCTGTCAGCTGCTGACGGCACAAGTAATAAGCCCGGCGTGGCGCAGAGCCGAGCTGGTTCAGCTGCGCTGCCCGGCGGTGGATAATTAACGGCAGCAGCGCTACATTTCCAATGTTCATCCTGTGGGGGTAGAGTACTCATCAGGAAATTAAACCCTCTTACGTTGAGAATCTGTCGGTTATGTTCACTGTTTACCACTCCAATCAGCTGGATCTGCTTAAAACGCTGGCATCATGGCAGATAAAAAATCGGCCATTGTCCAATCCGCTGGTTCCGGAAGTGGTGCTGGTTCAAAGCCCCGGTATGGCGCAGTGGCTGCAGATGTCGCTGGCCGAAGATTTTGGCATCGCTGCGAATATTGATTTCCCGTTACCCGCCAGCTTTATCTGGGATATGTTCGTTCGCGTGCTGCCTGATATCCCGCGTGAAAGCGCATTCAGTAAATCGGGTATGAGCTGGAAGCTGATGGCGATCCTCCCGGATATGCTGCCGGGAGAGGAGTTTGCAACGCTGCGCAATTACCTGAGCGATGACGAGGATAAGCGCAAGCTGTTCCAGCTGGCCTCCCGGGTGGCGGACCTGTTTGACCAGTATCTGGTATACCGGCCTCAGTGGCTTAACGGCTGGGAAAAGGGCGAACTGACGGAAGGGCTGGGCGAGGCGCAGGTCTGGCAGGCGCCTTTATGGGCGGCTCTGGTGGAATACACCCATCGGCTCGGGCAGCCGGAATGGCATCGTGCCAACCTCTACCAGCGTTTTATCCACCGGCTTGAGAACAGCCCGACGCGGCCGGACAATCTCCCCGACCGGGTATTTATCTGCGGGATAAGCGCGCTGCCCCCGGTGTATTTACAGGCGCTGAGCGCGCTGGGTAAACATATCGACATTCATTTGTTGTTTACCAATCCCTGCCGCCACTACTGGGGCGATATTCAGGATTATGCGTTCCTGGCTAAACTGCAGAGCCGCAACCGCAGGCACTATGAGGATCGGCGGGAGATCCCGCAGTTTCGTGATGTCGACAGCGCATCCTCACTGTTTAATGATGCCGGGGAGCAGCAGCTGAGCAATCCGCTGCTGGCCTCATGGGGCAAACTGGGGCGCGATAATCTCTACCTGCTGGCGCAGATTGAACCCAATGAGGTGTTTGCCTTTGTCGATCTCGAGCCGGTGAATCTGTTGCAGACCCTGAAGCGGGATCTGCTGGAGCTGGAAGATAACGCGGTGATCGGCCTGCAAAAAAGCGAATGGGAAACCAGTGAAGAAAAACGCCTGCTGGCACCTGAGGATCGGTCGATAGTCATCCATCAATGCCACAGCCCGCAGCGCGAGGTGGAAGTTCTGCAGGATCGCCTGCTGGCGATGATGGCCGACGATCCCTCGCTGACCCCGCGCGATATCATCGTTATGGTCGCTGATATTGACGCCTATACGCCGTTCATCCAGGCGGTATTTGGCAATGCGCCGCCGGAGCGCGCGCTGCCGTTTGCCATTTCCGACCGTCGCGCCAGCCAGGCGCACCCGGCGCTACAGGCTTTTATATCGCTGCTGAGCCTGCCCGACAGTCGCTTCACCGCGGAAGACGTGCTGGCCCTGCTCGAAGTGCCGGCGGTAGCGGGGCGCTTTGCCATCGACGAAGAGGGGCTGCGGCTGCTGCGCCACTGGGTGGCGGAATCCGGCATTCGCTGGGGGCTGGATGATGACAACGTTCGCGAGCTGGATCTGCCCGCCACCGGTCAACATACCTGGCACTTTGGCCTGACGCGAATGCTGCTGGGCTATGCGATGAACAGCGATGCGGGGGAATGGCAGGGAATACTGCCCTACGATGAATCCAGCGGTCTGATTGCTGAACTGGCGGGAAATCTGGCTGATTTACTGATGCAGCTGCATCGCTGGCGTCGCTGGCTGGATGAAACCAGCGATCTGGCGCACTGGCTGCCGATCTGTCGCCAGCTGCTGGATGATTTCTTTGTCTGTGATGCGGAAACGGAAGCGGCCCTGGCGCTGATAGAAGAGCAGTGGAAGCTGGTTATTGGCTACGGCGTTGAGGCCGGTTATCAGCAGGCCGTGCCGCTGACCGTGCTGCGCGATGAGCTGGTTTCCCGGCTCGATCAGCAGCGTATCAGCCAGCGTTTCCTCGCGGGGCCGGTCAACTTCTGCACCCTGATGCCGATGCGTTCCATTCCCTTTAAGGTGGTGTGCCTGCTGGGGATGAACGACGGAATTTATCCACGGACCCTGCCGCCGCTGGGCTTCGATTTAATGAGCAAGCAGCTGCAAAAAGGCGATCGTAGCCGCCGGGATGATGACCGCTATCTGTTCCTTGAGGCGCTGAATTCAGCCCAGCAGCAGCTCTATATCAGCTATATCGCCCGTTCAATTCAGGATAATACGGAACGATATCCCTCTGTGCTGGTCAGTGAATTAGTGGAGTACATCTGCCAGAGCTTCTGTTTGCCTGACGATCGATCGCGGGATGTAGACCACAGCGCGCAAAACGTGGCGGCGCATTTGCACCATCTGCACAGCAGAATGCCCTTTGCCGCCGAGAACTTCAGCGCGACTGCGGAGTTCAGAAGCTTTGCTGAAGAATGGCTACCCGCGGCCAAAGCCACGGGGACCGCTCACCCGCCGTTTATGCAGCCACTAGCGGAGGAAACGCTGGATACGCTGAGTTTTGAGCGGCTGGTGCGGTTCTGGCGGCATCCGGTCAGGGCATTTTTCAGCATGCGGCTGGGCGTCAGCTTCAGGCTGGAAGAGATGGAGCTGCCGGATGCGGAACCTTTTTCCCTGGATGGCCTGACGCGCTATCAGATGAATGCGCAGCTGCTTAACAGCCTGATCGAGGGGGAGGAAAGTTCCCGTCTTTATGCCCGGCAGCGGGCTTCAGGTGCGCTACCTTATGGCGCTTTCGGCGAGCTAATCTGGGAAGAGCAGGAGCAGGAGATGACTGTGCTGGCCGGCCGCGTGCGCGAACAGCGCTCGGCGGCGGAAAGCCGGGAAATTTCGCTGCAGATTGACGGCGTGTTGCTGACCGGCTGGCTGGCTCAGGTGCAGGATAGCGGGCTGCTGCGCTGGCGTCCGGGCAATCTTAACTTCAAGGACGGGCTTACCCTGTGGCTGGAGCATCTGGTCTACTGTGCAACGGGGGGCAGCGGTATCAGCCAGATGCTGGGGCGCAACGACAGCCAGTGGCGATTCCCGGCGATAGCAGCGGATGATGCCCGGCAACAGCTTGCCGGCTACGTTGCCGGCTACCGGCAGGGGATGTGCTCGCCGCTGTTGCTGACCGAGTCCGGTGCCGCCTGGCTGGCGGAAAGTTACGATGAAGCCTCCGGCGATCTGCTGCGCGATGAGGCCACGCAGAAAAAAGCCCGCAGCAAGCTGCTGGCGCGCTGGCAGGGGAATTATCAGATTGAGGGTGAGGGCAGCGATCCCTATCTGCAGAGGGTGATCCGCACGCTGGATGAAACGCACCTGCAGGCAATGACTGAGTGTGCTGAACGCTGGCTGTTACCGCTGCGTCAGGCGCACCGGTCTGAATAGTCTCTGGCGATATGCCCCCTTCCCGGCGGAAGTACCGGGAAGTTTTACGGACAATCAGGATGTTATACTGTAGTGTTATTTTATAACAATTAAACACCGGCAAAGTTAAGGGAGTTTGAATGCGTCGTTATGCAGTCTGGTTAATTTATTTTGTCTTTTTCGCCCTGTTCAGCCCGCTGACGCAGGCGCAAACCGGATGGCAGCCGGTCACTGACATTATTCGCAAAAGTGAAAAAGATCCTCGCCAGTATAAAGCCATCCGCCTGGATAACGGCATGACCGTCCTGCTGGTTTCCGATGATAAGGCGACAAAATCACTGGCAGCGCTGGCGCTGCCGGTCGGCTCACTGGAAAACCCTACCGATCAGCTTGGCCTTGCCCATTACCTGGAGCACATGGTGCTGATGGGGTCAAAACGCTACCCGCAGCCCGACAACCTCGCCGAGTTTTTGAAAAAACATGGGGGCAGCCACAATGCCAGCACGGCATCCTACCGCACGGCGTTTTATCTGGAAGTTGAAAACGATGCGCTGCAGCCCGCGGCTGACAGGCTGGCCGATGCCATCGCCGAACCGCTGCTTGACCCGGTAAATGCCGACCGCGAGCGCAATGCGGTGAACGCCGAGCTGACTATGGCGCGTTCGCGTGATGGCCTGCGTATGGCTCAGGTCGGCGCAGAAACCCTTAATCCCGATCATCCAAGCTCACGCTTCTCCGGCGGGAATCTGGAAACCCTGCGCGATAAGCCGGGCAGCAAGCTGCACGACGCGCTGAAGGCGTTTTATCAGCGTTATTACTCAGCCAATCTGATGAAGGCGGTGATTTACAGCAATAAACCGCTGCCTGAAATGGAGAAGATAGCCGCCGAAACCTTTGGCCGCGTCGAAAACCGTCAGGCGACGGTGCCGGATATTACCGTCCCGGTAGTCACCGACAAGCAGAAAGGCATCATTATTCACTATGTGCCGGCACAGCCTAATAAGCAGTTACGCATTGAGTTTCGTATTGATAACAACAGTGCGGAGTTTCGTAGTAAAACCGATACGCTTATTGGCTATCTGATCGGTAACCGCAGCAAGAATACCCTATCCGACTGGCTGCAAAGCCGCGGGCTGGCTGATTCCATCAGCGCCGGTGCCGATCCGGTTATCGACCGCAACGGCGGCGTGTTCTCGATTTCCGTCTCCCTGACCGATAAAGGCCTGGCCAATCGCGACGACGTTATCGCTGCGGTGTTCAGCTACCTGAATACCTTACGCACCCAGGGCATTGATAAAAGCTACTTTGATGAAGTGGCGCACGTGCTGGATCTGGATTTCCGCTACCCGTCCATTACCCGCGATATGGATTACATCGAGTGGCTGGTGGATACCATGCTGCGCGTGCCGGTTGCCGACGTGCTGGATGCGCCTTATATCGCAGACCGCTACGATCCGCAGGCGATCAAGGCACGACTGGACGGGATGACCCCGCAGAATGCCCGTATCTGGTTTATCAGCCCGAATGAGCCGCACAATAAAACGGCTTACTTCGTTGATGCGCCTTACCAGGTGGATAAAATCAGCGGCGAAAGATTCAGCAAGTGGCAGACTGAGAGCGACAAGTTATCCCTGTCTCTGCCGACGCTTAACCCCTACATTCCTGACGACTTCAGTCTGATTAAACAGGATAAAAAGTATGACCGTCCGCAGGAGCTGCTCAACCAGCCGGGGCTGCGGGTTTTCTATATGCCCAGCCAGTACTATGCTGACGAGCCGAAGGCCAATATCACCCTGGCGTTGCGTAACAAAGCGGCGGTAGATACGGCGCAAAATCAGGTCCTTTTTGCCCTGAACGACTATCTGGCCGGCGTGGCGCTGGATGAGCTGAGCTCGCAGGCATCGGTCGGCGGCATCAGTTTCTCCACCGGAGAAGATGATGGCGTGACGTTCAGCGCCAGCGGCTTTACTCAGCGTTTGCCTAAGCTGATGAAGCAGCTGCTTGAAGGCTACGCCAGCTTCACCCCGACAGAACAGCAGCTGGAGCAGGCCAAATCCTGGTATCTGGAACGTCTGGACTCTGCCGAGAAGGGTAAGGCATTTGAACTGGCTATCCAGCCAGCGCAGCTGCTGTCACGGCTGCCTTACACCCAGCGTAGCGAGCGGCGCAAACTGCTGCCGGCTATCACCCTGAAGCAGCTTCAGGACTATCGTAAAATGCTGCTGGAGCAGTCCACCCCGGAACTGCTGGTTGTCGGGAATATGACTCCTGGAGCCGTTAACGACCTGGCTGAACAGGTCAGGCAGCAGCTGAACTGCGAAGGGCACAGCTGGTGGCACAGCGAATTTATTCAGGTGGATAAAAAATCGCTGGCGAACCTGCAGAAGGTGGGAAGCAGCACGGATTCGGCGCTGGCGGCGGTATATGTGCCGGTTGGCTTTGATGAGCATCAAAGCATGGCCAGCAGCACGATGCTGAGCCAGATTATCCAGCCGTGGTTCTATAACCAGCTGCGTACCGAAGAGCAGTTGGGCTATGCGGTGTTCGCCTTCCAGATGCCGGTGGGGCGTCAGTGGGGCATTGGCTTCCTGCTGCAAAGTAATGTGAAGCAGCCCGCTTATCTGCTGCAGCGCTTCCAGGCATTTTATCCAACTGCGGAAAAACGCCTGCGTGCCATGAGCAAAGAGGATTTTGCTCAGTATCAGGCGGCGATGATCAACGAGCTGAAACAGCGGCCGCAGACCCTGGATGAAGAGGCCGGTCGCTACAGCAAGGACTTCAACCGCGAAAATTATCAGTTTGATACCCGCGAGAAAGTGATTGCGCAGATTCAGGCTCTGACTCCGGAAGGGATTGCTGATTTCTTCCATCAGGCGGTGATTGCGCCGACCGGTCTGGCCCTGCTGTCGCAGATCTCCGGCAGCCATCACGGCAAGGCGGACTATGCGGCTCCGGCAGGCTGGAAGACCTGGAAAGATCTGTCCACCCTGCAGCAGTCATTCCCGGTGAGCCAGGATAAACCATGAGTCAGCAGGCTGCTGAACGCTTAAATGCGTTAACGCTGCCGCTGCACGGCGAGCGGCTGATTGAAGCGTCGGCGGGTACCGGGAAAACCTTTACCATCGGCCTGCTGTATCTGCGCCTGCTGTTGGGGCTGGGTGGGGAGTCGGCATTCAGTCGCCCGCTGTCGGTGGAGGAGATTCTGGTGGTGACCTTTACCGAGGCCGCCACCGCCGAACTACGCGGGCGTATTCGTGACAACATCCACGCGCTGCGTATTGACTGTGTGCGTGGTGGAAGCCGTAATCCGATGCTACAGGCGTTGATTGAGCAAATTCCCGATCTGCGGCATGCCGCCTCGGTTTTGCTGGCGGCTGAGCGGCAGATGGACGAGGCCGGCATTTTTACCATCCACGGCTTCTGTCAGCGGATGCTGAACCTTAATGCGTTTGAGTCCGGCATGCTGTTCGAGCAGCAGCTGATTGAAGATGAAACGCCGCTGCGCCGCCGCGCGACGGCGGATTTCTGGCGGCGCCACTGCTATCCGCTGCCGCTGCCGGTTGCCCGGGTCGTTCGTCAGCTGTGGGAGGGGCCGGAACAGCTGCTGCGGGAGCTTTCTCCCTGGCTGGGAGGCGAAGCGCCCTCGCTGAAATCCGCGCCGGATCCGCAGGAAACCCTGGTACAACGGCATGACGCGATTATCGCGCAGATAACGGCGCTCAAGCAGGCGTGGCTGGCCGCAGAAAATCTATTTGAATTGATTGATGCATCCGGTATCGACAGGCGCAGCTACAACAGTAAACACTTACCCAACTGGCTGAATAAGATCACCCAGTGGGCGCAAAGCGACACGCTCAATTATGACGTCGCGAAAGATCTCGAACGTTTCGGCCAGCGGGTGCTGGTAGAAAAAACAAAAAAAGGCGCAGCCCCCACCCATCCGCTGTTTGAAACTATTGATGCTTTTCTGGCGCAGCCGCGCACGCTGCGCGACCTGATTATTGCCCGAGCCCTGGATGAAATCCGCGCCGTAACCCGGCAGGAAAAACGCCTGCACGCGCAGTTAGGGTTTGACGACCTGCTGGGGCGATTTGATGCAGCGCTGCAGCAGCCAGGCGGCGATCTGCTGTCTGCGGCAGTTCGCCAGCGTTTCCCGGTGGCGCTGATCGATGAATTTCAGGATACGGACCCGCAGCAGTATCGAATTTTCCAGACGCTGTACGTAGGGCAGAGCGACAGCGCTCTGCTGCTGATTGGCGACCCAAAGCAGGCAATCTACGCGTTTCGCGGTGCGGATATTTTCACCTATATGAAGGCGCGTTCGGAAGTCAGCGCGCACTACACGCTGGAAACTAACTGGCGCTCCTCGCCGGCGATGGTGGCCAGCGTCAATCAGCTCTTCCAGCGCCAGACTGCGCCGTTTGTGTTTCAGGACATTCCCTTTATTGCGGTGAACCCGGCAGAACCCAATCAGTCCCTGAGCTTCAGGGTGGACGGCGTCGAGCAGCCCGCGCTTCAGTTCTGGCTGCAGCCGGGCGGCGGGGTCGGGGTGACGGACTATCAGCAGTATATGGCCGGGCAGTGTGCGGCAGAAATCTGCCGCTGGCTGACCGCCGGGCAACAGGGGCGGGCGCTTATCGGCAAAGCGCCGAATCTCAAGCCGCTCCAGGCCTCTGATATTACCATTCTGGTGCGTAGCCGCAGCGAAGCCGCCGTCATGCGTGAGGCGTTGAACCGGCTGGACATTCCTTCCGTGTATCTCTCCAACCGCGACAGCGTATTCACCACGCCGGAAGCCCGTGAAATTCTGCTGCTGCTGCAGGCCGTGCTGGCCCCGGAGCAGGAGCGCCTTTTACGCAGTGCGCTGGCCAGCAGCCTGTTTGGTCTGGATGCGCTGACGCTGGATGCCCTGAGCCGCGATGAGCGCGCGTGGGATGCGCTGGTGGATGAATTCGATCATTATCGCCAGCGCTGGCTGAAGCGCGGCGTGCTGCCGATGCTGCGTGAGCTGATGGTGCGGCGGCAAATCGCCGAGAATCTGCTGGCATCTGACAGCGGTGAACGGCGCCTGACCGATCTGCTGCATCTGGGCGAATTACTGCAGGAAGCGGCGACCTCGCTGGACAGCGAGCATGCGCTGGTCCGCTGGCTGGCGCAGCAGGTGGTACAGCCTGACGGTCAGGTGGCCAATCAGCAGCTGCGGCTGGAAAGCGACCGCCATCTGGTGCAGATAGTGACCATTCACAAATCGAAAGGCCTGCAGTATCCGCTGGTCTGGCTGCCGTTTGTGTCTAACTACCGCCCTGCGGAAAACGGCATTTATCACGACAGGCAGACCTTTGCAGCGCTACTGGATTTGCAGCAGGATGAAGAAAGCACCCGGCTGGCGGAAGAAGAACGCCTGGCCGAAGATCTGCGCCTGCTGTACGTAGCGCTGACGCGATCGATCTACCACTGCAGCGTGGGAATTGCCCCGCTGATCAAAGGAACACGTAAGAAAGAAGGCAACAGCGATCTGCACCACAGCGCGCCGGGATATCTTATCCAGCGCGGGGAAGCGGCCGACGCCGCGACGCTGCTGGCCCTGCTGGAAGAGATGCAAAGCGATCATACCGCGCTGGCGGCCGAGCCGCTGACGGAGTCCGCCCTGTGGCAGCCGGAGGAGGAAGACCAGCAAAGTCTGAGCAGCCAGTCGTTGACGCGTTCGCTGCGCGACGACTGGCGGGTGACCAGCTATTCGGGCTTACAGCAGCGAGGCCACGCGGCGGCGCTGGACCTGCTGCCGCGTCTGGATGTTGATGCCGCCGGTGAAGCGCAGGATGCGCTGCTGCCGCAGCTGACGCCGCATACCTTCCCGCGCGGTGCGGCACCCGGAACGTTTCTGCACGGCCTGTTTGAGTCCCTGGACTTCTCCGCGCCGCTTGATGAGCAGTGGCTGGCTGAACGGCTCAGCGCCGAAGGGCTGGACGCGGGCTGGCTGCCGACGATGACGGAATGGATACAGCGTATTTTGCAAACCCCGCTCAATGACAGCGGCGTCAGCCTGAGTCAGCTCTCTATGGATATGTGCCGGGTAGAACTGCAGTTTTATCTGCCGATTTCCCGACTGCTGACCGCTGAGGATCTGGATCGGCTGGTGCGCCAGGATCCGCTGTCTGCCGAATGCCCGCCACTCGATTTTTATCAGGTCCGCGGCATGCTGAAAGGGTTTATCGATCTGGTGTTCTGCTGGCAGGGAAAATATTACCTGCTGGACTACAAATCGAACTGGCTGGGTGAGGAGAGCAGTGCCTACACCCAGGAGGCGATGGCCCAGGCGATGCAGTCTCATCGCTACGATTTACAGTATCAGCTCTACAGCCTGGCGCTGCATCGCTACCTCCAGCAGCGGCTGGCGGACTACGACTATGAACAGCACTTCGGTGGCGTTATCTACCTGTTCCTGCGCGGCCTGGACGGCACCGAGGGAAGTAACGGCATCTTCAGTACGCGGCCGCAGGCGGAATTCGTCAGCGCGCTGGACCGGCTTTTTGCTGCGGATGCGGAGAGTGAGGCATGACGCTTATCGATTATCTGCAGCTGGCGTGTCGCCAGCGCCTGCTGCGAACGCTGGACGTGCAGTTTGCTCTGATGGTGGCCGGTGAGCAGCAGCCTGCGCTGATGCTGGCCGCTGCGCTGGTCAGCCGCGATGCCGGGGAAGGGCACGTCTGTCTGCCTCTTGAGCTGCTGCATCCGCAGGCCATGTTTGGCGGACGGCATCCTGAGCTGGCGCAGGCGATCTGGCAGGCGGCGGGTTCACCCACGGACTGGCAGCAGGAGCTGACGGATAATCCCGCTGTGAGCGAGGGTTCACAGGCTACACCGCTGGTCCTGCAGCAGCAGCGGCTCTATCTGCACCGCATGTGGCAGAGCGAAGGCGAGGTGGTGGCCTTTATTCACCGCCAGCAGCGGCCGCTGTCCGTGGATGAGGCTGCGCTGCGAGAAACGCTGGATCGCTACTTCGGCCAGCAGCCGGAAGACTGGCAGAAAATTGCGGCGGCGGTTGCCCTCACCCGGCAGGTTGCTGTGATTTCCGGCGGCCCGGGAACGGGGAAAACCACCACGGTTGCCAAGCTGCTGGCCTGTCTGATTGAGCTTTATCCCGGCGTTCCGCGTATTGAGCTGGCTGCCCCTACCGGCAAAGCCGCTGCGCGTCTGACCGAGTCGCTGGGGAAAACGCTACAGCAGCTGGCCCTGGACGATGCCGTGCTTAAACGCTTCCCTGCTGAGGCAACCACGCTGCACCGCCTGCTGGGTGCGCTGCCCGGCAGCCAGCGTATGCGCTACCACGCCGGTAACCCGTTACACCTTGATGTGCTGGTGGTGGATGAGGCATCGATGGTGGATCTGCCGATGCTGGCGAATCTGATTGCCGCGTTGCCACCGCAGGCGCGGGTGATCTTCCTCGGCGATCGCGATCAGCTGGCGTCCGTAGAGGCGGGTGCCGTGCTGGGGGACATCTGCCGGTGCGCCGAGTACGGTTACAGCCCGGCGCGGGCTGCGGAACTGAGCCGGATCACCGGTTGTGAGGTGGCAGGGCATGAAGACGTGGCGGCTCCGCCCGTGCGCGACGCGATCTGCCTGCTGCGCAAAAGCTATCGGTTTACGGCTTCTTCGGGGATCGGTCAGCTGGCGATGGCGGTGAATGCCGGGGATGTTAAACGCGCCGATGCGGTATTTGGCGGTGAGTTCAGCGATATCCGGCGCTGTGGTTTAAGCAGCAGTGATGAATATCAGCAGCTGCTCAATGACTGTGCCGCAGGCTATCGTGACTATCTCACGCGGCTGGCTCAGGGAGTGACGCCCGCTGAGGTGCTGTTGGCATTCAGTCGCTTCCAGCTTTTGTGCGCGCTGCGCGAGGGGCCCTTCGGCGTGACCGGTCTGAATGAGCGCATTGAAGCCACGCTGCGGCAGGCCGGACTGATCCGTCGCAGCACGGCGGCAAACGGCAAATGGTATGTCGGCAGGCCGGTGATGATTGCCCGTAACGATCGCATCCTGGGCCTGTTTAACGGTGATATCGGCATTGCCATGCTGGATGACGAGCAGGCGCTGAAGGTCTTTTTCCCGCTGCCGGACGGCACGATTAAGGCGGTTCAGCCAAGCCGTCTGCCGCCCCACGATACGGCGTATGCGATGACGGTGCATAAATCTCAGGGATCGGAATTTGAGCACACGCTGATGGTACTGCCTAACCAGGTCATGCCGGTATTAACCCGCGAGCTGGTTTATACCGGCATTACCCGCGCGAAGCGTCAGCTGACGCTGTACGCGGATATCCGCGTATTTAACAGCGCGGTAAAAATGCGTACCCAGCGGCGCAGCGGGCTGGTTGAGCGACTTTAGCTACAGTAGAAGACGCGATGCGCCAGTCAGCTCTGGCGCACGTGAACGCTGTTTTCACGCAGGTCCACCATCAGCACCTTCGAACGGCGCTGATAGTTATACATCTCTTTCTTACTGCTCGGCAGCAGCTCCACGTCCACCGGCTGGAAGCCGCGCTCCTGGAACCAGTGAATACTGCGCGTTGTTAAGACAAACAGCTTTTTCAGCCCCATCTGGCGGGCCTGCAGCGCGATACGCTCAAGCAGCGCCTCGCCGCGTGAGGAGCTGCGATAATCCGGGTGGACCGCAACACAGGCCATTTCACCAATCTGCTCTTCCGGGAACGGATACAGCGCGGCGCAGCCGATAGTGAGGTTGTCGCGTTCGATAATGGTGAATTTATCGATTTCCATTTCCAGCTGCTCGCGTGAGCGGCGAACCAGAATGCCCTGCTGCTCCAGCGGGCGGATCAGCTCCAGGATACCGCCGATATCGTTAATGGTGGCGCGACGAATCTGCTCGGCGCTTTCCATCACAATCTGCGTGCCGATACCGTCACGTGAGAACAGTTCCTGCAGCAAAGCCCCGTCTTCCTGATAGCTGATCAGGTGGCTGCGACGCACGCCGCTGCGGCAGGCCTTCACCGCGCCGCGCAGAAAACGCACGGTACCGGAATGGTAATCCTGGTCGTTTTCCAGTTCTTCAATACGCTGCTGCGCTTCGTTCGGGAACAGCTCGGAGACAATATCGCCGCTGCTGTTGGTGACGCCCTGTTCTGAGCAGAAGCCGATCATCTTTTCTGCCTTGAGCTTTATCGCCAGCTGGGTTGCCACTTCTTCGGAGGTCAGGTTGAAGCTTTCACCGGTAACGGAAACCGCCACCGGGCCCATTAACACGATGGCACCGCTGTCCAGCTGGCGATGAATCGCTTCTTCATCAATGCGGCGAATGCGGCCGCTGTGGCAGTAATCCACACCGTCATCCACGCCCAGCGGCTGGGCGATAATAAAGTTGCCGCTGACTACATTAATATGCGCACCCTGAAGCGGGGTATTGTTCAGGCTCATCGACAGGCGAGCGGTAATATCCAGCTGGAGTCGGCCCGCAGCCTGCTTGACCAGCTCCAGCGACTGGGCGTCGGTTACGCGGGTGTGCTTGTGATAAACAGGCTCGAGATTTCGCTCGGAGAGGTTGGCATCGATCTGCGGTCTGGCCCCGTAAACCACCACCAGGCGGATGCCGAGGCTGTGCAGCAGGCCAATATCGTTAACGATGCTTGAGAAGTTCTCATGCTCGATGGCTTCACCACCCAGCATAATGACAAACGTCTTACCACGGTGGGCATTGATATAGGGAACGGTATGGCGAAAACCCTGAACCAGCTCGGTACTACGTTCCTTCACGGCAAACCCTCTTTGCATTATTATTCGGTAAATGTGTATTTTTATTCTTTTATGGCCTGCGGCGCAAGTCCCATTTTTCCTTACTTATCACTCATTACTGATTTTTGCTCAAGCTAATGTGCTGCATTTAATCGCTTTTTTGAGGTGACACTGGCAAAGGGATTCGCTAAAGTTTTTGCAAAAAACGAACGTTTGTCTTTTTATTAAACAATTCACAGCAACTGGAGTGGCATGACCGATTCAACATCCCTCAACCGTCGACGGCTTTTACAGGGGGCAGGGGCGATATTACTGCTCAGCGTCAGCCGGGCAGGAATGGCTGCCGACGGCCATGTTGTGGCCATTCGCATCTGGCCATCATCGACCTATTCTCGCCTGACCATTGAGTCCAATATCCCGCTGAAGTATAAGCAATTTACGCTGAGTAATCCCGACCGCGTGGTGGTCGATATTGAAAACATTCAGCTGAACCGCACACTGAACAGCGTGGGCAATCTGGTTCGCCAGGACGATCCCTATATTAAAAATGCCCGCGTGGGTCAGTTTGATGCCAGCACCGTGCGCCTGGTACTGGAACTCAAGCAAAACGTATCGCCTAAGACCTTTACGCTGGCACCGGTTGCCGGGATCAAAAACCGTCTGGTGCTGGATCTCTACCCGGTTAAACAGCCGCACGATGATGATCCGCTGCTGGCATTACTGGAAGATTACAATCAGGGTGAGCTGGAGCGCAGTCAGCCCGCCGCCGCGCCGCTGCCGGGTAAAGCCGGGAAGGATCGGCCGATTGTTATCATGATCGATCCCGGGCACGGCGGTGAAGATTCCGGGGCGGTCGGAAAGCATAAAACCCGTGAAAAAGATGTGGTGCTGAAGATTGGTCGCCGTTTAAAAGCGCTGATTGATAAACAGCCGAATATGCGTGCTTATATGACGCGCAACGAAGATGTGTTCATTCCGCTCAAGGTGCGGGTGGCGAAAGCACGTAAGCAGCGCGCGGATCTGTTTGTCTCAATCCACGCCGACGCCTTTACCAGCCGGGCCGCGCGAGGATCGTCGGTCTTTGCTCTCTCGACCAAAGGGGCAACCAGCACCGCCGCACGTTTTCTGGCGCAAACCCAGAACGAATCGGATTTAATTGGCGGCGTCAGCATGAGCGGCGATCGCTATCTGGACCATACGATGTTTGATATGGTGCAGAGCCTGACGATTAACGACAGTCTGAAATTCGGTAAAGAGGTGCTCTCGCGAATGGGGAAGGTGAACCATCTGCATAAGCGCAGCGTCGATCAGGCCGGATTTGCGGTACTGAAAGCTCCGGATATCCCGTCAA
Source organism: Erwinia sp. SLM-02 (assembly GCF_037450285.1). NCBI lineage: Bacteria > Pseudomonadati > Pseudomonadota > Gammaproteobacteria > Enterobacterales > Erwiniaceae > Erwinia > Erwinia sp. SLM-02. The sequence continues at coordinate 100,463 of NZ_JAQISN010000002.1, read as the reverse complement.
TACTGGTTGAGACGGCGTTTATCAGCAACATTGAGGAAGAGCGCAAGCTGCGCACCGCGCATTTTCAGCAGCAGGTGGCGGAGTCGATTTTTGCCGGGATTAAAGCTTACTTTGCGAAAGGCGCTTCGCTAAGCCCGCACAAGTAGTCAGGAGCAGGGCGGGTAAACCGTCCGCTTTACAAAGGTGTGCAAGCGACAGATACAAAAAAACACCCTGAAGGGTGTTTGATTGGTTGCGGGAGCCGGATTTGAACCGACGACCTTCGGGTTATGAGCCCGACGAGCTACCAGGCTGCTCCATCCCGCGTCCGTGTTGTCGCTTCCATCGCGACATTTTCTTTACTGCTTTCGCATTACCGCTGCGAATTGGTTGCGGGAGCCGGATTTGAACCGACGACCTTCGGGTTATGAGCCCGACGAGCTACCAGGCTGCTCCATCCCGCGTCCGCGTTGTCGCTTCCATCACGACACTTTCTTTTTCTTTCTTTCGCCTGACTGCTGCGAATTGGTTGCGGGAGCCGGATTTGAACCGACGACCTTCGGGTTATGAGCCCGACGAGCTACCAGGCTGCTCCATCCCGCGTCCGTGGATGCGCACTATACGCCGCATGGTTTTTCTTGCAACCCCTTTTTTAAGATAAGTGGGAAAAAGCGCTCCTCTTACTCATTATTTGAACCAAATGGTGGAATGTTGCACAAAACAGAGCGCCGGGGCCGATGGCGCATTTAATTATGCCAGTGGCTTTGCTATCTTCGCGCAGGGTTTCTGCATAAAGGTAGATAAAGGATGAAAGGACATTGGGCTAAATATCTGGTGACCGGCACGCTGATGGCGTTGCTGGTTGGGTGTTCGTCAAAACCGACCGATCGCGGTCAGCAATATAAGGACGGGAAGCTGGATCAGCCGCTGGCTCTGGTCAATCAGCCCAATGCCAAGGGACGCCCGGTTAACGGCAAAGATTTTGCCGATCAGGTTTCACAGATTCGTTCGACGTCTTCCGGCATGTATTCACGCCAGTCCGGCACCTACAGCGCCATTCAAAGCTGGCTGATGGCCGGCGGCGATACCCGCCAGCTGCGCCAGTTCGGCCTGGATGCGTATCAGATGGAAGGGGCCGATAACTACGGTAACGTGCAGTTTACCGGCTACTATACGCCGGTGATTCAGGCGCGTTATACCCGTCAGGGCGAATTCCAGTATCCTTTATACCGCATGCCGCCGCGCGGCAAGGGCAAGCTGCCCAGCCGGGCGCAGATCTACAGCGGCGCGCTTGGGGATCGCTACATTGCGGCCTGGAGCAATTCGCTGATGGATAACTTTATTATGGATGTGCAGGGCAGCGGCTATGTTGACTACGGCGATGGTCGCCCGCTGATGTTCTTCGGCTACGGCGGCAAGAACGGCCACGCCTACCGCAGCATCGGTAAGGTGCTGATCGACCGCGGTGAGGTGAAGCGCGAAGACATGTCGATGCAGGCCATCCGTCAGTGGGGCGAGGAGCACAGCCCGGAACAGGTGCGCGAACTGCTGGAGCAGAATCCTTCCTTTGTCTTCTTTAAGCCGGAGAACTTCGCACCGGTTCGTGGAGCCAGCGCGGTGCCGCTGATTGCGAAAGCGTCCGTGGCGGCCGATCGTGCGCTGATCCCACCGGGCACCGCGCTTCTGGCCGAGATCCCGCTGCTGGACAATAACGGTAAATTTACCGGAAAATATGAGATGCGTATGATGGTGTCGCTGGATGTTGGCGGAGCTATCAAAGGGCAGCACTTCGATATTTACCAGGGCATCGGGCCGGATGCCGGACATATGGCCGGATGGTTTAATCATTATGGCCGCGTCTGGGTACTGAAGGCTGCACCGGGAACCGGTATGCCGCTGTTCTCTTCTGCCGCCGCGCAAAATCAAAATCAGGGTACATTCCTGGCCAGCCAGTAAGCCCATCACGGGCCGGATAACCGGCCCGACGTTTTTCGAGGAACAATAAATGACTGCTTTATCTGACGCCTGGCTGCAACGCTTCGGCGGTACGGCGCGTTTGTACGGTCAGTCCGCGCTGCAGCTGTTTGCTGATGCGCACGTCTGTGTGATCGGCATTGGCGGCGTTGGCTCCTGGGCTGCGGAAGCCCTCGCGCGTACCGGTATCGGTGCGATCACCCTGATTGATATGGACGATGTCTGCGTTACCAACACCAATCGTCAGATCCACGCGCTCAGGGATAACGTCGGTAAGGCTAAAACCGAGGTCATGGCGGAGCGCATTCTGGAGATTAATCCGGAATGCCGCGTGACCTGCGTCGATGATTTCATCACCCCGGACAATACGGCAGCCCTGTTGGATCGGGGGTTCAGCTATGTGATTGATGCCATTGACAGCGTCAGGCCCAAAGCGGCCCTGCTGGCCTGGTGCCGCCGTAATAAGGTGCCGCTGGTGACCACCGGCGGCGCGGGCGGTCAGATCGATCCGACCCAGATTCAGGTCGCCGATCTGGCGAAAACCATTCAGGATCCGCTGGCGGCTAAACTGCGCGAGCGGCTGAAGAGTGATTTTAAAATTGTTAAAGGCAGCAAGGGCAAGCTCGGGATCGACTGCGTGTTCTCTACCGAGGCGCTGAAGTACCCGCAGCCGGACGGCTCGGTTTGCGCCTCACGCAGCACCGCTGAAGGGCCAAAACGGATGGACTGCGCCGCCGGATTTGGTGCGGCGACGATGGTGACGGCCACCTTCGGCTTTGTTGCGGTTTCACACGCGCTGAAAAAAATGGTGGCGAAGGCCGAACGTGCGGAATAACGCGCCCGACGCTATCTATCGGGGGGCGGGATGCTCCAAAGCCGATACTGTCCGACGCGTTAACGCCGGAAAGCCCATTTTAGCTTTATTCTTTCGCTGCGCGGATCACCGCATCCGCCAGCGCCTGAAGCCCGGTGCTGCGCGAGGAGCTGAGTTGGTCCTTCAGCCCCAGCTGACTGAACAGCTGTAGCGGATCGTTTTGTAACAGCTCGTCCTGAGTTTTGCCTTCCACGGCGGTCAGCAGCACCGCCAGTAAACCGCGCACGATTCTGCCCTCACTGTCGCCGTAAAAATGCAGCCGGCCGTCGGCCGCACGCTGATGCCCCAGCCAGACGCGGTTTTCACAGCCGCTAAGCTCAATACTGGGGGTCTTAAGAGCATCTGGCAGGGCGGGGAGCCGTTTACCCAGCAGAATCAGCTGGCGGTAGCGATCTTCCCACTGTCTGAAAGCGGCGAACTGCTCAAGCAGCGAGGCAACGGTAATTTCCGAACCAAAAGGGTGTGGAGCAAGGTTTTCTGTACTCATTAATCAGTCTGCCAGTAGGGTCAGGGCGGTCGTCATCGCCGCCATCAGCGCGTCCACATCGGAAAGCGTATTATAAGGTGCAAACGAGGCGCGCAGTGTACCACTGACGCCCAGCGCCGCCAGCAGTGGCTGCGCGCAGTGCTGCCCCGATCGCAGGGCAATCCCGCTTTCCGCCAGCAGCGTGACGAGATCGCTGTGATGCACCCCGGCAATATCAAGGGCCAGCAGGCTGGAGCCGCTGCTGCGGAAGCTGCGAAAACCCGGAAGTGAGGACAATCGGACTTCCGCCTGGTCAGCCAGATCGCAGGACCAGCGCTCTGCCGCTGCGATATCAATGCCGTCCAGCCACTCCAGCGCGGCGCTCAGGCCGACCACGCCGGCGACGTTTGGCGTACCGGGTTCAAAACGCCAGGGTACGGCCTGCGGCGTAAAACGGTCGAAGCTGACGGAGGTCAGCATTTTGCCGCCGCCCTGCCACGGGGACATCTGCGCCAGCAGATCGGGTTGACCATACAGCGCGCCAATGCCCGTTGGACCGTACAGTTTATGGCCGGAAAACGCGTAGAAATCAATATCGAGCGCCTGGACGTCCGGCGGGCAGTGGACGATACCCTGAGCGCCGTCGACCATCACTTTTGCGCCTGCCGCATGGGCCAGCGGAATGATTGTTGCCAGGTCCGGGCAGCCGCCGGTCACGTTGGACATCTGCCCGATGGCCAGCAGGCGCGTGCGCGGGCCGAGCAGTGCGGGAAGCTGCGCCATGTCCGGCAGGCGGTCCGGGCCGATCGGCCACTTCACCACCTTGGCCCCGGTCTGTTCTGCCACCATTAGCCAGGGCACCAGGTTGGCATGATGCTCAGCCTCGCTGACGAGGATCTCATCTCCCGGCTGCAGTCGGGGGCGCAGATAGCTCTGAGCCACCAGGTTGATGGCTTCGGTAGTGCCTTTCGTCCAGACGATGCTGTTGGCGTCGGCCGCGTGAATCAGGCGGGCCACCTGGCTACGGGCATGTTCGTAGCGCTCGGTCAGGCGGCGGGCGGCTGAAAACTGGCTGCGGTGCACGGTGCCTGCGCTCAGGCGATAAAACTGTTCCGTGGCCTCAATGACCGGCTCGGGCTTGAGGGCAGTAGCGGCGCTGTCGAGGTAGCTGCCGGTTTCACTGAGAGCAGGGAACTGCTGGCGAAACTGCTGCGGGGTAAATGACTTCATACACTCCTCATTAACCCTGCGGGTTAGTCGATTGATTTAGGACCAGACTGAAAAAGTTGCGGTTTCCTGGCAAAGCTGGGAAAGCGGGTTATGCTGAATATTGCATGCTTTAAGCTATTACCCGCAAAAGAGAACCGTCTTGTCAGTTTTTTTTATCGTCATTTGTCGGTTTACAAGTCGTTCTACGGGTAATTTCTCGGATTACAATCTGCAAGGAGATAAAGATGAAAAAATTAGCCGCAGTTCTGGTCGCAGGTGCAATGGTGTTCACTCTGGCTGCCTGTTCAAGTAACTATGTGATGCATACGAATGACGGACGAACTATTGTCGCCGAGGGTAAACCTTCAGTCGATAATGATACCGGTATGATCAGCTACAAAGATGCTAATGGCAACAAGCAGCAGATTAACCGTTCCGATGTGAAAGAGATGGCCGAGATGGGGCAGTAATTTTTGCTCTGCAATAAAAAAAGCACCGCAATTTGCGGTGCTATAAAAATCACTATGGACAGACAGGGTAAATCTACAGGAATAAACGGTAGCCGGGCTACCAGACCTTAAAATAGTCAGGTCAATTGCAAACACAACATCACGACCACAAGCCAAAAGCCCTCAAAATTCAGCGTGTTAACGCGAAACTCCAAAACACTTTTCGTTCCGGCTCAGGAAGTGCGGCAACTATAGGTATTTGCTGGTAGTTCCTCAACGGACAAATTATAATGTCTCGGATAAAAAAAACTAATACGTTACTCTGTGTTGCAAAGTAACTTCAGGCTGTGAATCAAAAGTGCCCATCTACCATGTCTAAACGTTTACCACCGCTTAATGCGTTGCGTGTTTTTGACGCTGCCGCGCGTCATCTCAGCTTTACCAAAGCCGCCGAGGAACTGTTCGTTACCCAGGCCGCGGTGAGCCATCAGATCAAGTCATTAGAGGATTTCCTTGGGCTCAAGCTGTTTCGCCGCCGCAATCGGTCACTGCTGCTGACCGAAGAAGGGCAGAGTTATTACCTCGATATTAAAGAGATTTTTACCGCCCTGAACGACGCCACGCGTAAACTCCAGGCGCGCAGTGCCAAAGGGGCGTTGACCGTCAGTCTGCTGCCGAGTTTTGCCATTCAGTGGCTGGTTCCCAGACTGACCAGCTTTAACTCAGCTTATCCGGGCATTGATGTGCGTATTCAGGCGGTGGACCGCGACGAAGAGAAACTGGCCGACGATGTTGACGTGGCGATTTTCTACGGGCGCGGCAACTGGCCGGGGCTGCGCGTTGAAAAACTGTATGCGGAATATCTGCTGCCGGTGTGTTCGCCACAGCTGTTGACCGGTGAACATCCGCTGACGTCGCCGGCCGTGTTGAGCAATCACACGCTACTGCATGATGCCTCGCGCCGTGACTGGCAGGCCTATACCCGACAGCTGGGTCTGAATGCCATTAACGTGCAGCAGGGGCCGATTTTCAGCCACAGTGCCATGGTGCTTCAGGCGGCTATCCACGGCCAGGGCGTGGCGCTGGCGAATAATGTGATGGCGCAGAGTGAAATTGAAGCGGGTCGCCTGGTGTGCCCGTTTAACGACGTGTTAGTCAGTAAAAATGCTTTTTATCTGGTTTGTCATGACAGTCAGGCAGAACTGGGTAAAATAGCCGCCTTCCGGCAATGGATCCTGGCGAAAGCGGCCAGCGAACAAGAAAAATTTCGCTTTCGCTATGAGCAATAAACTGCCTGAACGCGGCCATCACCGCAGGTTTTGAGTGAGGAACTCTTGAATGTCCAGTCGTGCAATGCTGATTTTTTCAGCGATTAGTGGCCTCTTTTTTGTCGCGCTCGGCGCGTTTGGCTCCCACGTTTTAAGCAAATCTCTGGGCGTGGTAGAGATGTCATGGATGAAGACCGGCCTGGAGTACCAGGCGTTTCATACTCTGGCGATCCTGGGTATCGGCGCCGCAATGCTGCGTCGCGCCAATATCTGGTTTTACTGGAGCAGCGCACTGTTAGCGCTGGGCACGGTGCTGTTTAGCGGCAGCCTGTACTGCCTGGCGCTGTCGCACCTGAAAGTCTGGGTATACGTGACACCGATTGGCGGCACCTGCTTCCTGATCGGTTGGATTTTGATGTTGATTGGCGCACTGCGTCTGAACAAAAAGGCAGAACGCCATGAATAAAGTTTTACTCTATTGTCGTCAGGGTTTTGAAAAAGAGTGCGCCGCGGAGATCACGGCGAAGGCCGCCGAGCGCGAAGTGTATGGCTTTGCCCGGGTGAAAGACGATTCTGCCTACGTGCTGTTTGAGTGTTACCAGCAGGGCGAAGCGGAAAAGCTGATTAACGAGCTGCAGTTCAGCCAGCTGATTTTCGCCCGCCAGATGATCGTGGTTGGTGAACTTCTGCGCGATCTGCCGCAGGAAGACCGTATCACCCCGGTGGTCGGCATGCTGACCGGCGCGGTTGAAAAGGGCGGTGACCTGCGGGTTGAGGTGCCGGACACCAATGCCAGCAAAGAGCTGCTGAAATTCTGCCGTAAATTCACCGTACCGCTGCGCGCCAGCCTGCGAAAAGCGGGTGTGCTGTTGAACTACGAAAGCGCTAAACGCCCCGTCGTTCACGTGTTCTTTATCGCGCCCGGCTATTGCTACGTCGGTTATTCACTGCCGCATAATAATTCGCCGTTCTTTATGGGCATTCCGCGCCTGAAGTTCCCGTCGGATGCGCCAAGCCGCTCAACCCTGAAGCTGGAAGAGGCCTTCCACGTCTTTATTCCTGCCGATGAATGGGATGAACGCCTGGCCAGCGGAATGTGGGCGGTTGACCTCGGGGCCTGCCCGGGCGGCTGGACCTATCAGCTGGTAAAACGCAGCATGATGGTCAACGCGGTGGATAACGGCCCGATGGCACCGAGCCTGATGGATACCGGGCAGGTCTTCCACCAGCGCGAGGACGGTTTCAAATATCGCCCAACCCGTAATAATAACTACTGGCTGGTCTGCGATATGGTCGAAAAACCGGTGCGCGTGGCTAACCTGATGGTGGACTGGCTGTTGAACGGCTGGTGCCGGGAAGCGATCTTTAACCTCAAGCTGCCGATGAAGAAGCGTTATGAAGAAGTTTCGCAGAATCTGGCGATGATCGAAGAAAAGCTGAAGGCGGAGGGGATCAATGCCCAGATTCAGGCCCGACAGCTTTATCACGATCGCGAAGAGGTGACGGTACACATCCGCCGTATCTGGAGCGCCGTTCCCGGCCGCCGCGACGAGCGCTGATTGATTTTATAGCCTGAGCCATCGTATCGAACTTACCTGCCGTAACGCTACGGCAGGCTTTCTGTTTACCCATCCCAAAAGTTTATAACTCAGGAGCGCGGCTGTTTCAGGACAAATGCTCTCCGATGCGCTTGCAGCCAAACCGCTGTAAGCCAGCGCTTAACCCCGGGCGGGCAGCCTTAACGCCTTCAGGTTGCCTTCCAGCTGCAAATCAGTCCTCAGCGTGGCCACCTGTTTACAGATCCCGGCCATCTCCTGATGCTCAATTAATTTTTTACGCCACTTATCGGGCACCGCATCAATCTGCCTGTAGATCTCTGCCAGCGTGCCAAACTGCTGGAGCAACTGCGTGGCACTTTTACCGCCAATGCCGGCAACGCCCGGGATCTTGCTGCTGCCGATCCCGGCCAGCCCCCAGTAGTCGGTAAGCTGTGCGGGAGCCACGCCAAACTCGGCGGTAATAAACGGGACGTCCAGCCAGCGTTTCTGGAAGTAATCACGAATCATCACCTTGGGTGCCAGCAGCTGGCAGTAGCCTTTATCGGTAGAAACGATGGTGGCCTGATGGCCCGCGGAGGCGACCTTACTGGCCAGCGTGGCGGCGAGATCGTCGGCTTCATCGCCGGCGGAGTGCCAGCTGGCAATCCCCACGCTGGCGAATGCGGCCCGCAGCAGCGGCATCTCATCGTGCAGTGAGTCAGGCATCGGCGAGCGTCCGGCTTTGTAATCCGGCAGCAGCCGATGTCGCCAGCTATCCTGCCGGTCTTCATCATCAAACACCGCCACCGCGTGGGTCGGCTGGCTGTGCAGTAACAGCTGCCTGACCGCATTCAGACAGGCTTCCTGGCAGGGCGATCCCTGAACCGCGTGAATGCGCCGAATCAGATTCAGCGCATCAATAATTAACAGGTGAACAGACATAAACAAGGGTCCAGAGCGGCCCGGAGGCCGCTCGCAGGGTTACTTAATAATTTCGTAGCAGGGGATGTAGGCACTGCCCGGCAGTTTCATGCGCTGCTGGGTAACAAAGCCCTGCAGTAGCTCATCCATACGATGCATAAGCTGCGGATCGCCGTGCAGTTTATACGGCCCTTTCTCTTTAATCGCGCGAATGCCCACGTCTTTGACGTTGCCGGCAACAATGCCGGAAAATGCCCGACGCAGTGCGGCCGCCAGCTGTTCCGCAGGCTGATCCGGATAAAGATTCAGGTTCGCCATATTTTCATGGCTGGGGACAAACGGGGTTTGCAGATCCGGGGCGATGCGCAGCGCCCAGTTGAAGCTGTAGGCGTCACCGGTTTCACGACGATACTCTTTCACCGCAGGCATCGCTTTCTTCATCTGCCGTGCAACTTCAGCCGCGTCATCAATAATGATGCTGTAGTGTCTGCGAGCCTGCTCTCCCAGCGTGGTGACGATAAATTCATCCAGCACGCGGAAGTAGTCGGCGCTCTCTTTCGGCCCGGTCAGAATCAGCGGCAGCACCTGATCGTGGTTGTGCGGATTCATCAGAATACCCAGCAGGTAGAGCAGTTCCTCTGCCGTGCCCACGCCGCCCGGGAAGATCAGAATGCCGTGAGCAATACGCACGAAGGCTTCCAGACGTTTCTCGATGTCCGGCATGATAATCAGCTCGTTAACCAGCGGGTTCGGCGGCTCGGCGGCAATAATTGACGGCTCGGTCATGCCGATAAAACGGCCTTCTTTGTAGCGCTGCTGCGCGTGACCGACCGCCGCGCCCTTCATCGGTGCTTCCATCACGCCCGGTCCGCAGCCGGTGCAGATATTTAGTTCCCGCAGGCCAAGCTGAGCACCGACGCTGCGGCAGTACTGGTATTCCACGGCGTTAATTGAATGGCCGCCCCAGCACACCACGGTATTCGGTTCTTCGCCGACGTGCAGCGCGCGCGCGTTGCGCAGGATCGAGAACACCAGGTTGGTGATGTGCACGGAGTTTTCGACGTTCAGCGGCGGTAAACGACCGGCGTTGTCGATTTGACCGTTGACGAAAAGAATGTCGCGCAGCACGGCAAACAGGTTCGCCTGCAGTGAGCGGATCAGACGGCCGTCAACGAAGGCATCTTCAGGGGGATTGATCAGTTCCAGCTTCACACCGCGCTCGCGGCGCAGCACGTTGATGTCGAAACTTTCAAAACGGGCAAGTAACTCCTGGCTGCTGTCGGTCTGGCTTCCGGAGTTAAGTACGGCAAGAGAGCAGTTACGGAACAGCTGGTAGAGATCGCTGCTGGCCGTGCGCTTCAGCATATCGACTTCCAGTTGGGAAAGCAGGTCCATTGAGCCGAGTGGGCTGATTTGTGTAATCAATTGAACTCCTTTACACCCGCCAGGGTGAGCGGTAACTCCATGGCAGCCGCGACAGGATACATCGCGGCCACCCTGGTCATAATCCTGGGCAGCTTACGCGCCGCCTCCCTTGAGATTAGCCCTGTCTGATGCTATTTAACAACAGGATACGTGCTTAAACTCACATTTACTGACGCACCAGCCGCGACCGGCTCGGCGTGAAATCGGTGTTGGTCCGCCAGGGGTTGATATCGAGCCCGCCGCGTCGGGTATAGCGCGCGTAAACGCTCAGGCTTTCCGGCTGGCAGAAGCGCAGAATATCGCTGAAAATGCGCTCAACGCACTGCTCGTGAAACTCATTATGGTGGCGGAATGAAACAAGATAGCGCAGCAGCGCTTCGCGCTGGATACGAGGGCCACGATAGCTGATTTGTACCGATCCCCAGTCAGGCTGATTGGTAATCAGGCAGTTGGATTTCAGCAGATGGCTGACCAGCTGCTCCTCCACCACCTCACTGTCAGTCGCATCACGCAGATAGTCCGCATTAAATTCGTAGCTGTCGATAACAATGTCCTGCTCATCAATGCAGTGACCGCTGAAGTGGCCGATGGGCTGCCCTTCAACCTCCTGCAGGCGGAACAGGGCCACGCTGACTTCACCCCGGGCACAGGCGCTGAGATCGCGTTCCAGCGTGCGGCGGACGTCGCCCCAGTCATTGAATCGCGTCTGGTTAAAGCTGTTCAGGTAGAGCTTGAAGCTTTTGGATTCAATCAGATTTACGCTGTCGGCAGACAGCGAAACTTCCCCGACGGCAACCTGCGGCAGACCCTTGCTGTTCAGCCAGGATAGCTCATACAGGGTCCAGATATCGGCGCCGCTGAAGGGCAGGTTATCAGGATAAAGTGCCAGGGGTTCGCGGTTCAGACTGCGTGGAACCGCCTGCAGCAGCGCAGGCTGATAGCTGTCGTGATATTCTGTGGGTTTACCCAGCGTCAGGCCCTGTAGCGCCTGATGATTGTTATAATGAGACATCGTGTTACCTTATCGCCCGCAAGGCAGGCGCTGTTGCTAATTCGTCGGTCATCCATCCGGAGGCATTCCGGGCAATAGTGGGCAGTAGTGTACCTCAGCCAGGAAAGAGTGAAAAAAGAATGATTGAACAAACCCCCCAGGCCCTTAACGATTTTACCCGCCGTTACTGCGATAGTTGGCAGCAGCAGGCCGGCCACGCCCCGGCGAGCCGCGATCTTCACGGCATTCCCTCGCCCTGTATTGTGGCAACCCGGGAAGACGAAGTGTGGTGGCTGCCGCAGCCCTTTACGCTGCCACAAAATCTGGATGCCGTAGAGCGCGCGCTTGATATTCATCTGCAGCCTGCCGTCGTGGCCTTTTATACCGCACAATTTGCCGGTGATATGGCCGGAACTTATGACGGTAAGCCGCTGTCCTTAGTACAGGTGTGGAGTGAAGAGGACTTTACGCGGGTGCAGGAAAACCTGATTGGGCATCTGGTCATGAAGCGTCGCCTCAAGCATTCACCCACGCTATTTATCGCCACCACGGAATCCGAGCTGGAAGTGGTATCGGTATGTAACCTCAGCGGCGAGGTCATTATTGAGCAGTTAGGCACGCAGAAAAAACAGGTTATTGCCCCTTCTCTTGAGAACTTTCTTAATTCTTTACAACCTCTTACTCTGGCTGATTAAGACGATGGCGATTCGTGGTGTGAGAGATGTCTTACATTGCGTGTAAGAGATCGCTATGGATCGCAGAGACATTTCATACGTCATTCTTATGAAGTTTCGAGAGATCATAACGTTAGCGTATCCACCCGCCCAATCCCTTTTCCACCGGTGTAAAAAGTGCCTGCGGGTATCTTGTTTGCTCAACTCAATCAGGCAAACTTACCGCCATCACGAAGGACACTCAGAACATCGAGGATAACATCAGGATGATGTACTCATGGAACGAGTGGAACCCATCGGGATGATGATTCAGGGACAGGCTTCACAGATGAAGCAAGGACACCTCAGGATGAGGTAAGGGACACCTCCAGGATGGAGAATGTGAGCCGCACAGGATGGCGGTGGTTATGGATATCAAAGGATTATCGCCAGGACGGCGTTGCTCAGGATAGCGCAGGGAAAAGTTTTCAAGGACGAGCAGGGAGCATTAAGGTAGCAGGATAGCTGCAAACGAACCGGGAGCACTGTTTTTACAGTGCTCCCTTTTTTTATGTCTGTTTTCCGGGGCGGAACCGCTAATCTTAACCTGACAGCGGGAGTTGCGACCCTGACCGCGATAGGTATATCCTTTGCGCCCTTTTCCTGGCCCATTTCTACGAGGTGAATCATGAGCCGTGAACTCGAAGTTCAGGAACGTTTGCAGGCTATTGAGCAGCAGCTGAAATCTTGTGGGCTGTGGCAGTCCTTACCCCCAAACAGCCAGGCCTTTACCAGCACTGAACCTTTTTGTGTTGATACCATGACGCCGCCACAGTGGCTGCAGTGGATCTTTCTGCCGCGTATGCAGGCGCTGCTGGATGCCGGAGCACCTCTGCCGGTGGCGCTGGCGATCGCACCTTATTATGAAGTGGCTCTGGAAGGCGATATCCCGGAGCGCGCAAAGCTGCTTCACTGCCTCAATATTCTGGATCGGCTGTTTGAGTCGCCAAACTGATGCTGGAAATTATCTATCAGGATCGCTGGCTGGTGGCCGTCAATAAACCCTCCGGCTGGCTGGTTCACCGCAGCTGGCTGGACCGCCATGAAACCGTCTTTGTCATGCAGACGGTGCGGGATCAAATTGGCCAGCACGTTTATACCGTACATCGGCTGGATCGCCCGACTTCCGGCGTGCTGCTGATGGCGTTGTCGAGCGATACGGCCCGACTGCTGTCGCAGCAGTTTGAACAGCATCAAATCCAGAAGACCTACCATGCCGTAGTGCGTGGCTGGCTGGAAGGGGATGAACTGCTGGATTATCCTCTGACCGAAGAGCTGGACAAAATTGCCGATAAATTCAGTCAGCCTGACAAAGCGCCGCAGCCTGCGACGACGCACTGGCGCGGTGTGGCGACCACCGAGCAGCCGGTAGCGGTCAGCCGCTATCCCAGTTCTCGCTACTCGCTGGTGGAAATGCTGCCGCAGACCGGCCGGAAGCATCAGCTTCGCCGCCACATGACCCACCTGCGGCATCCGATTATCGGCGACAGCGCCCACGGTGACCTCAGACAAAACCGCAGCGCGGCACAGCATTTCGGGATGAACCGGCTGATGCTTCACGCCAGTAAACTGCAGTTAATACATCCGGTTACCGGTGAGCCGCTTGAGCTGCGGGCCGGGCTGGATGCGGTCTGGCAGCGGGCTATGCAGCAGTTTGGCTGGCAGGATTGTCTCCCTGAGATCCCCAGGGTTGAGTTAATCGAGGAAACCCCGCAGGATAGTGGGCAAATTTAGCATCCGGAGAAAATAATGGCTGAAGTAGGCATTTTTGTGGGTACGGTTTACGGCAACGCGCTGTTAGTGGCCGAAGAGGCAGAACCGCTGCTGGTCGAAGCCGGTCATCAGGTGAAGGTATTTGAAGATCCCACGCTTGAAGACTGGAAGCGCTACGAAGGAAAGGTGGCGCTGGTGATCACCTCCACCACGGGGCAGGGCGATTTGCCGGACAGTATCGCCCCGTTATTCCATGCGATTAAAGACAGCCTTGGCTACCAGCCTGGCCTGCGCTATGGCGTTATCGCGCTGGGTGACAGCAGCTATGACGACTTCTGCGGCGCGGGCAAAAAGTTTGCCGAGCTGCTGCAGGAACAGAGTGCGGTGCGTGTGGGCGACGTGCTGATGGTGGATGCCGGGGAAAACCCGGAACCGGAAGAAGTGACCTCGCCGTGGGTCGAGCAGTGGGCTAAGCTGATTAGCTAATCCATGCTCAGCGGGCGGCCCTGTCTGCCGCCCGAATTCCAGCCTCAGACGGGATAGCCTGTGAAAATTGTTATCGCTCCAGACTCCTATAAAGAGAGCCTTTCTGCCCTGGACGTTGCCACGCAGATTGAAAAAGGCTTTCGCGAAATCTTCCCCAATGCTCAGTACGTCAAACTGCCGGTCGCCGATGGCGGAGAAGGCACGGTCGACGCCATGGTTGCGGCCACCGGCGGTAAAATCATTCCGCTGCGCGTCACCGGTCCGCTTGGCGATCCGGTTGATGCCTTCTACGGCCTTTCCGGTGACGGGCGCTGTGCCATTATTGAAATGGCGACGGCCAGTGGGCTGGAACGGGTTCCTCCGGCCGGTCGTGATGTCCTGCGTGCGACCAGCTGGGGCACCGGCGAGCTGATTCAACATGCGCTGGACAGCGGTATTGAGCATCTGATTATCGGTATCGGCGGCAGTGCGACTAACGACGGCGGTGCGGGCATGGTGCAGGCGCTGGGCGCGAAACTGCTGGATGAACGCGGTAACGCAATCGGTGCCGGCGGTGCAGCCCTGGCGCAGCTCGCAAGTATTGATATGCGCGAGTTTGACCCGCGCATCGCCCAGTGCCGTTTTGAGGTGGCCTGTGACGTGACCAACCCTTTAACGGGTGAACAGGGGGCTTCGGCGGTATTTGGCCCACAGAAAGGCGCGACCGCGCAGCAGGTGAACCAGCTGGATGCCGCGCTGACGCATTTCGCGGAGATAATTCAGCGCGATCTGGCGGTGGATGTGCTGACCGTGCCGGGCGGTGGCGCGGCGGGCGGCATGGGCGCGGGGCTGTATGCCTTCTGCGCGGCGACACTGCGGCCGGGGATTGAGATCGTCACCGATGCGCTGGGGCTGGACGCGCTGGTGCAGGATGCCATGCTGGTGATCACCGGAGAAGGGCGCATTGACAGCCAGACCATTCACGGCAAGGTGCCGGTCGGCGTGGCGCGTGTCGCTAAACGCTATAACAAACCGGTAATCGGCATTGCCGGCAGCCTGACGCGCGATGTCGGGGTGGTGCATCAGCACGGGATTGATGCCGTATTCAGCGTGATTTATCGCATTTGCAGCCTTGATGACGCGCTGCAGGAAGCGGCGGATAACGTGCGCCTGACCGCACGTAACGTTGCGGCAACGCTGGCTGCCGGACAGCGTCTTACTGCCGGTTAAAGGCGAAGCTTTCCGGGTCCGCAGCGACGGCTGCGGACCTCCCTCACTGGATTTTCAGCTGCTCTTTAGCCAGCTCGGCCACATGCTCCATCTCATCCAGCAATTCCAGCAGTTCAGGCTCGATGGCGGCAATATCTTCATGATTCAGCAAGCTCTGCTCCAGCTCCTGGCACAGTTTTTTCATGTGCGGCACGCCGCTGTAGCTGGCGCTGCCGTGGAGTTTATGAATGATATCGCGCAGGCCAGCGGGGTTGTTGCTGGCCATAAATTGTTCGACCAGCGTGCGCACCTCCGGCAGGAAATCCACCAGCATTTGCAGCAGGTCGCGAGCCAGATCGGGTTTGTTCGCGGCCTGGCGAAGTGCCAGCGCCCAGTCGAGCGAGACGGACGTGTTCGATGGCGGCGGTAGTGCCTCTTTCCTGGCAGGCAGATAGCGAGCCAGCAGATGGCTCAGCTTTTGTTCATCAATCGGCTTCGCCAGATAGTCGTTCATTCCGGCTTTAACCAGCTGCTCGCGCTCCCCTTCCAGTGCGTGTGCGGTGACCGCGACGATTGGCGTGTTCTGATGCTGAGGGAGTTCGCGTATCACCTCACTGGCGCGGATGCCGTCGATATCCGGCATCTGAATGTCCATCAAAATAATATCCAGACTCTGTAGCCTTGCCTGCTGAATAGCGGCTTCACCGCTGTCGCACAGGACAATATGCTCGACCAGCTCCTCCAGCAGCGCGCCGATCAGTTTGAGGTTGGCCGGATTATCATCCACGGCCATCACCCGGATAGGCAGGCGGGAACTCCCTGACTGAGGCGTGATATCCCGCGCGTGGTGATCCACCAGAATCGGCAGCAGCCGGGCCATTGACAGCGGCTTGATCAGACAGGCGGTAACGCCGCGCGCCTTCAGCTGTTCAGCATAGATTTGCAGCGGGAAAGGTAACGCCAGGATCACGCTGTCGGCACGCTGCAACAGCGGCGTGAGATGTTCCCCGGTAATTTCACGATTGCTCTGCATATCAACCGGTAATCCCAGCAACAGCACGTCGTAGTGTGCTTCCTGTAGGTTGTCCAGCGTCGGGCTGTAGCTGACTTTCATCGGCGTTGCGCTGAGCATTTCCAGCATCGCCTGCGCGGCGGCATTATTCGGTTCGACATAGGCCATGTGCTGGCCGGTGAGGCAGTCGAGCATGCGCGGATCGCTGGCGGCGTTGGGATTCAGGGCCAGATTAACGTGGAACCAGAAGGTGGAGCCATGATTCAGACGGCTGTGGAAGGAGATTTCACCCCCCATTTCATTCACCAGCTTCTGGGTGATCACCAGCCCTAAGCCCGTGCCGCCGTGGCGGCGGGAAATGCTGGCATCCGCCTGGCGGAAGGCCTGGAACAGCTGCGACTGCTGCTTTTCCGAGATGCCGATGCCGGTATCGTGGATCTGCACCTCCAGCTCCATGCGATTATTGCTCAGCGCGCGTTTCTCCACGCGAATATCGATATTGCCGCGTTCGGTAAATTTAATGGCGTTGCCGAGCAGGTTTACAATAATCTGCTGCATGCGCAGCGGGTCGCCGATGGCATTGTCCGGCACATCGTTCTGAATGTTGAGCGTCAACTCCAGCCCCTTTTCGTGGGCCGACTGTGCCAGCAGGACCACCACCTCATCCAGCGTGGCGCGCAGCGGGAAGGGAATGGTTTCCAGCACCAGCTTTCCGGCCTCAAGCTTGGAGAAGTCCAGCACGTCGTTGATGATGCTCAGCAGATTATTCGCCGATCGTTCAATGGTATTCAGATAATCACGCTGGGTGGAGTTGAGCGTGGTTTTCAGCGTCTGGCGGGTAAAGCCAATCACCCCGTTAAGCGGCGTGCGCAGTTCATGGGACATATTGGCAAGGAATTCAGATTTGATTCGCGCCGCTTCCTGCGCCCGCTTCTTGGCCAGATCCAGCTCGACGTTCTGAATTTCCATCTGTTCCAGCGTTTCACGCAGATCGGAGGTCGCCTGATCGATATTCTGCTGCATCTCTTCGTGATAGGCGGTCAGCGACATCGCCATGGAATTAATGCCGTTTTTCAGCACGTCCAGCTCGCCCAGCATATAGCCCTCCATGCGGCTGTCGAGCTGGCCGCGGCGAATGCGGTCGACGGTGCTGACCATATTGCGTATCGGTCCCGTGACATCCCGCATCAGGCGGTAGGCAAACAGCATGGCAATACACAGGCAGAGCAGCACCAGCAGGGTAGAAATAAACACTTCTTTATACTGCTGCAGCCTGACGGACTGCAGGTCCAGCTCAATTGCAACATAGCCCAGCGGGTTACCGGTCGGCTTGGCGTCCCAGCCCGGTGACTCATCCGGATAATAGCTTTCGGACAGGATAGGCGTTCGCAGGATCACCGAGTTACCGTGGCGCTCTTTCAGATAGCGGGCGGTCAGCGGCGTGTGGTCGGGCAGGCGCAGCAGATCGGGATTTTGCAGATAGTTCGAGGTAACAAAGAGCTGATTATTGTCATCAAAAACGGAAATAGCCCGCACGATATCGGAGTGGCGCCGGTGCAACAGGCTGACCAGCTGGCGAACCGACTCGCGGCTGCGGAAGGTCATGCCATACTCACTGGAGACGGCCAGCGGTTCAATGATGTTGATCCCGGCGTCGGTCAGCTGGCTTTGTAATTCGTTATAGCGGTTGACCACGAAAAAAGTCGAGAGCAGCAGTCCGATCATCAGCGTTGGTGCCAGGATCAGAATCATCATTCGCGCCCGCAGGCTGTAT
Source organism: Erwinia sp. SLM-02 (assembly GCF_037450285.1). Lineage (NCBI taxonomy): Bacteria > Pseudomonadati > Pseudomonadota > Gammaproteobacteria > Enterobacterales > Erwiniaceae > Erwinia > Erwinia sp. SLM-02. The sequence goes on along the minus strand of NZ_JAQISN010000002.1, from coordinate 82,483 downwards.
TTGGTCATGGTATTCCCTGTGAGAAACGGCTTGCTCCACTTTCCTGCGACATTTTATCCTGTACAGGTCGAATTCCATCACTCGCCAGGGTAGGCTACGCCGGTTTTTTTCGGCACTACGTTTGAGAAGCAATGAAATAATGGCGCAATTCTACTCTGCAAAACGGCGCGTGACGACCCGCCAGAAAATAACTGTTGTCGTTGATGACCTCGATGCATTTGGTCAGGGCGTGGCACGCCATCATGGTAAAGCGCTTTTTGTGCAGGGAGCACTGCCTGGCGAACAGGTTGAAGTTGAAATCAGTGAAGATAAGCGCCAGTTTTCCCGCGGAACGGTAAAACGGATCCTGACGGCCAGTCCGCAGCGTGTTCAGCCCCGCTGTCCGCATTATAGTCGCTGCGGAGGCTGCCAGCAGCAGCACGTGCCGATCGATTTACAGCAGGAAAGCAAAGCTCGCGCGCTGGCGCATATGCTGTCGAAAGAGAGCGGTTTCCCGGTCGCGGTGAACGATATTATTGCCGGTCAGGCCTGGGGCTATCGGCGACGGGCTCGCCTGAGCCTGAATTTTCAGGCAAAAACGCAGACTCTGCAGATGGGCTTTCGCGAGAAGGCGTCCAGCGATCTGGTCAATATCACGCAATGCCCCATTTTGAAGCCCGAACTTAATGCGTTAATTCAGCCACTTCATGCATTGCTGAGTGGTTTGCAGGCCGTCCGGCGCCTGGGTCACGTTGAGCTGGTGCTGGCAGATAACGGCCCGCTGCTGGTTTTACGCCATCTTGCCGTGCTCAGCGCCGCGGATCGACAAAAACTGGAACAGTTTTCGCATAACCATCAGCTGTCGCTGTTTCTTGCCCCGGACAGTAACAGTCTGGAGCAGCTGAACGGAGCGATGCCCGTTATTCATTCCGGTCATCTGGGCCTGACCTTCAGCCCGCGCGATTTCATTCAGGTGAACGACGAGGTTAATCAGCAAATGGTCGCGCAGGCGCTGGCCTGGCTGGATCTGAAGCCGCAGGATCGGGTGCTGGATCTGTTCTGTGGAATGGGCAACTTTACCCTCCCTATGGGAAATTTGGCTGAAAATGTCGTGGGTGTGGAGGGCGTTGCAGCATTAGTGGCAAAGGCTGCGTATAATGCAGCATTAAATAATCTGAACAATGTCGCGTTTTATCAACATAACCTTGAGGAAGACGTGACAAGCCAGCCCTGGGCTGGCGAAGGATTTAATAAGGTGTTACTGGATCCGGCCCGTGCCGGTGCCGCCGGGGTGATGGAGCATATTGTTAAACTTGCACCGGAACTCGTGGTCTATGTTTCCTGTAACCCGACAACACTGGCCAGGGACAGTCAGGTACTTCTGAAGTCCGGCTACCAATTGGAACGGGTGACAATGCTCGATATGTTTCCACATACCGGGCATCTGGAATCCATGGTGCTGTTTAGCCGAAAATAAGTCCCGAACGGGGCTATGCCAGGAGAGGATATGGTTGCGGTAAGAAGTGCACATCTGAATACGGCCGGCGAGTTTGCCCTCGACCAATGGATCACCAGTCTGGGGATCGCCAACCCGCAGTCATGTGAACGACTGGCCGAGACGTGGCGCTATTGTGAAACCGCAACCAAAGGACATCCCGATGCCGCGCTCCTGCTGTGGCGCGGCGTTGAAATGGTGGAAATTCTCTCCATGCTCAGCATGGACAACGAGACGCTGCGCGCGGCGCTGCTGTTCCCGCTGGCCGATGCCAATGTGGTGCCGGAAGAGGTGCTGGAAGAGCACTTTGGCAAGGCAATTGTTTCGCTGGTCCACGGCGTACGCGATATGGATGCCATCCGTCAGCTGAAAGCCACCCATAATGACTCCATGGCCTCAGAGCAGGTCGATAACGTCCGGCGCATGCTGCTGGCGATGGTGGAAGATTTCCGCTGCGTGGTTATCAAGCTGGCCGAGCGTATTGCGCACCTTCGCGAAGTTAAAGACGCGCCGGAAGACGAGCGCGTGCTGGCCGCGAAAGAGTGTACCAATATCTATGCTCCGCTGGCCAACCGCCTGGGCATTGGTCAACTCAAATGGGAGCTGGAAGACTTCTGCTTCCGCTATCTGCACCCCGACGAATATAAACGCATCGCAAAACTGCTGCACGAGCGCCGTATCGATCGTGAAGATTACATTGATACCTTCGTGCAGTCGCTGCGGGACGAAATTGTCAAAGAGGGCGTGAAGGCCGAGGTGTACGGTCGCCCGAAACACATCTACAGCATCTGGCGGAAGATGCAGAAAAAATCGCTGGCCTTCGATGAGCTGTTCGACGTGCGTGCGGTGCGCATCGTGGCCGAACGCCTGCAGGACTGTTATGGTGCCCTGGGGATTGTGCACACTCTTTATCGCCATCTGCCCAGCGAATTTGATGACTATGTCGCCAATCCGAAACCCAACGGCTACCAGTCGATCCACACCGTGGTGCTGGGGCCGAAAGGCAAAACCGTTGAAATCCAGATCCGTACCCGCCAGATGCATGAAGATGCCGAGCTGGGCGTGGCGGCACACTGGAAGTATAAAGAAGGCGGAACGGGCGGCAGCGTGCGCGGTGCGTCCGGCCACGAAGAACGCATTGCCTGGCTGCGTAAGCTGATCACCTGGCAGGAAGAGATGGCCGATTCTGGCGAAATGCTCGACGAGGTGCGCAGTCAGGTCTTCGACGACCGGGTTTACGTCTTTACCCCGAAAGGTGACGTGGTGGATCTGCCTGCCGGTTCCACCCCGCTGGACTTCGCTTACCATATTCACAGCGATATCGGCCACCGCTGCATCGGCGCGAAAATTGGCGGCCGCATTGTGCCGTTTACCTATCAGCTACAGATGGGCGATCAGATTGATATCATCACCCAGAAGCAGCCGAACCCAAGCCGCGACTGGCTGAACCCGAACCTGGGCTATGTGACTACCAGCCGCGGTCGGTCGAAGATCCACGCCTGGTTCCGCAAGCAGGATCGCGATAAGAATATTATCGCCGGGCGGCAAATTCTGGACAACGAACTGGATCATCTGGACATCAATCTCAAGGATGCCGAGAAGCTGCTGCTGCCGCGCTACAACTTCAACACGCTTGACGAATTGCTGGCGGCGATCGGCGGCGGCGATGTGCGGCTCAACCAGATGAGCAACTTCCTGCAGTCGAAGCTGAACAAGCCGAGTGCGGAAGAGGAAGATCGCGAAGCGCTGCGTCAGCTGACGCAAAAATCCTCTAACAACGTGCCGCGCAGTAAAGAGAGCGGCAGGGTGGTCGTGGAGGGCGTGGGTAATCTGATGCACCATATTGCCCGCTGCTGCCAGCCGATCCCGGGTGATGACATCACCGGTTTTATCACCCAGGGACGCGGTATTTCGATTCACCGCGCAGACTGCGATCAGCTGGCCGATCTGATGTCGCATGCGCCGGAGCGCATTGTGGATGCGGTGTGGGGCGAAACGTATTCCAGCGGTTATTCGCTGGTGGTGCGGGTGACGGCCAACGATCGCAGCGGTCTGCTGCGTGATATCACCACGATTCTGGCGAACGAGAAGGTCAACGTGCTGGGCGTTTCCAGCCACAGCGATACCAAAAAGCAGCTGGCGACGATTGATATGGATATTGAGATTTACAATCAGCAGGTGCTGAGCCGGGTGCTGGCGCGATTGAATCAGGTGCCGGATATTATTGATGCAAGGCGCTTGCACTGATTTTCGGTGATTTCTGGTTACGTGACGACCTGGTGCCAGGCCGTTGCGGCAGGATCGGTGGTTGGCTTATCGGTGCAGGCGGGCTTCGCGGACTCGCCGTGAATATGTCCCTATAGGCTCGACGGGCGCGTCCATGCGCCCGACGGTCCGCGAAGCCCGCCTGCACCGATTGCTTAACGACTGTTGGCGTTGCTGCAAATGAAACCGAATTCTCTCTGTTGGCCTTATCCTCCCCCACTTTTTTGCTACAATCCCTCAATGATTAACCGGCAACACATCGGTCGGCCATTTTTTCTCGCCGCAACACGATGATATGAAGGTGAACGTTATGGGGCAGAAAAGCCGAGTGTCTGCGGCAGGGAGGCCGCAGCCAAGCCCACACGGACGTGTTAACGGCGGCTCGGCGTTCTGCCCCATAACGGTCGCCCGGGCACGAGATCGGAAGCATCTGGAAAGCCCCATAAAGGTCGCCTTGTTACGAAATCAGAAGCGCCTTTAAAGCCCCATAACGATTATCCTCATTCCATTGATTATTCCTACAACAAGGACTCACCACTATGAACGCTCTCGATCGCCTGCTGGGCATCATGAAAACCCTGCGCGATCCGGAACACGGCTGCCCGTGGGATCGCCAGCAAACCTATGCCACCATCGCCCCCTATACCCTGGAAGAAACCTATGAAGTCATCGACGCCATCGAGCGCGCCGACTTCGACGATCTGCGCGGGGAACTCGGCGATCTGCTGTTCCAGGTGGTGTTCTATGCCCAGATGGCGCAGGAAGAAGGGCGCTTTAACTTCGACGATATCTGTAACGCCATCAGCGACAAACTTGAGCGCCGCCACCCGCATATCTTTGCCGGCGCGACGGTGGCAGACAGCGCTGAGGTGCTGGTGAACTGGGAAAAAATCAAAAGCGATGAGCGCGCGGAAAAGGCACAGCATTCGGTGCTGGATGATATTCCCCAGGCGCTGCCTGCGCTGATGCGTGCGCATAAAATCCAGAAACGCTGCAACAGCGTGGGGTTTGACTGGGATACGCTGGGGCCGGTGCTGGGTAAAGTGTACGAAGAGATTGATGAAGTGATGCACGAAGCGCAACAGGCCGTGGTCGACCAGGACAAGCTGGAAGAGGAGATCGGCGATCTGCTGTTTGCAACGGTGAATCTGTCGCGCCATCTGGGCAAAAAGGCGGAAACCGCGCTGCAAAAGGCCAATATTAAGTTCGAGCGTCGATTCCGTCAGGTTGAGCAAATTATCGCCGAACAGGGCCTGGAAATGCAGCAGGCCACGCTGGAACAGATGGAAGCCGCGTGGCAGCAGGTAAAATCCAGGGAATAATTAGCTGACACGATTCAACAAAAATGTGACGCACATCAACATCCTGATTTAAGAAATCAGGTAGTCTCGGAGTGATAAAAGCGGTGGAATAGTCACAACATGGAAACGATTAATTGTCGGCAACAGGGGTTTCGGGTATACTATTTTCCCGTCCTGGTTATTCATTCCATCGTCTTTAAACCTACATTCTCAGGTTCAGCATGACAACGAACTATATATTTGTGACCGGCGGGGTCGTTTCCTCTCTGGGTAAAGGCATTGCCGCAGCCTCCCTGGCCGCCATCCTCGAAGCGCGTGGTCTTAACGTGACCATCATGAAGCTGGATCCGTACATCAACGTGGATCCGGGAACCATGAGCCCAACTCAGCACGGCGAAGTGTTCGTCACTGATGACGGCGCGGAAACCGATCTGGATCTCGGTCACTACGAGCGCTTCATCCGTACCAAGATGAGCCGTCGTAACAACTTCACAACTGGCCGTATTTACTCTGAAGTCCTGCGCAAAGAGCGTCGTGGCGACTATCTGGGTGCGACCATTCAGGTGATCCCGCATATCACCAATGCCATTAAAGAACGCATCATTGAAGGTGGCGAAGGCCACGATGTCGTGCTGGTGGAAATTGGCGGTACCGTGGGTGACATCGAATCCCTGCCGTTCCTCGAAGCAATCCGCCAGATGGCGGTTGACGTCGGCCGTGAACATACCATGTATATGCACCTGACTCTGGTGCCGTATATGGCGGCGGCGGGTGAGGTGAAAACCAAACCTACTCAGCATTCAGTGAAAGAACTGCTGTCTATCGGTATTCAGCCTGACGTGCTGATCTGCCGTTCAGATCGCGCCGTACCGGCTAACGAACGTGCGAAAATCGCGCTGTTCTGTAACGTCCCGGAAAAAGCGGTTATCTCACTGAAAGATGTTGATTCAATCTACAAAATCCCTGGCATGCTCAAGTCTCAGGGGCTGGATGATTACATCTGCAAACGCTTCAACCTGAACGCACCGGAAGCCAACCTGGCCGAGTGGGAGCAGGTGATTTACGAAGAAGCCAATCCGGGCGGTGAAGTGAATATCGGTATGGTCGGCAAATATGTCGAACTGCCTGACGCTTACAAATCCGTGATTGAAGCGCTGAAGCACGGCGGCCTGAAAAACCGCGTGACCGTGAACATCAAGCTGATCGATTCGCAGGATGTTGAAACCCGCGGCGTTGAACTGCTGAAAGATCTGGATGCTATTCTTATCCCTGGCGGCTTCGGCTATCGCGGTGTGGAAGGCAAGCTGATGACCGCGCAGTACGCGCGTGAAAACAACATCCCTTATCTGGGTATCTGTCTGGGTATGCAGGTTGCGCTGATGGAGTTCGCACGCAACGTGGCCCATATGGAAGGCGCTAACTCTACCGAGTTCGTACCGGACTGTAAGTACCCGGTTGTAGCGCTGATCACCGAATGGCGTGATGAAGAAGGCAACGTTGAGCAGCGTACCGAGCAGAGCGATCTGGGCGGCACCATGCGTCTGGGCAGCCAGCAGTGTCAGCTGACCGACGACAGTCTGGTGCGCAAGCTGTACGGCAGCGACACCATCGTTGAGCGTCACCGTCATCGTTATGAAGTCAACAATATGCTATTAAAGCCGATTGAAGCGGCGGGATTACGTATTGCAGGCCGCTCCGGGGATGACCAGCTGGTTGAGATTATTGAAATCCCTAACCACCCATGGTTTGTTGCGTGTCAGTTCCATCCGGAATTCACCTCAACACCTCGTGACGGACACCCGCTGTTCAGTGGCTTTGTAAAAGCCGCCAGCGAGCACCAAAAGCGTTTGGCAAAATAAGTATTTTCATAACTCTCTGAAACCTCAGGGTTTCAGAGAGTGTGTCTAAGTTTAAGCTAACTTGTACTGAGGAAAAACTAATGTCCAAAATCGTAAAAGTCATCGGTCGCGAAATCATCGACTCCCGTGGAAACCCGACCGTTGAAGCCGAAGTGCATCTGGAAGGCGGTTTCGTTGGTCTGGCAGCGGCACCATCAGGCGCTTCTACCGGTTCCCGCGAAGCGCTGGAACTGCGTGACGGTGACAAATCTCGTTTCCTGGGTAAAGGCGTAACCAAAGCCGTTGCAGCCGTTAACGGTCCTATCGCTGAAGCGGTAACCGGTAAAGATGCAAAAGACCAGGCAAACATCGACAAGATTATGATCGATCTGGACGGTACCGAGAACAAATCCAAGTTTGGTGCTAACGCCATTCTGGCTGTTTCTCTGGCTGCTGCTAAAGCCGCAGCTGCCTCTAAAGGTCAGCCACTGTACGAGCACATTGCTGAACTGAACGGCACCCCGGGCAAATTCTCTATGCCACTGCCGATGATGAACATCATCAACGGTGGTGAGCACGCCGACAACAACGTCGACATCCAGGAATTCATGATTCAGCCTGTTGGCGCGAAAACCATCAAAGAAGCGATCCGTATCGGTTCTGAAGTTTTCCACAACCTGGCTAAAGTTCTGAAAGCCAAAGGCATGAGCACCGCTGTAGGTGACGAAGGTGGCTACGCGCCTAACCTGGGTTCTAACGCAGAAGCGCTGGCTGTTATCGCTGAAGCGGTTAAAGCAGCAGGCTACGAGCTGGGCAAAGATATTACCCTGGCGATGGACTGCGCGGCGTCTGAGTTCTACAAAGACGGTAAATACGTGCTGGCCGGCGAAGGCAACAAAGCCTTCACTTCCGAAGAGTTCACTCACTTCCTGGAAGACCTGACCAAGCAGTACCCAATCGTTTCTATCGAAGACGGTCTGGACGAATCTGACTGGGCTGGTTTCGCATACCAGACCAAAGTGCTGGGCGACAAAATCCAGCTGGTGGGTGACGACCTGTTCGTAACCAACACCAAGATCCTGAAAGAAGGCATCGAGAAAGGCATCGCTAACTCCATCCTGATCAAATTCAACCAGATCGGTTCTCTGACCGAAACTCTGGCCGCGATCAAAATGGCGAAAGATGCTGGCTACACCGCGGTTATCTCTCACCGTTCAGGCGAAACCGAAGATGCGACTATCGCTGACCTGGCGGTAGGTACTGCAGCGGGCCAGATCAAAACCGGTTCTATGAGCCGTTCTGACCGTGTTGCTAAGTACAACCAGCTGCTGCGTATCGAAGAAGCGCTGGGCAACCGTGCGCCATTCAACGGCCTGAAAGAAGTTAAAGGTCAGTAATGACCGATGGTTCGCAGCGGCCCACGCGGCTGCGGACAGATTGAAAAAAGCCCCGTCATGACGGGGCTTTTTTACGTCTGGCTGGCGCGATCGCCAGGCGATAATCTGTGCCTTTAGCCTGTTACTGCGGCCACTTCATTTCGCCCTTCAGCACTTTGGCACTCAGTTCCAGCGAAGATTCATCCTTCAGCTGTGGATAGTGCTGCTTCATCGCGTTGATAAACGCCTTTGAGTCTTTGGTTTTCACCAGTTCTGCCTCAGCCGTTTGCAGATAGCGCAGGGTGAAGTTAACCGAGGCCACGCTCTCATCAGCACCCGGCAGGAAGTGCCCTGGCACCACGCGTACCGGCCTCAGCGCTTTAATATCTTCCAGCTTCTGCTGCCAGGCGGAGCGTTCTGCCTTGCTCTGCGCATCCGCCATCCAGACGTGAATATTATTACCGGATACCACTACGCCACCCAGTACGGTTTTCAGCGCCGGAACCCACAGGTAGCTGTCGTGCGGCTGCGGCCCCTTGAGCCCTTTAATCTGAACCGTCTCACCATCAACCTTAAAGCTGTCGCTCTGAATCACCTCGGGAACGATCAGCGACTGTGGCGCGTTGTCGCCCATCTTCGGCCCCCAGAAAGCCAGCTTGCCGTCTTTGGTCTGCTTGATCAGCTCAACGGTCGGCGCGGTGGAAACGATTTTCGCGTCGGGGAAGGCGCGATGAAGCGTATCCAGTCCGAAATAGTAATCCGGATCGGACTGGCTGATAAAGATGGTGGTCAGGCGCTTGCCGCTGGCCTTGATGCGTTTAACCAGCTCTTCGGCATCGTTACGCTGGAACTGGGCGTCGATCAGGACCGCTTCGGTCGGGCCGGTGATGATCTCCGAAGACACGGCAAACAGGCTGTTTTCACCGGGGTTATAAACGTCCAGATTAAGCGGTTGAGCGGCATACAGCGACGGGCTGGCAGCAAAAGCCAGCAGCAGGGCGAAACGAGTTTTCATTTGAGATGACCTTAAGCGGAAAATAAACAGTGTAGGTTGCATATCCCGTGAAATAAACCGACTATCAGGCAACAGATTGTTGCGTAAAACGGACATATGATGGACAGACTGACGGCGGCAAATGTATTTACCACCATCGTGCAGCGCGGCAGCCTGACGGCAGCGGCGGATGTGCTGGGCATGTCGCGGGCGATGGTGACCCGCTACCTGAGCGAAATGGAAACGTGGTCCGGCGCGCGGCTGCTGCACCGCAGCACCCGCCGGCTGAGCCTGACCCCCGCCGGTGAACATGCATTAGCGCGATGCCGGCAGCTGCTGCTGCTGGCAGGTGAAATAGAGCAAAGTAACCAGCCCGAAGGGGAAGCCCTCTCCGGGCTGCTGCGGATTTCCTGCTCACTGTCGCTGGGAAACAGCGTGCTGGCAGCGGCGATAACCGCCTTCCAGCAGCGCTATCCCCGTATCCGTATCGATCTTCACTCCAGCAACCAGTTGGTGAATCTGGTGGAGGAGCGCATTGACCTGGCGCTGCGCATCACCGGCCAGCTGGAGCCGAACCTGATCGCCCGCCCGCTAAACACCTGTGAGTCGGTGATTTGCGCCACGCCAGCATATCTGGCACGCGAAGGCACGCCGCAGCATCCTGAACAGTTGGTGCACCATAACTGCCTGACCTATTCGCACTTTGGCAAAAGCCTGTGGAACTTCAGTCGTGGGGATGAGCACGACACGGTCGCGGTCAGCGGCAGCCTCAGCGCCAATGACTCGCTGATGCTGCTCAGCGCCACGCTGGCCGGGGCAGGGATATCCATGCAGCCGCTGCACAGCGTGGGATCGCTGCTGGCAGGCGGGAAACTGGTCGCGCTGCTGCCGGAGTTTCAGCTCGACAGCCTGGGTATTTTCGCTATCTATACTTCGCGTCAGCATCAGTCACGTCAGCTGCGCGCGCTGCTCGATTTCCTGGTAGAATGGTTTGCCGGCGAGGAGGCCACAAGCCGTTTGCAGGGGCTGCTTTAGGCACCCGCAGAATTTTCTTACGAATTGCCGCGCAGGCTTTGGTTGGTCCCGGGCCGACAATCTGCCATAATCTGCGCCCGTAATTTAACCATCAGCCGAGAAGTCAATGCAGTACCCGATAAATGAAATGTTCCAGACGTTGCAGGGCGAGGGGATTTATACCGGCGTACCGGCAATTTTTATCCGCTTACAGGGCTGCCCGGTAGGGTGCAGCTGGTGTGATACCAAACACACCTGGGATAAGCTGGCCGATCGGGAAACCTCGCTGGGGGATATTCTGCTCAAGACGGTGGAAACCGATGCCTGGGGCGCGGCGGATGCCGAGGCGCTGATTGGCGTGATCCGTGGCAACGGCTGGACGGCCAACCACATCGTGATCACCGGCGGCGAGCCGTGCATTCACGATCTGACGCCACTCACGGCAAGTCTGCAGCAGCAGGGCTTTAGCTGCCAGATTGAAACCAGCGGCACGCATACGGTGCGCTGTACGCCGCAAACCTGGGTGACGGTATCGCCGAAGGTGAATATGCGCGGTGGCTATGACGTACTGAATCAGGCGCTGGTGCGTGCGGATGAGGTGAAGCATCCGGTGGCGCGTCAGCGTGATGTTGATGCTTTGGATGCACTGCTGGCCACGCTGGATGATGACAAAGCGCGGATTATTGCTCTACAGCCGATCAGCCAGAAAGCGGATGCGACGCAGCTTTGTATTGATACCTGTATTGCCCGCAACTGGCGGCTGTCGATGCAAACGCATAAATATCTGAATATTGCCTGATGCAGTGGGGGACGCGCATCTGAGTGCGTCCCCCTTATCGCTTACTTACCTGATTTCGCTTTCCAGGCATCATACGCCGATTTAATTTCGGTCTTCGCCGCAGCGGTATCACCGAAACCGTTCAGCTCAACTTTCTTACGCCCGTCCGGCAGCTGCTTGTAGACGCGGAAGAATGCTTCCAGACGTTCCTGCTCGATCTTAGGCAGGTCGCTCATTGATTTAATGTCGTCATAGGTCGGATCGATTTTGCTGGCCGGAACCGCCACGATCTTGTCGTCGGACTCGCCGCCGTCGATCATTTTCAGCACGCCGATTGGGCGCAGTTTGATCAGCGTACCCGGTGCCATTGGTGCGCGGGTGTAGAAGATCACATCCAGCGGATCGCCGTCACCGCCCAGTGACTGGGTCAGCGAGCCGTAGTTGGCCGGGTAGGCCACCGGCATGGACTGGAAGCGGTCGGCAACGATAAAGCCGGTTTTTGCGTCGGTTTCATACTTGATAATGCCGCCTGCCGGGATCTCGGTCAGCGCATAGAACTCTTCCGGATTGTTATCCGGCTGAGGGAAGTCGAGGATGTTAATGGTGCTGGCCTGGGCGCAGGCGGAAAAAACCAGAGCGATAACGGAAAGTTTGCTGAAAAGCTTCATTGAGATTCTCTTGATCTTTAGTGGAGAGCGACAGACTAGAGAGCGGGCGTGACAGGAATATGACAAAATATTTCAAATACGCCCGTGAACGGGCGTGGGAGGCGGTGGCGCAATCGCAGGCGCAAAACGGGCTGAGGATGCAGCCCGCTCGGGTGTTATTTGGACACGTCAGTCCCGAAGTATTTCACTGAAATACGCTGCCAGGTGCCGTCGCTCTTGATATCGGCCAGTGCCTTATCAATCGCCTCTTTCAGCTGCGGGTTACCTTTCTCAATCAGAATGCCTACCTGCTCGGCATCGGAACGGCTGGCGACGATTTTCACCGGCGCATCGGGCTTGTGCTTTTTGAAATCGAGGAACGACAGGTTATCGTTGATCGTGGCATCTGCGCGGCCCTGGGCCACCAGATCAACCGACTGGTTAAAGCCGTCGGTGGCGACGATGTCAGCACCGTAGCTGCGCGCCAGCTGGGCATAGTTACTGGTTAAGGTGTGCGCCGATTTTTTCCCTTTCAGGTCCTCGAAACTTTTGATCGTTTTATTGTCATCGCGCACAATCAGCGCCGCTTTCGAAGAGAGGTAAGGCGCTGAGAAATCATATTTTGCCTGGCGCTCCGGGGTGATCGACACCTGGTTAATCACTGCTTCATAGCGTTTGGCATCCAGGCCGGCGATCAGGCCGTCCCATTTCCCCTCAACAAATTCGGCCTTCACCTTCAGGCGCTTAGCCACTTCGCGGCCAATATCAACGTCGAAGCCGGTTAACGCGCCGGAAGCGTCGTGGAAGGTAAACGGAGGATAGGTGCCTTCGGTGCCGATTTTAAATACGCCCGCCGACTGGATTTTTGCCAGATCGGTTTCCGCCAGCGCCGCGCCGGAGAAGCCGAGTTGTACCATGCCTGCCAGCAGCAGCGTTGCAATAGTTTTCATAGTTATTACTCCTGAATAGGTTCGGTAATGTCGTCTTAGGTTCAAATTTCCCAGGAATCGGGCAGGGTTTCGGTCAGGGTAGAGATAAACGCTTTGGTCCGGGATTTTTGTGCCCGGGTAAAAATGTCCTGTGAGGTGCCGGTCTCGACGATTTCGCCCGCTTCCAGGAATACCACCTGCTGCGCAATGTTGGCCGCCAGCCGCAGATCATGAGTGGCCATCAGCATGGTCATTCCTTCTTTTGCCAGCTGCCGTAAAACCGCCACCACCTCAAGCGACAGCTCGGGGTCCAGCGCGGACGTTGGTTCATCGCACAGCAGTACCTTCGGCGAGGGGGCCAGCGCCCGGGCAATCGCCACGCGCTGCTGCTGGCCGCCGGAAAGATTGGCCGGCCAGGCGTCGCGCTTGTGCAGCAGCCCCACTTTGGCAAGCAGCTCTTCGGCGCGCTCGCGCGCCTGTCTGACCGGCTGCTTATGCACGGTGATCAGCCCTTCGGTAATGTTTTCAATCACCCGCAGATGCGGGAACAGCTGGAAGTTTTGAAACACCATGCCGGTCTGCTGGCAGATGCGATAAACATCTTTTCTGCCGGCACGCCCGCTGCCGTTAAACACTATTTTTTCTTTTCCGAGCGTTAATTCTCCGGCCTGCGGAACCTCCAGTAGATTTACGCAGCGCAGCAGGGTGCTTTTCCCGCTGCCCGACGGGCCAATTAATGCCGTTACGCTGCCTTCTTTAATCGTCAGGTTAATATTTTTTAATACGGGGTTATCGTCGAATCTTTTTTCAATGCCGGACAGCGTTATCATTTTCATTCCCCTTCACTGCGCCTGTATTTTCCAGCTTTTTCTCCAGACGGGTCTGTAGAGAAGAGAGCACCGAACTGATAATTAAATAAACGATCGCCGCCTCGGTATATAATATCAACGGCTGATAGGTCACGGCAGCAATACGCTGCGCGGCAAGGAACAGCTCGGGAACGGTAATCACCGATGCCAGCGAGGTATCCTTAACCAGTGAAATAAACGTATTCGACAGCGGTGGCACGGCAATACGTGCCGCCTGGGGAATAATCACCCGACGCAGCGCCTGCGCCCAGCTCATACCGATGGAGTGTGCGGCTTCCCACTGGCCTTTCGGCACGGACAGCAGGGTGGCGCGAATGACCTCTGATGTATAGGCACCGATATTCAGCGTAAAACCAATTATCGCCGCCGGAAAAGCATCCAGCGTAATACCGGCGCTGGGCAGGGCATAGAAAATAAGAAACAGCTGCACCAGCAGCGGCGTACCGCGAATAAGCCAGACGTAAAAACGGACAACCTTCTTTAACGGCTCCGGCCCATATAAACGCACCAGCGCGACAATAAAGCCCAGGGATAAGCCCAGAATAAATGAAATCAGCGTTAACGGAATGGTAAAGGTCAGCCCGGCATACAGCATGGGCCAGAATGAATCGATTGCTAAATTAAGCCATGCGGGCACGCGACACCTTTTCTTAATAAGTTATTATTATTGATCTGAACTTATGGCGAGAGACTATCACGAACTAAAAAAACGACTATATATCGTGATTTGCTATTATATATTCGATAAGAATATATAAATTTCAATAAAGCTATGCCGGATTTCGCATAAAGGCGGTAATCCGGACGTCACGCGGCAGGGATGCCGCGTGCCGAGGCCCGCAGGGAGCGTCTTTTGCCGTTCCGGTGTGCTCAGACTGACCTCATCCCAGGTACCGACTATCAGGCAATGGTGTGACGATCGCCCTGTAACCGGCAGCGGGGCCGATTAGCCGCGATACACGCAGCCGGCGGTGCAGGTTTCTTTGACCATGACCGCGCTCAGCAGCGGCAGTACCGGTTTCATCTCCTGCCAGATCCAGGCCGCCAGCACTTCACTGGTAGGATTTTCGAGGCCCGGAATGTCGTTCAGGTAGTAGTGATCCAGACGATCGTAAACCGGCTTAAATGCCGCTTTGATCTCGGAAAAGTCCATTACCCAGCCGGTATGTGTATCCACCTCACCGGTGATCTCCAGGCGCACCATAAAAGAGTGCCCGTGCAGTCGGCCGCATTTATGCCCGGCAGGGACATTCGGCAGATGGTGAGCGGCTTCGAATTGAAAATCTTTAAACAGCGTGGTCGCCATGGTTACAGTCTCAGTCTTGATAGTGAAAACCGCCGCAGGATACCGGAAAACAGCTTTTTTCGCACCCGTTTCCCGGCGGCGGGGCTGGGGCAAAGTGTAAACCAGGGGCTGACCTTTTTAACGATTTGATAAACAAGCATATTATCAACCTGTTTTGCCAATAAGCCTTACCTGAAAAACCATTTAGTCATTTTGGTTATTAATTATTGCCAACCCTTATTTAAGGGTTATTCTGCTTGCCCTTACCCTGTCAGTAATCAGATCTCCGACACTGGAATTATCGACGCAATGACGACTCAGGCACCTTCAAATATGCTTCCGCTGAATCCCGACCAGCTTGCCCGCTTACAGGCAGCGACCGGGGATTATACCCCTACCCAGCTTGCGTGGCTGTCTGGTTATTTCTGGGGCATGGTTAACCAGGCTCCCGGTGCCGTTGTGGCTGCCGCACAGGCTCAGGTTGAGGTGCCGTCCATCACTATTCTTTCCGCCTCGCAGACCGGTAACGCTCGCCGCCTGTCAGAACAGCTGCGCGATGACCTTATTGCCGCGAAGCTTAACGTCAACCTGGTGAATGCCGGTGACTATAAGTTCAAGCAGATTGCGCAGGAGAAACTGCTGGTGGTGGTCACCTCCACGCAGGGTGAGGGTGAACCGCCGGAAGAGGGCGTGGCGCTGCATAAATTCCTGATGTCGAAGAAAGCGCCTAAAATGGACGCCAGCGCCTTTGCGGTGTTTGGCCTTGGCGATACCTCTTATGAATTCTTCAGCCAGGCGGGGAAAGATTTCGATAACCGGCTGGCCGAGCTGGGTGCTGCGCGCCTGCTGGATCGCGTTGATGCCGATGTTGAGTACGCCGCGGCGGCGGAAGCCTGGCGTAAACAGCTGGTAGAAATCTTACAGGCGCGCGTGCCGAAAGAAGCCCCTGCCGCTGCGGCGGTCACGGCGTCCGGCAGCGTTAATGAGATCCATAGCAGTCCTTACACCAAAGAAGCCCCGCTGACCGCCAGCTTCGCGGTCAATCAGAAAGTCACCGGCCGCGATTCCGATAAAGACGTGCGCCATATCGAGATCGATTTGGGTGAGTCAGGATTGCGCTATCAGCCCGGTGATGCGCTGGGCGTGTGGTTTGAGAACGACCCCGCGCTGGTGAAAGAGCTGCTTGAGCTGCTGTGGCTGAAGGGCGATGAGCCGGTCAGCGTGCACGGTGAAACCCTGCCGCTGGCCCAGGCGCTGCAAAAACACTATGAGCTGACGGTGAATACGCCGCAGATCGTCGAGCAGTATGCCAAACTTTCCCATAATGAAGCGCTGCTGGCGCAGATCGCCGACAAAGCCAGCCTGCAACAGTATGCGCAGAATACGCCAATCGTTGATATGGCCCGCTTCGCGCCGACAGAGCTGAACGCTGAACAGCTGACCGGGCTGCTGCGCCCGCTGACGCCACGCCTCTATTCGATCGCCTCTTCTCAGGCTGAGAACGAAACGGAAGTGCATATTACCGTTGGCGTGGTGCGCTATGAAATTGAAGGCCGCGCCCGTGCCGGTGGTGCCTCCAGCTATCTGGGCGATCGCCTGGCGGAAGACGATGAAATCCGCGTGTTTATCGAGCACAACGACAATTTCCGCCTGCCTGCCAATCCGGAAACCCCGGTAATCATGATCGGCCCGGGCACCGGTATTGCGCCGTTCCGCGCCTTTATGCAGCAGCGCGATAATGACGGCGCGGGCGGCAAAAACTGGCTGTTCTTCGGTAATCCGCACTTCACCGAAGACTTCCTGTATCAGGTGGAGTGGCAGCGCTACGTCAAAGACGGCCTGCTGACCAATATTGATTTAGCCTGGTCTCGTGACCAGAAACATAAAATATACGTACAAGATAAGATCCGCGCGAAAGGGGCGGAAGTGTGGAGCTGGATTCAGGAAGGCGCACACATTTATGTCTGCGGCGATGCCAATCGCATGGCTAAAGACGTTGAGCAAGCATTACTGGAAGTGGTGGCCGAATACGGTGGCATGGACATCGAAACGGCAGATGAATTTTTAAGTGAGCTGCGCATTGAGCGCCGTTATCAGCGAGATGTGTACTAATGAGCAATGAAAGATACCCGGGTCCGCTGGTCGTCGAAGGTAAACTGGTCGACGCCGAGCGGATGAAAAAACAGAGCAACTTCCTGCGCGGGAGTATTGCTGCTGACCTGAACGACGGCCTGACCGGCGGCTTTAACGGCGACAACTTCCTGATGATCCGTTTTCACGGGATGTATCAGCAGGATGACCGCGATATTCGTGCCGAACGCGTCGAGCAGAAGCTGGACGCGCGCCATGCGATGATGCTGCGCTGCCGTCTGCCGGGCGGCATCATGACGCCGCAGCAGTGGCTGGCCATTGATAAATTCGCCACGAACAACACCATTTATGGCAGCATTCGTCTGACTAACCGCCAGACTTTCCAGTTCCACGGTATTCTGAAGGGCAACGTTAAACCGGCCCACCAGATGCTGCATGAAGTGGGTCTGGACGCGCTGGCCACCGCTAATGACGTGAACCGTAACGTGCTGTGCAGCTCTAACCCGATAGAGTCTGAACTGCATCAGGAAGCGTACGAATGGGCGAAGAAGCTCTCCGAGCACCTGCTGCCGCAGACTCGCGCCTATGCGGAAATCTGGCTGGATCAGGAGAAGGTGGCTACCACCGACGTTGAGCCGATCCTGGGTGAAACCTACCTGCCGCGTAAGTTTAAAACCACCGTGGTCGTGCCGCCGCACAATGACGTGGATCTACACGCCAACGATCTGAACTTCATCGCGATTGCTGAAAACGGCAGGCTGATTGGCTTTAACCTGCTGGTGGGTGGCGGCCTGTCCATCGACCACGGTAACAAAGCCACCTATGCGCGTACCGCCAGCGAGTTTGGCTATTTCCCGGTGGAAAAAATCCTTGATGTCGCGGCAGCGGTCGTGACGACCCAGCGCGACTGGGGCAACCGCACCGACCGTAAAAACGCCAAAACGAAATATACGCTGGAGCGCGTGGGGCCGGACGTCTTTAAAGCCGAGGTTGAACGCCGCGCCGGCGTCACCTTCGAGCCGATCCGCCCGTATGAATTTACCACCCGTGGCGATCGCTTCGGCTGGGTAAAAGGCATTGATAACAAATGGCACCTCACGCTGTTTGTGGAAAACGGCCGCCTGCTTGATTACCCGGGCCGCCCGTTGAAGACCGGCCTGGTGGAGATCGCGAAGATCCATCAGGGCGACTTCCGCTTGACCGCCAACCAGAACCTGATTGTGGCCGGCGTGCCGGAATCGGATAAAGAGAAAATTGAGCAGATTGCGAAGCAGCACGGCCTGATGGAAAACGTCAGCCACCAGCGCGAAAACTCCATGGCCTGCGTGGCGTTCCCGACCTGCCCGCTGGCGATGGCGGAGGCCGAGCGCTTCCTGCCGGAGTTTGTCACGCGAGTGGAAGGCATCATGACCGGGCACGGAGTCGGCGACGAGCATATCGTGCTGCGCGTCACCGGCTGCCCGAACGGCTGTGGTCGTGCGCTGCTGGCCGAGATTGGCCTGGTGGGTAAGGCGCCCGGACGTTACAACCTGCATCTGGGCGGTAACCGTATGGGAACCCGTATCCCGCGCATGTATCGTGAGAACATCAATGAAACGGAGATCCTGGCGACGCTGGATGAGCTGATCGGCCGCTGGTCGAAAGAACGTCAGGCGGACGAAGGCTTCGGTGACTTTACGATCCGTACCGGCATCGTCAGACCGGTGCTCGATCCGGCCCGTGATTTCTGGGAATGATGGAGGTGTAAGATGGCGGGACTCGATCTCTCTGAACTGAATGCACTACCGAAGGTGGAGCGCGTAATGGCGCTCGCCGAGATCAATAACCGGCTGGATAAACTGTCAGCCGAAGATCGGGTGATCTGGGGGCTGGAGAATTTGCCGGGCGAAGCGGTGCTGACCTCAAGCTTTGGCATTCAGGCGGCGGTGAGCCTGCATCTGGTCACCCGGCAGAAGCCGGATATTCCGGTGATCCTGACCGATACCGGCTACCTGTTTCCGGAAACCTATCAGTTTATTGATAAGCTGACGGAGCAGCTGGATCTCAATCTTAAAGTCTTTCGCGCCGAACACAGCGCGGCCTGGCAGGAAGCACGCTACGGCAAGCTGTGGGAGCAGGGCGTGGAGGGGATTGAACGCTACAACCAGATCAACAAGGTTGAGCCGATGAACCGTGCGCTGGAAAGCCTGAACGCACAGACGTGGTTTGCCGGTCTGCGCCGCGATCAGTCCGGCAGCCGGGCGCATCTGCCGGTGCTGGCGATCAAGAAAGGCGTATTTAAACTGCTGCCGATTATTGACTGGGATAACCGCCAGGTCTATCAGTACCTGCAGCAGAACGGTCTTGATTACCACCCGCTGTGGGAGCAGGGCTATCTCTCCGTTGGCGACACCCACACCACCCGTAAATGGGAACCGGGTATGGCTGAGGAAGAGACGCGCTTCTTTGGTCTGAAGCGCGAGTGCGGCCTGCACGAGTGATGTTGTTAGTTGATAGCAGCCCTGTGCAACGTGTTGGGCTGCTGTTGGTTTAGCAGGGCTAACCCGCCAGCTAAGGAACAGAAGCTTATCATTAGCGTTAGCTTCTGTTTTCGCGCATTTATTTATGGCGTAAGGCGGCGTTAACGTGCCCTGCTGAGTCGCGTACCCGTCTCAGATCCCGGTCAGCCCGGCAAATTCTTCCGCCGAGCGGGTGATGTTCACTTTCGTTACTTCATAGCTGGCCACGGCCTGGAAGGGATCTTCCGCCAGAATGGCATCCAGCCGCGCCCGATCGATATCCTTCACCATGATCATCCCACCGGTACGCGGATCTTTGCGCCCGGCGCTGATAAATATCCCTTCAGCAAAGTAACGGTTAATCCACGCGACGTGCGGCTCCAGTACGGCTTCAACGTCTTGCATCGGGCGGGTGTAGCTGAGAAAAACAATATACATGATGGCTCCGGCAGGTCAGGGATTGGCCAGCTCGCGGATCAGCGGCAGCAGCACGGCCACGGTACTGTGGGTTCGGCTGGTGATGCGGCCCGGAAGCCAGCGGTCGATGTAGGCCAGATTATCACGTTGGGCCTGATTGCGTAGCCCGGCGGGAAAATGCTGTTTCAGCACGGCGGGCACTTTGCTTGCCGGGCCGTCGCTGGTGCCGACCGTCATCAGCGGGAATCCGGCGCGGTCGAAGGGGCTGCCGTTCGCATTCTGCTCTTTTTTACCCACGGCCTGAATCCCGCTGCGTCTGGCCAGCGTCAGCGCCCGGTCGCGGGTCTGGCGCATCACCGCCTGTGGCGTGTTATTCCCGCTGCTGAAGGTCAGATGGTTGCCAACGATCAGGCTGTTGAGGTTAATCACCAGCAGGGTATTTTGTTTCTCCTCCGGCTTCATTCGCGCCAGGTAATCTTCGCTGCCCCGCTGGCCGATCTCTTCCCCGCTGAGCGCGACAAAGCGCAGACTGTAGTGCAGGTGTTCCTTGCTCAGGCGCTCCGCCAGTTCCAGCATTACCCCGAGGCCGGAGGCGTTATTGTCCGCCGCCTGAGCGGTCAGCCCGCCGAGGTTTTTCTGCACGTCGGCATCGCTCTGCGGCGATGTGCTGTCGCTGTGGGCGAGAATCAGGATCTGCTGTGGGACATCGCCTTCGCGCGCGGCGATCACCGAGGTCGCATTGATATTGCGCCACGTGTCTTCGCCGTCCTGATGATGCCAGGGATAGCGGGTGTTAAAACGGCGTGTATCGCTTTTATAGCCCAGCTGGCTGAACTGCTGCTGCAGATAGTCCGCGGTCAGCATCTCCGCCGGGCTGCCCGCCATGCGTCCGGGAAAATAAGTGGCAATATGGCGCAGCTGCTGCTCGGCAATGCTGCCCACTTTTCCCGCTGATGCGCCAGCCGGCAGGCTTATCCCGCAGCCGATTAACGCTGCCAGCGCCCCCAGACGCAGTAAGGTGAACATTCGAAATTCCTTAATCATTATCCCGAGTTAAATCGGGCGAAAATTTTTGCTCCGTTAGTATGAAATTGTGACGCGGGTTGCACAATTTCATTTGCTCTGAAATACCCGAAATATCATCCGTTAAGCACATTTTGTTCGCAGCTTTACCATAACGTTATTCCATTCGGTAACTACTCATTCCAATTAGTAATTTCATAAGCCTTAATGCGGGGACGTATAGTCCTGTTAACTTTATGTGATAAGCGACAGGGTTTACGTGGATTATCTTCCTCTATTTGCAGATATCAGACACAAACCGGTGCTGGTAGTGGGCGGCGGCGATGTGGCTGCGCGCAAAATCGAACTGCTGCGGCGCGCCGGTGCGCGGGTACTGGTGGTATCACGCGAACTCTGCGAAGAGCTGGCCGAACTGGAAACCCAGGGCGAAATTGAATGGCTGGCGAAGGCCTATGATGCCGCTCAGCTCGATCGCGTATTTTTTGTGATTGCCGCCACCGACGATGGCGACCTCAACGGCCAGGTGTTCCAGGACGCCACCGATCGTTTCCTGCTGGCCAACGTCGTGGATGACCAGCCGAAATGCTCCTTTATTTTCCCTTCCATCGTCGATCGCTCGCCGCTGGTGGTGGCCATTTCATCCGGGGGAACCGCACCGGTACTGGCGCGCCTGCTGCGTGAAAAAATTGAAACCCTGCTGCCCGCCACGCTGGGCCAGATGGCAGAAATTGCCGGTCAGTGGCGCGGTAAGGTTAAAGCCCGCTTCAGCAAAATGTCCGACCGCCGCCGATTCTGGGAAAAAGCCTTTAACGGGCTGTTTGCCAGCCAGGTGGGGTCCGGCAACGTGGACGGCGCTCGCCGCACGCTGGATAAGCAGCTGGATGAACCGGAAGCCGCGCAGGGAGAGATTATCCTTGTCGGCGCCGGTCCGGGCGACAGCGGTCTGCTGACGCTACGCGGGCTGCAGGTAATGCAGCTTGCCGACGTGGTGCTGTATGACTATCTGGTCAGCGATGAAATTCTGGATTTAGTCCGCCGCGATGCCGACCGCATCTGCGTCGGTAAACGTGCCAACGCCCACAGCGTGCCGCAGGAAGAAACCAACCGCCTGCTGGTTGAGCTGGCCAAACAGGGTAAACGCGTGGTGCGCCTGAAGGGCGGCGATCCGTTTATCTTTGGTCGCGGGGGCGAAGAGCTTCAGGCGGCGGTGGAAGCGGGTATCCCGTTCCAGGTGGTACCGGGCGTTACTGCCGCCGCGGGCGCAACCGCCTATGCCGGCATCCCGCTGACCCATCGCGATCATGCCCAGAGCGTGCTGTTTGTCACCGGCCAGTGCCGCGCCGACAGCAGCGGCACCGACTGGCCGTCGCTGGCGCGTGCACGGCAGACCCTGGCAATTTATATGGGATCGGCAAACGCCGGCGACATCGCCAGCCAGCTTATCGCCCACGGGCGCGATCCGAAAACCCCGGCGGCGGTGATTGGCCGCGGCACCCGTCAGGATCAAAAGGTGCTGACCGGCACGCTGGACCAGCTCGACGAACTGGCACGCAACGCCCCAACTCCGGCGCTGTTAGTGATTGGCGAAGTGGTCAATCTGCATCAGCAGCTGGCGTGGTATCAACATTCTGCGCAGCAGGACGGACGCGAGTCCGCCGTTGTGAATTTGGCTTGAGGAAAAGTTATGGATCAAAAACGTCTGACTCATCTGCGTCAACTGGAGGCGGAGAGTATCCATATCATCCGCGAAGTGGCGGCAGAGTTCGCCAATCCGGTGATGATGTACTCCATCGGTAAAGACTCATCGGTGATGCTGCACCTGGCGCGTAAAGCCTTCTACCCGGGAACCCTGCCGTTCCCGCTGCTGCATGTTGATACCGGCTGGAAATTCCGTGAAATGTACGAATTCCGCGATCGCACGGTCAAAAACATCGGTGCCGAGCTGCTGGTTCACCGTAACCCGGAAGGCGTGGCGATGGGCATCAGCCCGTTTGTCCACGGCAGCGCCAAGCATACCGATATCATGAAAACCGAAGGGCTGAAGCAGGCGCTGAACAAATACGGTTTTGATGCGGCCTTCGGCGGCGCGCGTCGCGATGAGGAGAAATCCCGCGCGAAAGAGCGTATCTACTCCTTCCGCGACCGTTTCCACCGCTGGGATCCGAAAAACCAGCGCCCGGAGCTGTGGCACAACTATAACGGCCAGATTAACAAAGGCGAAAGCATCCGCGTTTTCCCGCTATCTAACTGGACCGAGCTGGATATCTGGCAGTATATCTTCCTGGAAAATATTGAAATTGTTCCGCTTTACCTGGCCGCTGAGCGCCCGGTGCTGGAGCGTGACGGCATGCTGATGATGATCGACGACGAGCGCATTAACCTGCAGCCCGGCGAGAAAATCGAGCAGCGCATGGTGCGTTTCCGTACCCTGGGCTGTTGGCCGCTGACCGGCGCGGTGGAATCTGAAGCGCAGACCCTGCCGGAAATTATCGAAGAGATGCTGGTTTCCACGACCAGCGAGCGTCAGGGGCGGGTGATTGACCGCGATCAGTCAGGCTCCATGGAGCTGAAGAAACGCCAGGGTTATTTCTAAGGAGCCGTCATGAACACTATCATTGCACAACAGATCGCCGATCAGGGCGGTGTGGAAGCCTGGCTGCACGCTCAGCAGCACAAAAGCCTGCTGCGCTTTCTGACCTGCGGCAGCGTCGACGACGGCAAAAGTACGCTGATTGGCCGCCTGCTGCACGACACCCGACAGATTTATGAAGATCAGCTCTCTTCGCTGCATAACGACAGCAAGCGCCACGGTACGCAGGGCGAGAAACTGGATCTGGCTCTGCTGGTGGACGGTCTGCAGGCCGAGCGCGAGCAGGGCATCACCATTGATGTGGCCTACCGCTATTTCTCTACCGAGAAGCGGAAATTTATTATCGCCGATACGCCGGGGCACGAGCAGTACACCCGCAATATGGCGACCGGTGCCTCGACCTGCGATCTGGCCATTCTGCTGATCGATGCCCGTAAAGGCGTGCTGGATCAAACCCGCCGCCACAGCTTTATCTCCACGCTGCTGGGCATCAAGCATCTGGTGGTGGCGATCAATAAAATGGATCTGGTGGAGTACAGCCAGCAGACCTTTGAAGAGATTAAACAGAGCTACCTCGACTTCGCCGAACAGCTGCCGGGCGATCTGGACATCCGCTTTGTACCGCTTTCCGCGCTGGAAGGCGAAAACGTCGCGTCGCCGAGCGCTGCGATGAACTGGTACAGTGGCCCGACGCTGCTAGACGTGCTGGAAACCGTAGAGGTGCAGCGCGTGGTTGAGCAGCAGCCGATGCGTTTCCCGGTGCAGTACGTTAACCGCCCGAACCTCGACTTCCGTGGCTACGCCGGTACGCTGGCGTCAGGCGTGGTGCAGGTCGGTCAGCGGGTGAAAGTGCTGCCGTCCGGCGTGGAGTCTGCGATTGCCCGTATCGTGACCTTTGATGGCGATCTGCAGCAGGCCAGCGCGGGCGAAGCGATTACTCTGGTGCTGAAAGATGAAATCGACATCAGCCGTGGCGATCTGCTGGTGGCCGTTGATGCCGATCTCAAGCCGGTACAGGGCGCGTCGGTCAACGTAGTATGGATGGCCGAACAGCCGCTGGTCCCGGGCCAGAGCTTTGACGTGAAAATCGCCGGTAAAAAGACCCGCGCCCGCGTGGAGAAAATTCAGTATCAGGTTGAGATCAACAACCTGACCCGCCATGAGGCGCAGGAGCTGCCGCTGAACGGGATCGGCCTGGTGGATGTCACCTTTGATGAGCCTATGGTGCTGGATCCGTATCAGCAAAACCCGGTGACCGGCGGGATAATCTTTATCGATCGCCTGAGCAACGTTACCGTGGGTGCCGGGATGATACTGGAGCCGCTGGCGGAAGCACAGCAGGTGGCCGGTAACTACAGCGCCTTTGAGCTGGAGCTGAACGCGCTGGTGCGCCGTCACTTCCCGCACTGGAACGCACGCGATCTGCTGGGCGGTAACTGATATGGCCCTGCATGATGAGAATGTCGTCTGGCACGATCATCCGGTGAGCCGGGAAGAGCGTGAAGGGCAGCACGGTCATCAGGGCGCGGTACTGTGGTTTACCGGGCTTTCCGGCTCCGGTAAATCCACAGTCGCCGGTGCGCTGGAACAGGTACTGCATCGCCTGGGCGTTAGCACCTATCTGCTGGATGGCGATAACGTGCGCCACGGGCTGTGCCGCGATCTGGGCTTCAGCGATGACGATCGCCGGGAGAATATTCGCCGGGTAGGGGAAGTGGCGAAGCTGATGGTGGACGCCGGGCTGCTGGTGCTCACCGCGTTTATTTCTCCGCACCGTGCCGAGCGGGATATGGTGCGCGAGATGTTGGGAGAAGGGCGCTTTATTGAGGTGTTTGTGGATACGCCGCTGGCGATTTGTGAAGCACGCGACCCGAAAGGCCTGTATAAAAAGGCCCGAGCCGGAGAGCTGCGAAATTTCACCGGCATCGACGCGGTTTACGAAGCGCCGCTGCGGGCTGATATCCACCTTGACGGTGAACAATTAGTAACACATTTAACCCTTCAGATATTAGACCTGCTGCGCCAGCGCGATATTATCAAACCCTGATACAGCTACGGTTAACGCCCTCGCGGGCGTTACTCCGGTGGGGCATCGTTTCGATGTTCCGCTCAAGCGTGAATGGGATATCTATGCAAAACGTCACCCCTCTGCTGGCAAGAAAAGACAAAGGCGATCAAGATGAGGCCTCCTGGCCATTTCCTGGCGGCGTGGTGGGCTTCGCTTCATGGTGGGTAGCCCTGGCAACAACGTTTGCCCTGTACGGTTCAAACACCCTGTTTTTCTTCCTCTACACCTGGCCCTTTTTTCTTGCACTGCTTCCGGTTTCCGTACTGATCGGGATTGCAATCAGCGTGGTGCTGCGCGGGCATCTGATCTGGACTACGCTTGCAACAGTCATCGTGGTGGTTTGCCTGTTCTGGCTGCTCTTTAGCCAGCTAACCGGCTGGTGACTGCGTGACCCGATGTGCAAACGCATCTCAGCGTTACAAAATTTTTCGTTAACAGGCGCCAGATATCACCTCTCTTTTGGTGCTTTTTGCCGCGTTTCCGCGTCATAGTCTGAGAAAACAGCTCTATTTCACTGGCAGAGTGGAGTCGTAGTAAAAGTTATGGGATGATTGAGCCGTTTTTCAGGGGGCGGGGATGGGAAAACTTACGCTGCTGTTACTTGCATTACTGGGCTGGCTGCAATATTCGCTCTGGCTGGGCAAGAACGGCATTCATGACTATACGCGCGTTAATGAGGATGTTGCTGTGCAGCAGACCAATAACGCCAAGCTTAAAGCGCGCAACGATCAGCTGTTTGCCGAAATCGACGATCTTAACGGCGGTTCGGAAGCGATCGAGGAACGCGCACGCAACGAACTGGGTATGATTAAACCCGGTGAGATTTTCTATCGCCTTGTGCCGGATCAAAGCAAACGAAACGCGCAGCAAAGCCAGCCAACCAACCAGTAACGATAACCATGAACATTGCAGACTCCTGTCCGCGCGTGATCGCCGTTGTGCCTGCTGCGGGGATCGGCAGCCGCATGCTGTCTGAGTGCCCCAAGCAGTACCTTTCGATCGGCAATAAAACGATTCTTGAACACAGCCTTGATGCGCTGCTGGCGCATCCGGCAGTGACGAGGGCGATCGTGGTGCTGAGCCCCGACGATGTCCATTTTTCGCGGCTTCCGCTGGCCAACGATCCGCGCATTGTTCAGGTCACGGGCGGCGCCCAGCGTGCTGATTCGGTGCTGGCCGGTTTAAAGGCGGTTGAAAACGCGCAGTGGGTGCTGGTGCACGATGCTGCCCGCCCCTGTCTGCATCTCGGCGATCTGACCCGCTTGCTGGAACTGACTCAGCGCAGTGACGTCGGCGGCATTCTTGCCGCGCCGGTGCGCGATACCATGAAGCGGGCGACGGCCAGCGGAGCTGAAACCATTGCCCATACGGTTGAGCGTGAGGCGCTGTGGCACGCCTTAACGCCTCAGCTGTTCCCGCTGGTGCTGCTGCGAAATTGCCTGGAGCGCGCGCTGCGCGAAGGTGCCAGCATCACCGATGAAGCCTCTGCCTTAGAATACTGCGGCTATCATCCGGAATTAGTCAGCGGACGCAGTGATAATCTTAAAGTAACCCGGCCGGAAGATCTGGCGCTGGCCGAGTTTTATCTGACCCAAATTTATAATAAGGAGAACGCATAATGCGTATTGGTCACGGTTTTGATGTACACGCTTTTGGCGGCGAAGGCCCGCTGATTATTGGCGGCGTGCGTATCCCTTATGAAAAAGGATTACTGGCCCACTCCGACGGTGACGTGGCGCTGCATGCGCTGACCGACGCGCTGCTGGGTGCTGCGGCACTGGGCGATATCGGCAAACTGTTCCCGGATACCGACGCCGCCTATAAAGGCGCGGACAGCCGCGAACTGCTGCGCGAAGCGTGGCGGCAGATCGAGAAGAAAGGCTACCGCGTGGGCAACGTTGACGTCACGATTATTGCCCAGGCACCGAAAATGCTGCCGCATACGCCGCAGATGCGCATCAATATCGCTGAAGATCTGGGCATCCATATGGATGAGGTCAACGTGAAGGCCACCACTACCGAAAAGCTGGGCTTTACCGGCCGCGGTGAAGGTATTGCCTGTGAAGCCGTCGCGCTGCTGATTAAGGTCTGAAGATGGATTTAGCAAAGCAGAACTGGCTGTACGGTAAGCCTACAGCAGAAGGCGTGCTGAAGGCTGCGGCGGAAGATTTCGTCGTGGTCGAGGATCTCGGCTACGCCCCGGACGGCGATGGTGAACAGCTGCTGGTGCGCATTCGCAAAACCGGCTGCAACACGCGTTTCGTGGCCGAAGCGCTGGCCAGATTCGTCGGTATTCATCCGCGCGATGCCAGCTTTGCCGGAATGAAGGATCGCCACGCCGTTACCGAACAGTGGTTCTGCCTGCGCCTGCCGGGGAAAGAAACGCCGGATATGCGCAAATTTGTGCTGGAAGGTGTGGAGGTGCTGGAGAGCGCCCGGCATCGGCGCAAACTGCGTACCGGTGCGCTGCAGGGCAACGCCTTCCGACTGGTGCTGCGCCAGGTGACCGATCGTGATGCGGTAGAGCAACGCCTGAAGCAGATTGCTATTGGTGGCGTACCCAACTATTTCGGCAGCCAGCGGTTTGGTCATAACGGTAACAACCTGCAGATGGCGCAGCGCTGGGCAGCGGATGAAATCCGCGTGCGCGAGCGTAACAAGCGTAGTTTCCTGCTCTCTGCGGCGCGCAGCGCAATGTTTAATCAGGTGGTCAGCGATCGCCTGGCACAGCAGGGTTCGTTGACCAAGGTGTTAAACGGCGATGCCCTTCAGCTGACCGGACGCGGTAGCTGGTTTGTTGCCGAGGCGGAAGAGCTGGCGGCCCTGCAGCAGCGGGTCGACGACAACGAACTGCGGATCACCGCTCCGCTTCCGGGCAGCGGTGAATGGGGCACGCGTGAGGATGCGCTGGCGCTGGAGCAGGCTTCTCTGGCATCGGAAAATGCGTTAATCGACCTGATGACGCGTGAGAAAGTGGAAGCGGCGCGCCGCGCGATGCTGGTAATCCCCCGTGACCTGCAATGGGTCTGGCTGGATGATGCCACGCTGGCGATGAACTTCTGGCTACCGGCGGGAAGCTTCGCCACCAGCGTGGTGCGCGAACTGCTGCTGCCGCAGGGCAGCGCCGACGAGGTTGATGAATAACGCGCTGACCTGCTACTTCACTGCCGCTTCGGCGGCAGCTGCTTGATGATTGAAACCAGAAACTTACACCTACCACAACCCGAATCATCCAGCTAAAATGGCTTCCAGCCACGCCTTTTATTCCGCGTATTTTTCATACGCCCAGCGGTCAGCACGCCTCGCTGGGGAATCGGGCGAACAAAAATTATCAAACAGGTCAGGTGTTAAATGCGAATTTTGTTGAGTAACGACGATGGTATCCATGCGCCCGGTATTCAGGCGCTGGCAAAGGCGCTGCGCCAGTTTGCTGAGGTCCAGGTTGTTGCTCCCGATCGTAACCGTAGCGGGGCGTCAAACTCGCTGACGCTGGAAACACCACTGCGCACGTTTGACTACCCCAACGGTGATATTGCCGTGCAGATGGGAACGCCTACCGACTGTGTTTACCTTGGGGTAAATACCCTGATGCGCCCTAAGCCGGATATTGTGGTATCCGGAATTAATGCCGGGCCGAACCTTGGTGATGATGTGATCTACTCCGGGACCGTTGCGGCGGCGATGGAAGGACGTCACCTGGGGCTGCCCGCGCTGGCGGTCTCGCTGGACGGGCATCAGCACTATGAAACGGCGGCGGCGGTGACCTGTTCGATTTTGCGGGCGCTGGAGCGTGAACCGCTGCGTACCGGACGAATCCTGAATATCAACGTGCCTGATTTGCCGCTGGAGCAGATCAAAGGGATTCGCGTGACGCGCTGCGGCAGTCGCCATCCCAGCGACAGGGCAATTGAACAGCAGGATCCGCGCGGTAATACACTGTACTGGATTGGGCCGCCGGGCGATAAGCTCGATGCGGGCCCGGGTACGGATTTTGCCGCGGTTGATGAGGGTTATGTTTCCGTTACCGCTCTCCATGTTGATCTGACGGCCCATGCGGCACAGGAGGTTGTTTCTTCCTGGCTGGCCAGCGTTGAGGTTAACCAGCAATGGTAAGCGGCGGCCGGATCGATACGCTGCTTGCGCTGCTGCGTAAGCAGGGCATTAACGATGAGCGATTGCTGCAGGCTATAGAAGATGTGCCGCGCGAGCGCTTTGTTGATGAAGCCTTTGAGCATAAAGCCTGGGACAATATGGCGCTGCCTATTGGCTCCGGACAGACCATTTCTCAGCCCTACATGGTCGCCAGGATGACCGCGCTGCTGGAGCTGACGCCGCAGTCGCGGGTGCTGGAAATCGGCACCGGCTCCGGCTATCAGACGGCGATTCTGGCGCATCTGGTTGAACATGTTTGCTCGGTGGAACGTATTAAAGGATTACAGTGGCAGGCCAAGCGCCGGCTGAAACAGCTCGACCTGCATAATGTGTCAACCCGGCACGGTGACGGCTGGCTGGGCTGGCGTTCCCGGGGGCCCTTTGATGCGATTATCGTCACGGCTGCCCCGCCGGAGGTCCCTGATGCTCTGCTGGCGCAGCTGGATGAGGGAGGGGTTATGGTTCTGCCGGTGGGGGAAGAGCAGCAGGTTTTGCAGCGCATTCGCCGCCGGAGCGGGGAGTTTGTGGTTGAAACGATTGAACCCGTTCGCTTCGTCCCGCTGGTGCAGGGCGATCTGGCCTGAGAGCGGCCGCTAAGAAAGATTAATACAACTGTTTCATGGCACGTTGTGGTTGATATTGCTAGTATCTGAATAATTCGCGCGGGCTGACAGAAGATGCTGTCAACCATCAGCCCAGCCGCAGTTCTGTTGTTAATAAAGCATTGCCGTAATGGGGGAAGAATGAGCACTGGAAGCCCGGTTTTTAAGTTGCGCCGTATTGCGGCCGTTTCATTGATAGGTTTTTGGCTGGCAGGTTGTTCCAGCGATAATTCGCAGGCTCCCATCAGTTCAGTTGGCGGTAATGATTCAGGCATGCTCAGCAGCTCAGGCAGTGGCGGCGGCGGCGGTGGTTTTATTCCCGCCCGTCCGCCATCGTCTTCAAATGGTGGAATGACTTCGGCCTCTTCACCGAACGTGGTGACGGAAAACGGACGCATAGTTTACAACCGCAGTTATGGGAACATTCCGAAAGGTAGCTACAGCGGCGACAGCTATACCGTTAAGCGCGGCGACACCCTGTTCTACATTGCGTGGATTACCGGCAATGATTTCCGCGATTTGGCGCAGCGCAATAATATCGCCGCGCCCTACGGGCTCAACGTTGGCCAGCAGATCCAGGTGGGTAACGGCGGCGGCACGCCAATTACCGGTGGCAATGCCATTACGGTGGCGGACGCAACGGCAGGTGGCGTAACGACTCCTCCTTCCAGTACACAAATGAAGCCGACACCTGTTGCACGGCAACCGGTTATTACGTATTCTGAGGATTCAGGTACTCCAAGTGGAGGAAGTGGAGGCAAAATGCTGCCTTCATCCGGCACAACTGTTGCAACGACGACAGCGCCGGTTACCGCCCCGACCGTCAGCAGCACAACGGACAGCGCTACCCCAGTGGGAAGCTGGCGTTGGCCGACAGACGGTAAGATCATTGATAACTTCTCTGCTTCCGAAGGCGGCAATAAAGGTATCGATATCGCGGGTTCACGTGGTCAGTCCGTTGTATCCACCGCTTCAGGTAGGGTGGTATATGCCGGGAATGCGCTGCGCGGCTACGGTAATCTGATAATCATCAAACATAATGATGACTACCTGAGTGCTTACGCCCATAACGACACTATGCTGGTCCGCGAACAACAAGAGGTTAAAGCGGGTCAGAAAATAGCCACCATGGGCAGTACCGGCACGAGTTCGGTTAGATTGCACTTTGAAATTCGTTACAAGGGGAAATCCGTAAACCCGTTGCGTTATTTACCGCAGCGATAACCGGCAGAACCTTGGTGTTCTGCCCTGGAATCACGGGTAGGAGCCGCTTATGAGCCAGAATACGCTGAAAGTTAATGAGTTAAATGAAGATGCGGAATTCGACGAAAACGGAGCTGAGGTTTTTGATGAGAAGGCTCTTGTCGGAAATGAACCTGGTGATAATGATTTAGCAGAAGAGGAACTGCTGTCGCAGGGCGCTACACAGCGCGTGCTGGACGCGACGCAGCTCTATCTTGGGGAGATCGGATATTCCCCACTGTTAACGGCGGAAGAAGAAGTCTTCTTTGCCCGCCGGGCGCTTCGTGGCGACATTCCTTCACGTCGCCGAATGATTGAAAGCAACCTGCGTCTGGTGGTCAAAATCGCCCGTCGTTACAGCAATCGTGGTCTTGCACTGCTGGACCTGATTGAAGAAGGTAACCTCGGCCTGATCCGCGCCGTAGAGAAGTTTGACCCGGAAAGAGGGTTCCGTTTCTCCACGTACGCCACCTGGTGGATTCGTCAGACGATTGAACGGGCGATTATGAATCAAACCCGTACCATCCGCCTGCCGATTCACATCGTGAAAGAGCTGAACGTTTATCTGCGTACCGCGCGTGAACTTTCCCATAAGCTCGATCACGAGCCCAGTGCGGAAGAGATTGCCGAGCAGTTAGATAAACCTGTTGATGACGTAAGCCGGATGCTGCGCCTCAACGAACGCATTACCTCAGTCGATACGCCATTGGGCGGAGACTCTGAGAAAGCGCTGCTGGATATCCTGGCCGATGAGAAAGACAACGGTCCGGAAGATACCACCCAGGACGATGATATGAAGCAAAGCATCGTCAAATGGCTGTTCGAACTGAACGCCAAGCAGCGTGAAGTACTGGCACGTCGTTTCGGCCTGTTGGGCTATGAAGCGGCCACGCTGGAAGATGTGGGTCGCGAAATTGGTCTGACCCGCGAGCGTGTACGCCAGATTCAGGTTGAAGGCCTTCGTCGTCTGCGTGAGATCCTGCAGGCGCAGGGGCTGAGCATCGAAGCACTGTTCCGCGAGTAATTGTGAATCTGCCTGATTGAGTTAATGCGAAAAGCGACGATCCTGGATCGTCGCTTTTTTATTGCCATTTTTTCAGCTGTAGCCGTTCTGCAAAGACCATACGGCAGCCTCCACCCGCGATTTCATCTGTAATTTCTTCAGCATATGCTTAACGTGCACCTTCACCGTGCTTTCACTGATACACAGGCGGCGCGCGATCAGCTTATTGCTCATTCCCATGGCGACAAGCTTAAGGATATCGCGCTCGCGGGCCGTAAGCTGTTCAATTTCGGGCTGTTCTTTTGGCCTCTGCTGCCGCAGGCTGGCAGCCAGCAGCGGCGGTAGCGTTTCACTGAGCACCATTTCACCGGCGGCAGCGCGATGCAGTGAGTTCAGCAACGCTTCGGGTTCCATATCCTTCAGCAGATAACCATCAGCCCCGCGCTTCAGCGCGCGCACCACGTCATCTTCGTAATCTGAAACGCTGAATACAACGATGCGGCCGCGGGCATCGATGGCTCTGAGCTGCTCAAGCGTTTCCAGGCCGTTCATACCGGGCATATGCAGATCTAACAGGATCAGATCGTAGTCGTTTTTCTCCGCCAGCAGCACGCCATCCGCACCATTGCCCGCTTCTCCGATCACTCTCAGGCGCTCATCCATGCCGATCAGTTGCTTCAGGCCCGTACGAATCATGGGGTGATCGTCAATCAGCAGTACGGTAGCGGGAGCAGGTTTCTTATTCATCCATTCTTCCGGGTTGTTCATTGCGCAAAACTGCAGGGTTCACAGCGGCTGGGACTATTGTCTTAGATTGGGTGAAGAATACCCATACCTCTTTTGAGGTAATACTTAATATCCTGATTATATGATAAACCTGATAAACTACCGCGTTATTATTTATATCTGTCTGATTAATAATGTAAATTTATTTTAATTCCACTACTCTTTTTGGGGGTGTTATCCCGCCAGGGCTACCCCTCACCTGCAGGCTCGTTGATATACGTCAATTCGACGAGGGGCATTACTGCGCAGGATGGTGCCATCATAAACAACGGCACCGAGAAAAATATGTCCCAATCAATCCCTTCACCAGGAAAGAAAAAAAGCGCAGTTATCCAGGACTGGCGGCCTGAAGATGCCCAGTTCTGGGCCTCAACCGGTAAGAAAATCGCCAACCGAAATCTCTGGATTTCAGTATTTTGTCTGATGCTTGCCTTTTGCGTCTGGATGCTGTTCAGCGTCGTCGCCGTCAACCTTAACAAGGTGGGCTTTAATTTTACCACCGACCAGCTTTTTCTGCTGACGGCACTGCCTTCAATCTCCAGCGCGATTTTACGCGTACCCTACTCGTTTGTTATTCCTATCTTTGGCGGCCGGGTCTGGACGACCTTCAGTACCTGTTTTCTTTTACTGCCTTGCGTCTGGCTGGGTTTTGCGGTGCAGGACACCACGACCCCGTATATCGTATTCATCATCATTTCTCTGCTCTGCGGATTCGCCGGAGCCAACTTCGCGTCCAGTATGGGTAACATCAGCTTCTTCTTCCCGAAGGCCATGCAGGGTGGTGCGCTGGGCATTAACGGCGGGCTGGGTAATCTGGGCGTTAGCGTCATGCAGTTACTGGTGCCGCTGGCTATCTCAACCGCGATTTTTGTTGGTCTTAGCGACAGCACGTCCGGCTCTGGCTATGGTATCTGGCTGGAAAATGCGGCCTGGATTTGGGTGCCGCTGTTGGTGATCGCCACGCTCGCAGCCTGGTTTGGCATGAACGAATTAGCAACGGCAAAATCGTCTCTGCGTGAGCAGCTGCCGGTACTGAAACGTGGGCATCTGTGGATGCTGTCATTGCTTTACCTCTGCACCTTTGGATCGTTCATCGGCTTTTCTGCCGGCTTCGCGATGCTGTCTAAAACACAGTTTCCGGATGTGATGATCATGCATTTTGCCTTCTTTGGCCCGTTCATCGGCGCGCTGGCACGCTCTGCAGGCGGCATTATTTCCGATCGTCTGGGTGGGGTCCGCGTCTCGCTGTTCACCTTTATTGTGATGGCAATATTCACTGGATTACTGTTCCTGACCCTGCCGGGTGAAAGCAGTTCCGGTTCATTTATCGCCTTCTACAGCGTCTTTATGGTGCTGTTCTTCGCCGCCGGTTTGGGCAGTGGATCCACCTTCCAGATGATCGCCGTGATTTTCCGCAAACTCACCCTCGATCGCGTTAAAGCCGCCGGCGGTAGTGATGAAACCGCACAGCGTGAAGCCGTCACTGAAACCAGTGCCGCACTGGGATTCATTTCCGCAATCGGCGCACTGGGCGGCTTCTTTATTCCGCAGACCTTCGGTCTTTCGCTGAGTATGAGCGGATCGCCCGCGGGTGCCATGAAAGTTTTCCTGGTGTTTTACCTGGTTTGTATCGCGATTACCTGGCTGGTCTACGGCCGTAAAAAAAATAACTAAGCGCGATAAATATCATTCCTTTTTGGAGCAAGTCGTATGAGCAAATTTCTGGATCGTTTACGCTATTTCAAACAGCTGGCGGAACCCTTCTCCGGCGATCATGGCCAAACCCTGAACACCAACCGTGACTGGGAAGATGGTTATCGTAGCCGCTGGCAGCATGACAAAATTGTTCGTTCCACCCACGGAGTGAACTGTACCGGTTCGTGCAGCTGGAAAATCTATGTTAAAAATGGCCTTGTCACCTGGGAAACCCAGCAGACTGACTATCCGCGCACGCGCCCGGACCTGCCTAACCACGAGCCTCGTGGCTGTCCCCGTGGCGCCAGCTATTCCTGGTATTTATACAGCGCGAACCGCCTGAAATATCCTCTGATGCGTAAAAGCCTGATTACGCTCTGGCGCAAAGCGAAAGCGCGTCACAGCGATCCGGTACTGGCGTGGCAGTCGATTGTGGAAGATGCCGAACAGGCCACCAGTTATAAAGCGGCCCGCGGGCGCGGGGGCTTCGTGCGCTCCAGCTGGCAGGAGGTCAATGAGCTGATTGCTGCCGCTAACGTTTATACCGCGAAAACCTTCGGCCCTGACCGCATTATTGGTTTTTCCCCGATCCCGGCGATGTCGATGGTTTCCTACGCCTCGGGTTCGCGCTACCTGTCGTTAATTGGCGGTACCTGCCTGAGCTTCTATGACTGGTACTGTGACCTGCCTCCGGCATCACCGATGACCTGGGGTGAGCAGACTGACGTCCCCGAGTCCGCGGACTGGTACAACTCCTCCTACATTATGGCGTGGGGAAGCAACGTTCCTCAGACGCGTACCCCGGATGCGCACTTCTTTACCGAAGTACGCTACAAAGGCACCAAGACCGTCGCCATCACCCCGGACTATGCTGAAATCGCCAAGCTTTGCGATCAGTGGCTGGCACCTAAACAGGGCACCGACAGCGCGCTGGCGATGGCGATGGGCCACGTCATGCTGACTGAGTTCCATCAGCAGCGTCAGGTGGAGTACTTCCGTAACTACGTTCGTACCTACACTGATATGCCGATGCTGGTGATGCTGGAGCCGCGCGACGGCGGCTACTACGCTGCCGGACGTATGCTGCGCGCCAGCGATCTGGTTGACGGCCTGGGTCAGGAAAATAACCCGCAGTGGAAAACCATTGCCATCAACGAAGCTAACGGCGAGCTGGTTGCGCCACAGGGATCGATTGGCTACCGCTGGGGCGAGAAGGGCAAATGGAACCTTGAACAGCGCGAAGGTAAGGATCAGCAGGAAGTTGAACTGCAGCTGAGCCTGCTGGATAAGCACGATGACATCGTTGACGTTGGTTTCCCTTACTTTGGTGGTACCGAAGTTCAGGACTTCAACACCGTTGTGCTGGATGAAATCCTGCTGCATAAACTGCCGGTTAAGCGCCTGCAGCTGGCTGACGGCAGCACCGCGCTGGTTACCAGCGTTTACGACCTGACGCTGGCGAACTACGGCGTTGAACGCGGCATGAACGATGCTAACTGTGCGGCAAACTATGATGAAGTGAAGGCTTACAGCCCGGCGTGGGCCGAGCTGATCACCGGTGTACCGCGTCAAAATACCATCCGTATCGCACGCGAGTTTGCGGAAACCGCTGAAAAAACCCGTGGTCGCTCAATGATTATCGTCGGTGCCGGTTTGAACCACTGGTACCACATGGACATGAACTACCGCGGGCTGATTAATATGCTGGTGTTCTGCGGCTGCGTGGGCCAGAGCGGAGGGGGATGGGCGCACTATGTTGGCCAGGAGAAACTCCGCCCGCAAACCGGCTGGCTGCCGCTGGCCTTTGGCCTGGACTGGCAGCGTCCGCCGCGCCATATGAACGGTACTTCGTTCTTCTACAATCATTCCAGCCAGTGGCGCTACGAGAGCCTGCAAACCGACGAACTGCTGTCACCGCTGGCGGATAAATCACGCTATACCGGCAGCCTGATCGACTTCAACGTGCGTTCTGAACGTATGGGTTGGCTGCCATCGGCACCTCAGCTGAACGTTAACCCGCTGCATCTGGCGGCAAAAGCGAAAGCGGCAGGCGTCTCTCCGGCTGACTATACCGTAGCCGGTTTGAAGGATGGCTCAGTGCGGTTTGCCGCCGAGCAGCCCGACGATCCGCAGAACTTCCCGCGCAATCTGTTTGTCTGGCGTTCTAACCTGCTGGGTTCATCCGGTAAAGGCCACGAATACCTGCTCAAGTACCTGCTGGGTACCGAAAGCGGCGTGCTCGGCGAGGATCTGGGTGAGCAGGGGGCTGTGAAACCGGAAGAGGTGGAATGGCGCGACAATCCGGGCAAGGGCAAGCTCGACCTGGTGGTAACTCTCGACTTCCGCATGTCGAGTACCTGCCTGTACTCCGATATTGTGCTGCCAACGGCAACCTGGTATGAAAAAGACGATATGAATACCTCGGATATGCATCCGTTTATTCATCCGCTGTCTGCCGCCGTCGACCCTGCCTGGGAATCGCGCAGCGACTGGGAAAT
Organism: Erwinia sp. SLM-02; assembly: GCF_037450285.1. NCBI lineage: Bacteria > Pseudomonadati > Pseudomonadota > Gammaproteobacteria > Enterobacterales > Erwiniaceae > Erwinia > Erwinia sp. SLM-02. Next base: position 45,048 of record NZ_JAQISN010000002.1, on the reverse strand, counting down.
TTATAAGGGCATAGCGAAGCGGTTCTCAGAGCTTTGCGTTGGTCATCTTGGCATTGAAACCGATGTCGTCACTCTGCCTATGCAGCATGACTCCGCAGCCGAACTGGCGCAGCCGCTGGGCGTGCAGGACTGGCATAAGGGCGAGTGCGATCTGATCCCGGGTAAAACCGCACCGCATCTGATGGTCGTGGAGCGTGATTATCCGTCGACGTATGAGCGCTTTACCTCTCTCGGACCGCTACTCGATAAGCTGGGTAACGGCGGTAAGGGCATCAGCTGGAATACCCAGACCGAGGTCGATTTCCTTAAAAAACTCAACTATGTCAAAGGCGATGGCCCGGCAGCGGGTCGACCTAATATTGACACCGCGATTGATGCCGCCGAGGTCATTCTGTCGCTGGCACCGGAAACCAACGGCCAGGTTGCAGTAAAAGCCTGGAAGGCGTTGGGTGAATTCACCGGGCGCGATCATACGCATCTGGCGCTGAATAAAGAGGATGAAAAAATCCGCTTCCGCGATATTCAGGCTCAGCCGCGAAAAATCATCTCCAGCCCGACCTGGTCCGGCCTGGAAGATGAGCATGTGTCCTATAACGCCGGCTATACCAACGTTCACGAGCTGATCCCATGGCGTACGCTGACCGGCCGTCAGCAGCTGTATCAGGATCACCAGTGGATGCGTGATTTTGGCGAGAGCCTGCTTGTTTACCGCCCACCGATCGATACGCGTACCGTTCAACCGCTGATGAACCGCAAGCCAAATGGCAACCCGGAAATGGCGCTGAACTTCATTACGCCGCACCAGAAGTGGGGGATTCACTCAACCTACAGTGAAAACCTGCTGATGCTGACGCTGTCGCGCGGTGGCCCGATTGTCTGGCTGAGCGAGGATGATGCGAAGCAGCTAGGCATTGAGGATAACGACTGGATTGAGGCCTTTAACGCCAACGGTGCACTCACGGCCAGGGCGGTAGTCAGCCAGCGCGTCCCTGCCGGCATGACCATGATGTATCACGCTCAGGAACGTCTGGTGAATATTCCCGGCGCGGAAACCACCCAGCAGCGCGGTGGTATTCATAACTCGGTGACGCGCGTATGCCCGAAACCGACGCATATGATCGGTGGATATGCGCATCAGTCCTACGGTTTCAACTATTACGGTACCGTTGGCTCTAACCGTGACGAGTTCGTCATAGTCAGAAAAATGAATAATATTAACTGGTTAGATGGTGAAGGCAACGATGATTGCCAGGGTAGCCAGCAGGAGGTCGCTAAATGAAAATTCGTTCACAGGTCGGGATGGTATTGAATCTCGACAAATGCATTGGCTGCCACACCTGCTCAGTGACCTGTAAAAACGTCTGGACCAGCCGGGAAGGGATGGAGTACGCCTGGTTCAACAACGTAGAAAGCAAACCGGGCGTGGGCTTCCCTCACGCCTGGGAAGATCAGGAAAAATGGAAGGGCGGCTGGATCCGCAAGATTAACGGCAAGCTGGAGCCGCGCATGGGAAGTCGCGTTGGCCTGCTGTCGAAAATCTTTGCCAACCCGCATGTGCCGGAGTTGGACGACTACTACGAGCCGTTTGATTTCGACTATCAGCATCTGCATAACGCACCGGCAGGTAAACATCAGCCTATCGCCCGCCCGCGTTCGCTGATTACCGGCGAGCGGATGAAGAAAATTGAGAATGGTCCCAACTGGGAGGAAATTCTCGGCGGCGAGTTCAGCAAGCGCTCGAAAGATGCCAACTTTGCTCACATCCAGAAGGAGATGTACGGACAGTTCGAAAACACCTTCATGATGTATCTGCCGCGCCTGTGTGAACACTGCCTGAACCCGGCATGTGTAGCCACCTGCCCAAGCGGCGCAATCTACAAACGTGGCGAAGATGGCATCGTACTGATCGATCAGGACAAATGCCGCGGCTGGCGCATGTGCCTGACCGGCTGTCCTTACAAAAAGATCTACTTCAACTGGAAAAGCGGCAAATCGGAAAAATGCATTTTCTGCTATCCGCGCATTGAATCCGGCGCGCCGACCGTGTGTTCTGAAACCTGCGTGGGCCGCATTCGCTATCTCGGCGTGCTGCTCTATGACGCCGATCGTATTGAACAGGCCGCCTCGGTGGAGAATGAAAAAGATCTCTACCAGAGCCAGCTGGATGTCTTCCTCGATCCTAACGATCCGGCGGTCATTGAGCAGGCACTTAAGGACGGCGTACCGCAGGGCGTGATCGACGCGGCTCAGCGCTCACCGGTGTACAAAATGGCGATGGACTGGAAGCTGGCGCTGCCACTGCACCCGGAGTATCGCACGTTACCAATGGTGTGGTATGTGCCGCCGCTGTCTCCGATTCAGTCTGTCGCGGATGCGGGACAGCTGGCGCACAACGGCGTTCTGCCGGACGTGGAAAGCCTGCGTATTCCCGTGCAGTACCTTGCCAATCTGTTGACCGCAGGGGATACCGCACCGGTGCTGCTGGCGCTGAAACGTATGCTGGCCATGCGTCACTATAAGCGTGCCGAAACCGTTGACGGCGTACACGACGTCAGCGCGCTGGAGCAGGTGGGACTGACCGAGTCTCAGGCGCAGGAAATGTATCGCTATCTGGCGATTGCCAACTATGAGGATCGCTTCGTGATCCCGTCCAGCCACCGGGAGCAGGCGCGTGAAGCCTTCCCTGAAAGCAAAGGCTGTGGTTTCAGCTTTGGCGACGGCTGCCACGGCAGCGACGTGAAGTTCAACCTGTTTAACAGCCACCGTATTGATGCGATTGACGTGTCGGTGAAAACCCAGCGGGAGGAAGATGCATCATGATTGCGATACGCCTTATCGCCCGCCTGCTGGATTACCCGGAGCAGGAACTCTTCGATCATCAGGAAGAGCTGCTGACTGCGCTGCAGGAAGCGAATGAACTCACTCGCGAGCACAAAACCCTGCTGGCAGAGTTTATCTGCCAGTGTGCAGAACGACCGCTGCTGGATCTGCAATCCGATTACTGTGAACTGTTCGATCGTGGGCGTGCTACCTCGCTGCTGCTGTTTGAGCATGTGCACGGGGAATCACGCGATCGCGGCCAGGCCATGGTTGATCTGATGGAGCAGTACCGTGCCGATGGCCTGGAGCTGGATGCCCGCGAACTGCCGGATCATCTGCCGCTTTATCTGGAATACCTGGCTCAGGGCGGGATGGACCGCGTTCGACAGGGTCTGCAGGACGTGGCGCCTATCCTGGCGCTTCTGGGCGCCCGGCTGGAACAGCGCGGCAGTGCTTATGCCCGGCTGTTCCCGCTGCTGCTGGATCTGTCCGGCAGCAGTGCCAGCCCGCAATCGCTACAGTCTCAGGTTGCCGGCGAAACGCGTGACGATACGCCACAGGCACTTGATGCGGTATGGGAAGAGGAGCAGGTGTCCTTTATTGCCCGCATGAACCCACAGGGTGAAGGCTGTACTGCCACACATCAGCGCCGTTTCGCGGGAGCAGTAACCCCGCAGTATCTCGACGTTTCGACACTCAGCCAGACAAGGGGAGAGTAGGTTATGCAATTTTTAAATATGTTCTTTTTTGATATCTACCCCTATCTGGCCGGTACGGTATTTCTGGTAGGAAGCTGGCTGCGCTATGATTACGGCCAGTACAGCTGGCGGGCAGGCTCAAGTCAGATGCTGAGTAAAAAAGGCATGCGGCTGGCCTCTAACCTGTTCCACATCGGGATCCTCGGTATTTTCTTCGGCCATATTGTGGGCCTGCTGACTCCGCACTGGGTGTATCAGTCGTTTCTGCCGATTGCCGCCAAGCAGCAGCTGGCAATGATTGCCGGGGGTATCTGTGGTGCCATGACGCTGATCGGCGGTGGCCTGCTGCTGAAGCGCCGTCTGACTAACGTTCGCGTGCGGGCAACCAGCAGCTTTGCTGACATTATGATCCTGACGCTGCTGGTGATTCAGGCTGCGCTGGGGCTGCTGACCATTCCATTCTCGGCACAGCATGCTGATGGTTTAGAGATGATGAAGCTGGTGGGTTGGGCACAGGCCGTAGTGACCTTCCACGGCGGAGCCTCACAGCACCTGGAAGGCGTGGCATTTATTTACCGCGTGCACATGGTACTGGGCATGACGCTGTTCCTGTTGTTCCCGTTCTGTCGCCTGGTGCATATCTGGAGTGCGCCGGTGGAGTACCTCACCCGCCGCTACCAGTTGGTGCGTAACCGCCGCTGAAAAGAAACGGTGAAATAAAAAACGGGCTGGTATCTACCAGCCCGTTTTTTTGTGCGTTATAACCCCAGCCCGCAGGCAGCTCCCTCAGGCCCATCACGGTGAGCTGGCGCGTAAACCCCTGGTTGATTTCTACCCAGATCCGCTGCGAGGCAGAGTTTCCGGAGCAGCTTATCAACCTGCGCCAGGGAATGCCGGATTAAACCAGCGATTTCAGGCGGTAAATCCACTCCAGCGCCTGGCGCGGCGACAGCGTATCAGGATCGAGCGCTTCCAGCGCCTCGACGGCGGGCGACGTCTCTTCCACCAGCAGAGGCAGCTGCGAACCATCGGCCCGGGTCGCGGCTGCGTTGCCGGAAAGGGCTTCGAGCTCTTTCAGCTTCTGCCGCGCACGCTTAATCACATCCTTAGGCACGCCCGCCAGCGCAGCAACCGCCAGCCCGTAGCTTTTGCTGGCCGCACCGTCCTGCACGCTGTGCATAAAGGCGATGGTATCGCCGTGCTCAACGGCATCAAGATGGACATTCGCCACCCCTTCAATCTGATCCGGCAGCGTGGTCAGCTCGAAATAGTGGGTGGCAAACAGCGTCATCGCTTTAATGCGGGTGGCCAGACTTTCCGCGCAAGCCCAGGCCAGCGACAGGCCATCATAGGTGGAGGTGCCACGGCCAATTTCATCCATCAGCACCAGGCTGTACTCGGTAGCGTTGTGCAGGATATTCGCGGTTTCGGTCATTTCGACCATAAAGGTGGAACGGCCTGATGCCAGATCGTCCGCCGCACCGACGCGGGTGAAAATTCGGTCTACCGGACCAATCACCGCCTGTTCCGCCGGAACAAAGCTGCCGATACAGGCCATCAGCGTGATCAGCGCCGCCTGGCGCATATAGGTACTTTTACCGCCCATATTGGGGCCGGTGACGATCAGCATGCGACGCTGCGGCGAAAGCGACAGCGGGTTAGCGATAAACGGCTCTTTCAGCACCTGTTCAACCACCGGATGGCGTCCGCCGGTCAGCTTAATCCCCACTTTATCGCTCAGCGTCGGGCAGCTGTAGTTCAGCGTCCAGGCGCGTTCGGCCAGGTTACTCAGCACGTCCAGTTCGGCCAGCGCCGCGGCGCTCACCTGCAACGCTTCAAGGTGCGGAAGCAGCGTGTCGAACAGCTGCTCATACAGGGCTTTTTCCAGCGTCAGCGCTTTGCCTTTGGAGGTCAGAACTTTGTCTTCATACTCCTTCAGCTCGGGGATGATATAGCGTTCGGCGTTTTTCAGCGTCTGGCGGCGGACATAGTGGATCGGCACCTGATGGCTCTGGCCACGGCTGACCTGAATGTAGTAACCGTGAATGGCATTGAACCCGACCTTCAGCGTATCCAGGCCGAGTTTGTCACGTTCGCGGATTTCCAGCCGATCCAGGTAGTCGGTGGCGCCGTCGGCTAGCGCCCGCCATTCATCCAGCTCTTCGTTATACCCCGGGGCGATGACGCCGCCGTCGCGTACCAGTACCGGTGGGGTTTCGATAATCGCGCGCTCAAGCAGTTCGCGCAGTTCTGCGAACTCACCCATCTGGCTGCGCAGGGTTTGCAGATGGCCGGTCTGATTATTTTCCAGCACCTGGTTCAGCAGCGGCAGCTGCTGGAAGGCATGGCGCATGCGGGCCAGGTCGCGCGGGCGTGCGGTGCGCAGGGCCAGACGTGCCAGAATTCGCTCAAGATCGCCGACCTGACGCAGCAGCGGCGACAGTTCATCGTTGAGATCCTGCAGGGCGGCGATACTTTGCTGACGCTGGGTAATCACCTGCACGTTGCGCACGGGGCTGTGCAGCCAGCGCTTCAGCATGCGGCTGCCCATAGGCGTGACGGTTTTATCCAACACCGAAGCCAGCGTATTTTCAATGCCGCCGGAGAGGTTCTGGGTGATTTCAAGGTTTCGCCGGGTGGCCGCATCCATAATGATGCTGTCCTGCTGGCGCTCCATGGTCAGCGAACGGATGTGCGGCAGCGAAGTGCGCTGGGTATCTTTCACGTACTGCAGCAGGCAGCCAGCGGCACGCAGCGCCTGGTGCGCCTGTTCTACGCCAAAGCCGCTTAAATCGCGGGTGGCGAACTGCAGGTTAAGCTGTTGGCGGGCAGTGTCCAGCTCAAACTCCCACAGCGGGCGACGGCGCAGGCCGCGACGGTTTTCAATCAGCGCCATTGACGGAAAATCTTCCGGGTACAACAGTTCAGCCGGGTTGGAGCGCTGCAGTTCTGCCGCCATGGTTTCCTGGTCTTCCGGTTCTGCCACACGGAAACGGCCGGAGCTGATATCCAGGGTGGCGTAGCCAAACCCGCGTGCGCTCTGCCAGATTGCCGCCAGCAGGTTATCCTGGCGCTCCTGCAGCAGTGCCTCATCGCTGATCGTTCCCGGGGTGACAATGCGCACCACCTTACGCTCAACCGGACCTTTGCTCAGCGCCGGATCGCCGACCTGCTCACAAATCGCGACGGATTCGCCCAGCTGCACCAGCTTAGCCAGATAGTTTTCCACGGCGTGATAGGGCACGCCCGCCATGGGGATCGGCTCACCGGCAGAGGCTCCGCGTTTGGTCAGCGAGATTTCCAGCAGCTGAGAGGCGCGTTTGGCATCGTCGTAAAACAGCTCGTAAAAGTCGCCCATACGGTAGAACATCAGAATTTCAGGATGTTCCGCTTTCAGCCGCAGGTACTGCTGCATCATGGGGGTATGGGAATCGAGATTCTTGTTGTCAGTCACGGACATGGTTTGATAATCCATTGAATTTAAAGTGTAATGTGATTTTATTGTTTTCGTTGGTATCACGATGTTGCTTAAAATAACGCACAATTCGGCGGGTAGTTGCGATTTAAAATCAATCGCTTAACCCGGCTCAGCGATATGCATCGTTATCAACCGCTATAGTAGCCCAGGGACCAACGGGCTGTCACAGGTAATAACGGAAGGCTTGCCGCAAACTTTGCATCAGGTTCGGAGAGCGTCGCTATTGAGGAGCATCGGGCACGGATGGCAGGTTGTGATGCTGTGATGCTGTCAGATTGCCGGAGGCGGGAAAAGTGAATGCGCGAAAGAGCGGTCGGTATAGTGGCGGACCTGTCGCTTTCGGGCAGGGTCCGCCGGGTCGCAGAGGAGAAGGGTGTCAGGCCAATAGCTTAAAGTGGAACCGTATTGGTCAGGACCAGTGAGAACACCATCACAAACGAGAACACCACGACAGGTAAGAAGGAAAAACGGATATGATCTTTCAATTCAACGCCGGCCAGGCCAATCGCTAAGTAGGTGGTTGCAAATACCGGACTGAGCATCATGGTGATATTTTTCCCCACCACCATCGTCAGCCCCATTTCTTCCCAGCTTAAGCCGTAATTGGTACCGACCTTGGCGACCAGAGGATAGATGCCGTAAAAGAAGGCGTCCGGGCCAATTACAAAACCAATCAATCCGCCGAGGAGTCCCATAATGATGTGCAGATGGGAACCTAAGGCATCGGGCATGACGTGGAGTACAACGTCAGCCATCTCCGTCAGGATCGAGGCATCGCCACCGCCGCTTAAAATACCGACGAACACCCCCGCCGCCATCACCGTGCCGGAAATCATATAGGCAGAGTAAGCGTATTTTTTCATCACGCCTTCCTGCGCCTTGAGGGTGGGATAGTTAAAAATCATCGCGGCGGAAAACGCGCACATAAAGATAATGTAGGCCTGGATATGGGTAATGAGCAGCAGGAGCGTTGCGCCGACTACCAGCGTGACGTTAAGGGCAAACAGCAGGCGGTTTGGCGTGCCATTCTCCTGATGGTGGCCTTTACCCGTCACCTTCTCCGGCTCCAGCGCGGCCTCCGGGATCGGCAGGCCACGAGCAATGCGCCGTTTTTCCTGCAGGCCCAGATACAGCCCCAGTACAATCATACAGACCAGTCCAATCACCTGCGTGGGGATCAGCTGGTGGTAGAGGGCATTGACATCAAGACCGGACACGGCAGCAACGCGCGCCAGCGGACCGGCCCACGGCGTAAAGTTCGTCACGCCCATCCCCGCGGCCAGCATGCATAACAGCACCACCGGCCTGATGCCAAACTGCTTATAGATTGGCAGCATGGCACCAATGGTGATCAGCACCGTCGGCACGGATGAGCCGTCAAGGTGCGCAATAGTCGCGATGCATCCGGTTACCACCACAATCGCCACCACGCTGTTGCCGGCAATCTTGGTCAGCCAGTTAACCAGCGGCTGGAATACTCCGGCATCGGTGACAATACTGAAAAATATAATTGAGAAAGTAAATAACACCGCGTTAGGCGCGGTTTGCATCACGCCTTTCATGATGTAATCATTCATCTGCATCGGCGTATAGCCTGCGCAAAACCCGGCGATAATAGAAAGAAAAATAAATAAAGAGATGGGGGTAGCTTTTCCTTTAATCAGGAAAAACATCAGGCATGCAATAAGTGCATAACCAATCAGGGCAAGATACATATTATTATCCTTATTATGGGTTAACGATATTTTTACACCGGACAACCCGCTTTGCGCAAAATGGCGTTAAATCGTTCCGGATCGCTGCTGCCGCTGGCATTATTTGCTCTGATGGCGTCCTCTTTCTTTAAATGCGCTTTGGCACGGACCAGCACGCTCTCTGCGTCATACGGGGAAATAGCCAGTGCGCCATCGCTGTCAGCCAGCACCAGATCGCCTGGGTTAACCACCATGCCGCCGCAGGCAATCGTCACATTGACTTCACCCGGCCCGCTTTTATCCGGGCCGCGATGGGTATGGCCTTTGGCAAAGACCGGCACCTGGCCATCGGCCCATTCGGCTAAATCCCGGATGGCTCCGTCAACGATAAAACCGGCGATCTTCTTCGTCAGCGCCGTCGTACGGATCAGTCCGCCGATCAGCGCCTGCGTCAGGTCGCCACTGCCGTCGATGACGATCACATCGCCGGGCTGCGCCTGCTCCAGCGCCTTATGGATCATCAGGTTATCCCCCGGGCGGACTTTAACCGTGATGGCCGGGCCGCAGATGCTGATATTCACATCCTGATGGTAACGCTGTAATCCGGTCGCGCCGCTAATCCGCCCCGTGCAGTCTCCGGCCACCGCGACGGGAATAGACTGAAACTCTGCAATAATCTCGCTTGAGAGAATGTTCTTACGCTCAGCAATATAAAATCCGGCTGGCCAGCTGCTACGTTCGTTATTCATAGTACCTCTGCGTTAATATCATCTGTTTACGCCTGCTATCCTTGCGGACATTATTGTTGTGATGATTTATTTCCACTAATATACTTTTTTATTAGATCAATGAATTCCAGGAATGAGTGATGAATAACAGAGAGTTAGGTTACTTTATGGAGGCGGCCCGCATAATGAATTTGGGACAGGCTTCACAAAACCTCAATATCACCCAGCCAGCGCTTTCTAAGTCGATCGCTCGCCTGGAAAAAGATCTTAATATCAAACTGTTCAGGCGTTCCGGCCGGGGTCTGGTGCTGACCGAAGCGGGGGATATCCTTTACCAGCGTGGGCTGATGCTGCAAAGCTCGTGGGATGACGTCGCGAAAACCATGGCGGAGTTAAGCAACGGACGACGGGGAGTGGTACGGGTAGGCAGCGCGGGATCCGCGACCCAGTTTCTGCTGCCGGAGGTATGCAAGCGCCTGCAGCAGGAAGCGCCAAATGTGAAGCTGGAAATCCAGATAGGCATGAATGATGTCCTGTTCAGCCTGCTTGATAAGCATGAACTGGATATCATTATTGGGCCGCTGGTGGGCTATAACAAACCGGTGGTGCAGCTTCCGGTAACGACCGATAGGGTGGTGGTGGCCGCCTCTCGTTCCCATCCTCTGGCGAACGGGCCAGCCAGCCTGCGTGAACTCAGCCGCTATGGCTGGATCCTGCCTGCTAAAACCGTTTCCATGCGCCAGTGGCTGGAGCGTATTTTCTATGAAAATCACTGTGCGGCGCCTGATGTGAAAATCGAGATCAGCTCTCTGGCCGCCGTTCCGGGGCTGATTGCCAGCAGCGGCCTGCTGAGCTTTATTTCTGAAAACAGTCTGGCAGAAAAAGAATTTGCCTCATTGCTGACGCGTATTGATAACAGCCAGCTGGTGATGACCCGCCGTGTGGGCATCACCTTTTTGCAGGATGCGTTTTTATCACCGGCCACGCAGCAGGTTATTGATATCACCTGCGCGTACGGGCAAAAATAAGGACGTATCTATCTTAAAACGATCTGCGATTTTTTTGCATAGCATTAAAAAAACAGCGTAATGATTATTTTTATTCGGCTTAATGCATGAATTGTTCTTGTTCTTCTTAATGGTATTAATAGATGAACTGATGAGCTTGTTGGGTCTGGTTAATCTGGATATTCTTCCAAAATTAGCCGCGTGCCCAAGTGCCAGATGATGAAACAATACCGGATAGATAATCAGCTTCTCTACAATCCCGACGACCGTTCTTTGGTGAGAATTGATGACGACCTCTCCAGGGGCGTCCTAACCCCAATCAGCAACAGGCTCTTTTGTTTATTTTTAGAAAGTGACGGTAGCGTAATGCCGCGCGATACCCTGTTGCAAAAAGTCTGGGATGATCACAACCTGATTGCCTCCGGCAGCAATCTCAACAACTATATCAGCAGTTTAAGGAAGCAGCTTGCGGCTCTTGGTCTGGAAGTCCCGCTGATTATCACCGAACCTAAAATGGGCTTCAGAATCGATGCCGATCGGGTAAAAGTGCAGATTGATGCCGATGAAGTTCTCATGCCTGGCGCACTGAGTGAGGCACCTCATCCTGGTGAGCAGCCTGAACTTTCAGAGAAGACAATTTCTGCTCAATCGGCAGGGGAAGGTCCGTTTAACGCGAGCCGAATCTGGCTTTGGGTCTTCGCCGCCGCTGTCGTGCTGACTTTACTTGCCGGGGGAATGATGTTGATACCGGTGATTTTACGGTTACCGCCGTTGAAGTAAGGCTGGGTGGAATCGTTCGCCGGTGCTTTGTTGGCCGTATTTATCCGACAGCGTGGACACTACCCGCGTTTCGACAATCAGCTAATTCAAACAGGATGCCCGGTCATTTTTCTTAACAAAAATTTGCGACCTGGTGCAGCAACATCGCATTATCATCGCAGATCGTTCAGGCGGGAACTCATATCAGGCGACAGCGTCTAACAAAGCACATCGAAACCAGCCTGAGTGAATCAACTATCCTGATATCTGTGGCGACGGCGTAATGACGTGTCGCTAATCGTCGTTAAAAGTGGAGACGTTATGCGTAAGTTGCAAGTGATGTTGTGTTCAGCGGTATTATCAACGATGGCGCTGGGCAGCGTTTCTGCTGCCTGGGCTGATGACGAGCAGAATGCGGTTCAGCAGGCTCCCGAATCGGTTGCTCAGCAAGCGGATCCCGCCGTGCAGGAAAGCCAGACCACGGAAGCGCCAGCCGAAACCGCTACCGCTGAGCAGCCCTCCGACCAGGCCGTGCAGGCACCGACTGACCCCGCCGATCCCTACAGCGTAAAAAGTTTCTTCGCTGACTTTACGCATTTTGCCATCGGTGACACGGTGCCCGATCTTTATCGCACTAAGAAGTATGAGGTGACCCAGTGGACGGTACGCCATCTGCCGGCCCCGGTTGCCGAAAGCCACTGGACCTATATGGGCGGTAATTACGTGATGATTGCCAATGCCGACGGGAAAATTCTCAAAGCAGAATCCGGTGAGATCTATTATAAACACTGATTGAACATCCGCAGCGGGGCGTTTTCTCTACCCGCTGCGCAGTTTTATTACCCGACGGGTAAATCCACTTTAATTCCATCCTGACTCTGTTTTACCATCAGCTTTCTGATTCTTTATGCACGGTTAAATGGATACCCCATGCGTTTTCTGGCAACTCTTCTCCCCGCAGTCGCATTACTTTCAGCCTGTAGCAGCCAGCCGCAGCAGGCTCCGGCTGAACCGCACGGTAATCCGTTTAAGGGTAACGGTGGTTTCCTTCTCAGCCCCGATCATACGGCCGCGCCTTTTGGGGGCGATTTTTCCGATAATCAGGCCGCGAATGCCTTTATCGACAAAATGGTGCGCGAGCACGGTTTCGACCGTCAGCAGCTTCATGACGTGCTCGGGCAGGCGAAAAATCTGGACTGGATAATCCGGCTGATGGATCGCCAGGCTCCGACAACGGCTCAGGGGCCAACCGGGCCTAACGGCGCCTGGATACGCTACCGCAGCAAATTTATTACGCCGGACAATGTGCAGAACGGTGTGGCCTTCTGGAATCAGTATCAGGATGCACTGCAGCGCGCGCAGCAGGTTTACGGCGTGCCGCCGGAGATTATCGTCGGGATTATCGGCGTTGAGACCCGCTGGGGCAGGGTGATGGGCAAAACGCGCATCCTTGATGCGCTGGCGACGCTGTCCTTTAACTACCCGCGCCGCGCCGCCTACTTTAGCGGGGAGCTGGAAACCTTCCTGCTGATGGCGCGTGAAGAGGGCGATGACCCGCTGAATCTGCGCGGCTCCTTTGCCGGTGCAATGGGTTACGGTCAGTTTATGCCGTCGGCATTCAAACAGTATGCGGTGGACTTTAACGGCGACGGCCATATCAATCTCTGGGATCCGGTGGATGCGATCGGTAGCGTGGCGCACTATTTCCAGGCCCACGGCTGGCTGACCAACGGCACGGTTGCCGTGCAGGCCAATGGCCAGGCACCGGGTATGGAGAGCGGATTTAAAACGCGCTACTCGGTGGCCACGCTGGCCGCAGCCGGGCTGTCGCCGCAGATCCCACTGGATAACAATCAGCAGGTCAGCCTGCTTAAGTTCGATATGGGCAGCAGCTATCAATACTGGTACGGCCTGCCAAACTTCTATGCCATTACCCGCTATAACCACAGTAACCATTACGCGATGGCCGTATGGCAGCTGGGAGAAGCGGTAGGGCACGCCCGCCGGGGAATGTAATTCCTGCAGGTGAAATTGTTGCGATTTCGTTATTTATCGCCAGCGCGGCCGGGCCTACACTGTGTCCGGTCGCACAACTTACCGAGCGAGGAATAATGAAAGACTGGAACCCCGATCTTTACCGGCAGTTTGAAGCAGAACGTACCCGTCCGGCGCAGGAGCTGCTGAGCCGAATCCCCCTGACTCACGTTACCTTTGCCACCGATCTCGGCTGCGGGCCGGGCAACAGTACCGAACTGCTGTGCAACGCCTGGCCCGCTGCACACGTTACCGGGCTGGACAGCTCACAGGCGATGCTCGATCAAGCGCAGCAGCGACTGCCCGGGTGTACCTTTGCCCGCGAAGATATTCGCCGGTGGCAGGCTGCTCAACCGCAGGATGTTATCTATGCCAACGCATCGCTGCAGTGGCTGACGGAGCATCAGACCCTTTTACCCCATCTGATTTCCCAGCTTGCCCCATCGGGCGTGCTGGCGGTACAAATGCCGGATAACCTTGAACAACCTACCCATCGCCTGATGCGCGAGGTGGCGCAGCGTGCCCCGTGGGTGGATGTTATCGATCCGCAGGCCGCAGACAGGAAGAAGCTGCTGTCCACGGAGCAGTATTACGATCTGCTTGGTGGGGCGGGATGCCGGGTTGATATCTGGCGTACCACCTATTATCACGTGATGCCTTCGCCACAGGCGATCGTTGACTGGCTGCGCGCGACCGGGCTGCGGCCGTTTCTTGCCGCTCTGGATGAGCCGCAGCAGGAGGCCTATCTGGCCGAATATCAGGCCGAAATTGCCCGGGCCTATCCTGTCCGGGCCGATGGCAACCTGCTGATGGACTTCCCCCGTTTGTTTATGGTGGCGCAAAAATTTAACGCCGGGCTGGAAGAGGGGCCGCAAAAACGGCTTCCTCTGCTCCCGGAGTGGCGTAAAAATGGTAGGCTTTGCGGCAATAAAACGAAAAGGTACTCACAATGACGGATGAACAATTCACGCAGTTAAGTACCCGTGTTGGCCAGCTGCTGTTAGCCCGTGGTGCGACGGTGACCACCGCCGAGTCCTGTACCGGGGGCTGGATTGCCAAGGTTCTGACCGATATTGCAGGAAGTTCTGCATGGTTTCATCGCGGTTTTGTGACCTACAGTAATGAGGCCAAACAGCAAATGATCGGCGTCAGTGAGCGTTCGCTGCTGGAACACGGTGCCGTCAGCGAAGCCGTCGTGCGTGAAATGGCACAGGGCGCGCTGCGCGCTGCCGCAGCGGATTTCGCGATTTCGGTCAGCGGCATCGCCGGGCCTGACGGCGGCAGCGAGGAAAAACCGGTCGGTACGGTATGGTTTGGTTATGCCTGTGCGACGGGCGAAGTGCAGGCCGAGCGCTGCTGTTTCAGCGGAGACCGAGAGGCGGTGCGCCGTCAGGCAACCGCCCGGGCGCTACAAACCCTACTCGATCGTTTTCTGAAAAATTAAACTTGATACTGTATGACCATACAGTATAATCACTGCATATTTTAGAGACAAAGCAGCGTCCGCGTGTGCTTTACCCGCATGACTAGGAGTAAAAATGGCTATTGACGAAAACAAGCAAAAAGCACTGGCAGCAGCGCTGGGCCAGATTGAAAAGCAATTTGGTAAAGGCTCCATCATGCGCCTGGGTGAAGACCGCACTATGGATGTTGAAACCATCTCTACCGGCTCTTTATCGCTTGATATCGCGCTTGGCGCGGGCGGCCTGCCGATGGGCCGTATCGTCGAGATCTACGGGCCGGAATCTTCAGGCAAAACCACGCTGACTCTGCAGGTGATTGCTGCCGCACAGCGTAAAGGTAAAACCTGTGCCTTTATCGATGCCGAGCACGCGCTGGATCCCGTCTATGCCAAGAAGCTGGGCGTGGATATCGATAACCTGCTGTGTTCCCAGCCGGATACCGGTGAGCAGGCGCTGGAAATCTGTGATGCGCTGGCGCGTTCTGGTGCAGTCGATGTCATCATCGTTGACTCCGTTGCGGCCCTGACGCCAAAAGCGGAAATCGAAGGTGAGATTGGTGACTCCCATATGGGCCTTGCGGCACGTATGATGAGCCAGGCGATGCGTAAGCTGGCAGGTAACCTGAAAAACTCCAATACGCTGCTGATCTTTATCAACCAGATCCGTATGAAGATTGGTGTGATGTTTGGTAACCCGGAAACCACCACCGGCGGTAACGCGCTGAAGTTCTATGCCTCCGTGCGTCTGGATATCCGCCGCATCGGCGCGATTAAAGAGGGCGACGAGGTTGTGGGCAGTGAAACCCGCGTTAAAGTGGTGAAGAATAAAATCGCTGCGCCTTTCCGCCAGGCGGAATTCCAGATCATGTACGGTGAAGGCATCAACATCTTTGGTGAGCTGGTGGATCTGGGCGTGAAGCACAAGCTGATTGAAAAAGCGGGTGCATGGTACAGCTATAACGGTGACAAAATCGGTCAGGGTAAAGCGAATGCTTCAAACTTCCTGAAAGAGAACCCGGAAAAAGCCAACGAAATCGATGCGAAGCTGCGTGAGATGCTGCTGAACAGCCAGGACCAGAAAGCTGATTTCGTCCCTACGGCAGAAGAAGCGAGCGAAGAAACTCACGAAGACTTCTGATTCGTCTGACTTTTTTGCAATACGAAAAAGGAACGGTAACCCCGTTCCTTTTTTTATGGGCGATGTCTGCTGCGTGCAGATCATCATAATCCGGCCAAACCTCCTGCCCCCGCGGCGTTTTTTCCTCGCCAGCCTCGTCGTCAGACGTTACCCTTATGGATGCGTTTTTGCATTAAAATGGTACTGCCTTTATGACCGAACATTCAGAACGCACCCGGCATGCCCGCCTGCTGGAGCGCGCAACGCGTATTCTTGCCATGCGCGACCACAGCGAGGCAGAGTTTCGCCGTAAGCTGACGATAGCCACGGAACGCGCGGCGCAGTTTTCCCGCAGTGAAACACCACCAGAGCCGTTAACGACGGAAGAGGTCGATCGGGTGGTGGAATGGTGCTATCAGCACAACTGGCTGGACGATGCCCGCTTTGCTGAACGTTATCTGGCGGGGCGCAGCAGAAAAGGCTATGGCCCACAGCGCATCAGGCTGGAGCTGGGACAGAAGGGAGTGGACAAAGCCTTAATCGATGAGGCAATGTTTAACACGGAAACCGACTGGCAAAGCCTGGCCTTTAGCCTCGTTGAGCGGAAGTTTGGCTTACCGCTTCCTACGGAATGGAAGGAAAAAGCCAAAGTGCAGCGTTATCTGATGACAAAAGGCTTCTTTATGGAAGATATCAGGTCTGTTTTCACAAATTTTGATGATTGAGCGCCAATGGGATTTTACTTCCCTCGGAAGAAAATTTATCTTATTCACCACTTTTTGTTCGTGTGTCGCCGCAGGCAGATGTTATTCCGGCGCAGTAAGACCCACGAAACGTTCGTTAGCGTGATTCCAGGACAAATATGAGCAAGAGCACTGCGGAGATTCGTCAAGCGTTTCTCGACTTTTTCCAGAGCAAGGGACATCAGGTTGTAGCCAGTAGCTCCCTCGTCCCCAACAACGATCCGACCTTGCTGTTTACCAACGCCGGGATGAACCAGTTCAAGGACGTCTTCCTTGGCCAGGATAAGCGTAACTACACCCGTGCGACAACTTCGCAGCGCTGCGTGCGCGCCGGTGGTAAACACAACGATCTTGAAAACGTTGGCTACACGGCCCGCCACCATACTTTCTTCGAGATGCTGGGCAACTTCAGTTTTGGTGACTATTTCAAGAAAGAGGCGATCGCCTTTGCCTGGGAACTGTTGACCGGTTCGGCGTGGTTTGCACTGCCGAAAGAAAAACTGTGGGTGACCGTGTACGAAACCGATGATGAAGCCTTTGATATCTGGGCGAATGAAATCGGCGTACCGCGCGAGCGTATTATTCGCATCGGCGACAACAAAGGCGGCGCTTACGCCTCTGACAACTTCTGGCAGATGGGCGATACCGGCCCTTGCGGTCCGTGCTCTGAAATTTTCTTCGACCACGGCGACCACATCTGGGGTGGCCCTCCGGGCAGCCCGGAAGAGGACGGTGACCGCTACATCGAGATCTGGAATATCGTATTTATGCAGTTTAACCGTCAG
This sequence comes from Erwinia sp. SLM-02, assembly GCF_037450285.1. NCBI lineage: Bacteria > Pseudomonadati > Pseudomonadota > Gammaproteobacteria > Enterobacterales > Erwiniaceae > Erwinia > Erwinia sp. SLM-02. The sequence goes on along the minus strand of NZ_JAQISN010000002.1, from coordinate 27,723 downwards.
CCTGACGGTACCATGCTGCCGCTGCCTAAGCCTTCGGTTGATACCGGAATGGGGCTGGAGCGTATCTCTGCGGTTCTGCAGCATGTGAACTCTAACTATGAAATCGATCTGTTCGCCAAACTGATTGCGGCCGTGGCGCAGGTTACCGGTGCCAGCGATCTCGGCAATAAATCGCTGCGCGTGATTGCTGACCATATCCGCTCCTGTGCCTTCCTGATTGCCGATGGCGTGATCCCATCGAATGAAAACCGCGGCTACGTGCTGCGTCGTATCATTCGTCGTGCGGTTCGTCACGGCAACATGCTGGGTGCGAAGGGCACCTTCTTCTACAAGCTGGTTGCTCCACTGATTGAAGTGATGGGTGCGGCAGGCGAAGAGCTGCAGCGCCAGCAGGCTCAGGTTGAGCAGGTTCTCAAGTCAGAAGAAGAGCAGTTCGCGAAAACGCTGGAGCGTGGTCTGGCGCTGCTGGACGACGAGCTGGAAAAACTGCAGGGCGATACCCTGGACGGTGAAACCGTCTTCCGCCTGTATGACACCTTTGGTTTCCCGGTCGATCTGACCGCCGATGTGTGCCGTGAGCGTAACCTGAAAATTGATGAAGAAGGTTTCGAGCGGGCGATGGAGCAGCAGCGCCAGCGCGCGCGTGATGCCAGCGGTTTTGGCGCTGACTACAGCAGCGTGATCAGCATTGATAAAGCATCAGCGTTTAAAGGCTATGACCAGCTGGCGCTGAATGCGACCGTTACCGCCATTTTCGTTAATGGCCAGGCGGCCAGCGAAATCACCGCCGGTCAGGAAGGGGTGATTGTTCTGGATGAAACGCCATTCTACGGCGAATCAGGCGGACAGGTTGGCGATACGGGCGAACTGAAAGGTGATAACGCCAGCTTTACCGTGACCGATACCCAAAAATACGGTCAGGCGATTGGCCACAGCGGCAAACTGGCCGTGGGAACATTACGCATTGGCGATCGTCTGGCGGCTCAGGTTGATGAAGCGCGTCGTGCACGTATCCGTCTTAACCACTCCGCAACGCACCTGCTGCATGCTGCGCTGCGCCAGGTTCTGGGCGATCACGTGGCACAGAAAGGCTCACTGGTGAACGATAAGTACCTGCGTTTTGACTTCTCGCATTTTGAAGCGATGAAGCCGCAGGAAATCCGCCAGGTTGAAGAGATCGTCAACGCGCAGATCCGTCGCAACCTGGCGATTGATACCAATATCATGGAGCTGGAAGCGGCCAGAGCCAAAGGCGCTATGGCGCTGTTTGGCGAGAAGTATGATGACCATGTGCGCGTCGTCGGCATGGGTGACTTCTCAACCGAGCTGTGTGGTGGCGTTCACGCCAGCCGCACCGGCGACATCGGTCTGTTCCGCATTCTTTCCGAATCCGGTACGGCTGCGGGCGTGCGCCGTATTGAAGCCGTAACGGGCGAGGGCGCACTGTCTCAGGTTTACAGCCAGAGCGAGCAGCTGCTGGATATTGCTCAGTTGGTGAAAGCGAATAGCAATAATCTGAATGATAAGGTTCGCGCGCTGATCGACCACGCACGCGGACTGGAAAAAGAACTGCAGCAGCTGAAAGACCAGCAGGCAGCGCAGGAGAGCAGTCTCCTGAGCAGTAAAGCGATTGCCGTGAAGGGCACGAAGCTGCTGGTGAGTGAATTGAAAAACGTAGAGCCGAAAATGCTGCGTACGATGGTAGACGATCTGAAAAATCAGCTCGGCTCCGCGGTTATCGTGCTGGCAACCGTTGCAGATGGAAAAGTCTCCCTGATCAGTGGGGTGACTAAAGACCTGACCGATCGTGTTAAAGCGGGTGAGCTGGTTGGCGAACTTGCACAGCAGGTCGGCGGGAAAGGTGGCGGTAGGCCGGACATGGCTCAGGCGGGTGGTACAGATGCGCAGGCTCTTCCTGCTGCGCTGGCTGGCGTTGAGTCCTGGGTGGCTGCAAAACTGTAACACCGATAAGAATGTACCGCTGTAGAGCGCCAGGAGGAAAAATCCTGGCGCTCTTCGTATGCGGTGCGCACTGTAATCATAAAGTCAGGTTGATGAGCAGGTTTTCGGCTAAACTAAGTATCAGCAGAATGTATTAGTATGAGGATGCACTCTTGGTGTATTTGTCATAACCTACATTGCACGTTGTATGATGGATAATGCCGGGAACAGTTAACCCGACTCTTTTAATCTTTCAAGGAGCAAAGAATGCTTATTCTAACTCGTCGAGTTGGTGAAACCCTCATGATCGGTGATGAGGTTACTGTAACTGTGCTGGGTGTTAAAGGTAACCAGGTCCGTATTGGTGTGAACGCCCCTAAAGAAGTATCGGTGCATCGCGAAGAGATTTATCAGCGTATCCAGGCTGAAAAAACTCAGCAAACGAGCTACTAACGTATTCAGCGCCTCGCTCTTCGTAGCGAGGCCACTGCCGCTTTGCCCCGATTCGCCCTCATTTTGCCCCACAATTTTGACATTCTTGTTTTTGCTCCCTGACTTTTCCATCAAATCAGCAAGCCTCGCGGGTTTTTCGCCCTGTGCTTTTGATCGCAGTACGCCGTTTTTACTGTTGATAATTCACTCTTTTTGCCTTTAAAACCGCCGGATTGCATGGCTTTTGTGCAATTGAACGCAGAGGGCGAAAAAAGGGGGAGAAATTGTTTGACTTACAACGCCCAGAAAGTAATATGTGCGCCACGCAGTGCCGATGAGCAGTTAGAAAGTTCTGAAGCACAACTCGAAAGAGTGCTAGTGGTGAGGTGGCCGAGAGGCTGAAGGCGCTCCCCTGCTAAGGGAGTATGCGGTCAAAAGCTGCATCCGGGGTTCGAATCCCCGCCTCACCGCCATTTTGCATCCATAGCTCAGCTGGATAGAGTACTCGGCTACGAACCGAGCGGTCGGAGGTTCGAATCCTCCTGGATGCACCATCTCTCTTAAAGTGGCATAAGCGGCTTTATAAGAAGTAGTACGATACAGCGTTAGCAGCCTGTGTCGCGGTGAGTAGTTAAGCACCCTGCGTTATACAAGAATTAGCAATGCATCCATAGCTCAGCTGGATAGAGTACTCGGCTACGAACCGAGCGGTCGGAGGTTCGAATCCTCCTGGATGCACCATTCATCAGAGTGGCAGTGATTTTCTTCAGTATCTCCTCAGGTTTGTCGCGTTACCCCCCAATCAAAAGTTTTTCCGATGCATCCATAGCTCAGCTGGATAGAGTACTCGGCTACGAACCGAGCGGTCGGAGGTTCGAATCCTCCTGGATGCACCATATTTTAGTCAAGCATTTCCCGATGCATCCATAGCTCAGCTGGATAGAGTACTCGGCTACGAACCGAGCGGTCGGAGGTTCGAATCCTCCTGGATGCACCATCTCTCCTGATTTCTACTATTCCTCAATCTCGCTCGTCGGCCATCTACGATTGTGCCGCCATGTTGCCGTCACCCTGTTTTCCTCATCTGTTCGTTCCCCCTCTGTCTTTTTATCTTTAGCCCGTTATCCGCTGTTATCCTGCATTTTAATTCGTTTTCCTGCGGCCGATTTGCTGTTAGAAATCCCTATGGCTTTCAAGGCATTTGCGGATCCACGCTGACAGCGACATTCATACGGCTTTACGCTAAAGTAATCGTTCCTTTATCAGGGTGGTTAAGAGAATGTACGACGCTTACGACGGCTTGATTTTCGATATGGATGGCACCATCCTCGATACTGAACCCACGCACCGCCAGGCCTGGCGTCAGGTGCTGGCTCAGCACGGGATGGCATTTGATGAAAAGGCGCTGATTGGCCTTAATGGTTCTCCGACCTGGCGCATTGCCCAGTTTATCGTTGAGCAGCATCAGAGCGATCTCGATCCTCACCGCCTTGCCGCGGAGAAGACCTCTCTATTTAAAAGCATACTGTTCGATGTGGTGAAACCGCTGCCGCTGATTGACGTGGTGAAAGCCTATAAGGGGCGCCGCCCGATGGCGGTAGGAACCGGTAGTGAACATGCCATGGCGGTTGCGCTGTTGCAGCATCTGGGACTGCGTGATTACTTCTCGGCCATTGTCGGAGCAGATGATGTTAAACGTCATAAGCCAGAGCCTGATACATTTATTCGCTGCGCCGAACTGATAGGCGTTCCGCCTGCGCGCTGCGTGGTATTTGAAGATGCTGACTTTGGTTTGCAGGCCGCGCGTGCAGCGGGTATGGATGCTGTTGATGTTCGTCTGCTGTGACTGAGTGGCTGACTTACGGTTCGATGTTTGCCAGCAGTTTTCTGAGTGCTACGCTGTTGCCCGGCAGCTCAGAGGCGATGCTGGTTGGCCTGTTGCTGGCCGGCAAAGCTTCGGCCGTAACTCTGGTGGTGATTGCTGCCGTGGGTAACACTCTCGGTGGCCTGACAAACATTCTGATCGGTCGCCTGCTGCCGCTAAAAGAACAGGGGCGATGGCATAAAACAGCAATGGCATGGCTGCATCGTTTGGGGCCAGCCGCGCTGCTATTGAGCTGGTTACCGGTGATCGGTGACCTGCTGTGCGTTATTGCCGGCTGGCTGCGTTTCGCCTGGCTGCCAATGGTGTTTTTCCTCGCCGTTGGCAAAACCTTGCGATATATAGTGCTGGCTGCTGCAACTTTACAGGGCATGGAATGGTGGCATTGATTCGCTATTAGATGGTGCTACGGTTAACATTATGCTTAACAATAATAAATTTTCTCTGAGCGGGAGGTCAATTTGATCCCGGACGTATCACAGGCACTTGCGTGGCTGGAAGCCCACCCTGGCGCACTTAAAGGAATTGGTCGCGGTATTGAACGCGAAACGCTGCGTGTCAGGCCCGATGGACATCTGGCTACAACCCGGCACCCATCGTCTCTGGGATCCACCTTAACGCATAAGTGGATCACCACCGATTTTGCGGAAGCGCTGTTAGAATTTATCACGCCGGTCGATCAGGATATTGATCATCTGCTGGCATTCTTGCGTGATATTCATCGTCACACCTCGCGCGAGCTGGGTGAAGAGCTTATGTGGCCGATGAGTATGCCGTGTATTATTGAACCGGGGCAGGACATTGAACTGGCTCAGTACGGCAGCTCGAACATTGGCCGCATGAAAACGCTGTACCGCCAGGGGCTGAAAAATCGCTACGGTGCCTTGATGCAGGTGATTTCCGGCGTGCATTATAACTTCTCGCTGCCGCTCTCCTTCTGGCAGGCCTGGGCAGGCGTAGAAGATGCGGAAAGCGGTAAAGAGGCGATTTCAGACGGCTACCTGCGTCTGATACGCAATTACTATCGCTTTGGCTGGATTATCCCTTATCTGTTCGGTGCGTCACCGGCTATCTGCTCCTCTTTCCTGCAGGGTAAAGAAAGCAATCTGCCGTTCGATCGCAGTGAACAGGGCATGCTGTCGTTACCGTATGCCACCTCCCTGCGCCTGAGCGATCTCGGTTATACCAATAAGTCGCAGAGCAACCTTGGCATTACCTTTAACGACCTGCCTGGCTATATCAAAGCGCTGAAGGCGGCGATTAAAACCCCCTCCGCTGAGTTTGCGGCGATGGGCGTGAAGGACGCTAACGGTGACTGGCTGCAGCTGAATACCAATGTGCTGCAGATTGAAAATGAACTGTATGCGCCAATCAGGCCGAAGCGCGTGACGCGTTCCGGTGAAGCCCCTTCCGATGCGCTGCTGCGTGGCGGCATAGAATATATTGAAGTGCGCTCGCTGGACATTAACCCGTTCTCGGCTATCGGGGTTGATGATAATCAGGTGCGCTTCCTGGATCTGTTCCTGATCTGGTGTACCCTGGCGGAAGCGCCGGATATGAACAGCGATGAGCTGCTCTGTACGCGTAAAAACTGGAACCGGGTGATTCTGGAAGGCCGTAAGCCAGGGCAAACCATCGGTATAGGCTGCGGAGAGACGGAACAACCGCTGGTTGAGGTGGGCAAAGCGCTGTTCCGCGATCTGAAGCGGGTGGCTGAAACGCTGGACGGTCAGAGTGGGGAAAACCACTATCAGCAGGTGTGCGATCGCCTGGTGGCATCGTTTGACGATCCGGATTTGACCTACTCCGCACGTTTCCTGCAATCGCTGAAGGAAAACGGTATTGCCGGTACCGGACTGGCGCTGGCCGAGCAGTATCGTCAACAGCTGAATGAAGAGTCGCTGGAAGTATTGAGTGATGAACAGTTCGCTCAGGAAGCGCGGCGCTCGCAGGTAAGCCAGCAGCAGATTGAAGAAAGTGATACGCTGAGCCTGGAAGAGTTTCTGAAAGATAAAGGCTAGCGCTAAAAGAAAATGGCCACATCACTGTGGCCAAAGTAACATCTCTGTTGTCAGGGATGATGATAACAAATGCGCGTCTTTCATATAGTCAGACGCGAGCTGACAGAAAAAGTTTCACGATATCTAAAATAAATTCATTAGTTGAGGTAACAATATGCCATTGCTGGATAGCTTTACCGTTGATCACACCATCATGGCCGCTCCTGCAGTCCGCGTAGCTAAGACCATGAAGACCCCTCATGGCGATACCATCACCGTTTTCGATCTGCGTTTCTGCCGACCGAACATCGAAATCCTGCCTGAGCGCGGTATCCATACTTTGGAACACCTGTTCGCCGGTTTTATGCGCGATCACCTGAACGGTGAAGGCGTTGAAATCGTTGATATCTCGCCGATGGGATGCCGCACGGGGTTCTATATGAGCCTGATTGGTGTACCGGATGAGCAGCGCGTGGCGAAGGCGTGGAAAGCGGCAATGGAGGATGTTCTCAAGGTTGCCAACCAGAATGATATTCCTGAGCTGAACATCTATCAGTGCGGCACCTGTGAGATGCACTCACTGGAAGAAGCACAGGAAATCGCGCGCCACATTATCGCTAACGATATCCGCGTGAATCGTAATGAAGACCTGGCTTTACCGAAAGAAAAACTGAAAGAACTGCATATCTAAACGGTTTGGGGCGATCGGATTCACCGAACGTCCCTGTTATCGGTTGATCCTCTTCTGCAGCCGCAGGAGAGGGTATTTACGATGATGAACTCGCCGACTCTTTTAACGGCTTCTGCGGCGTTACGCGCACCTGCTTAATCATATTTTCCTGCACGTCCAGAATATCTACCGCGTATTGACCAATATGTATGGTGGTATCGGGTAACGGAATATCCTGTAGCTCTTCGAGGATCATACCGTTGACGGTGCGCGCACCTTCTTCCGGCAGCGTCCAGTTAAACGCTTTATTGAGTTCGCGCACGTTGGCACTGCCTTCAATCAGCACGGTACCGTCATTCTGTGGCACAACCTCTTCAGCCAGCGATGGCGACATCGAGGTGGTGAAATCACCGACGATCTCTTCCAGAATATCTTCAATGGTGACTAATCCTTTGATGTCGCCATACTCATCGACAACCAGCCCGACTTTTTCTTTATTGCGCTGAAACTTCACCAGCTGTACGTTCAGCGGCGTACCCTCGGGCACGTAGTAAATTTCGTCCGCGGCGCGCAGCATCACCTCTTTGGTGAACTCCCTTTTTTCCGTCATCAGACGATAGGCTTCACGTACGCGCAGCATGCTGATGGTATCGTCCAGCGAGTCGCGATAAAGAACGATGCGGCCGTGCGGGGAGTGGGCCAGCTGGCGGACGATGGATTTCCAGTCATCGTTGATATTGATGCCGACAATCTCATTACGCGGCACCATGATGTCATCGACGTTGACCTTGTCGAGGTCAAGTACCGACAGCAGCATGTCCTGATTACGGTGCGACATCAGCGAGCGCGACTCGTAAACGATGGTGCGCAGCTCTTCTTTACTCAATGCGGAATTAACCGAACCGTCGCTCTTCATGCCCACCATGCGCATCAGCAGGCGGGTAATCGTATTGAGTAGCCATACCAGCGGCATCATCACTATCTGCAGGGGGCCGAGCAGTACGCTGCTGGGGAACGCCACTTTCTCCGGGTAGAGCGCGGCGATGGTTTTCGGCAGCACCTCCGCAAAGACCAGCACCAGGAAGGTAAGGATACCGGTGGCAATCGCCACGCCGGCATCGCCGTACAGCCGCATTCCGACGATGGTGCCCAGCGCAGAAGCCAGAATATTCACCAGGTTATTACCAATGAGCACAAGGCTTATCAGGCGATCGGGGCGGCGGAGTAATTTCTCCACCCTGCGCGCGGCGCGATCGCCGTTTTTGGCCTGATGGCGCAGCTTGTAGCGGTTAAGCGTCATCATGCCGGTTTCGGAGCCGGAAAAGTACGCTGATACCAGAATCATGACAATCAGCGTCACGATCAGAGTCGTGGTGGAAACGTGTTCCAAGGGAAATCCTTGTTGTGGTCGATCAGGAGGTTAAAAAGTGCTGCAGCATGCGGCTGCCGAAATAGGCCATGGTCAGCAGAAACGCACCGCCGCAGTTGAACCAGACAACGCGACGCCCGCGCCAGCCCTCATGATAATGGCCCCACAGCAGGACGATATAGAGGAACCAGGCCAGGAATGACAGTACGGCTTTATCAATATTTTCGCGGCTGAAAAGGTCCGGTAAAAAGAACAGGCCGGTACACAGCACCAGCGTCAGCAGTACGACGCCAATCTGGGTGATATGAAACATTTTCCGCTCGATGGTCATGAGCGGCGGTATGTCAGTGGTAAACGCCAGCCTCTTGGTTTTCAACAGCCAGTCAATCCAGGCCAGCTGCAGCGCGTAAAGAGCCGCAATGATCAGCGTAGCATAGGCAAACAACGCCAGGCCAATATGCACCATCATGCCCGGCGTGGTTTCCAGATGGGTGATAAAGGCATTCGGAACGAAGGTGGCAAACGCCAGATTAATTAACGCAAAGCTGTAAACAATCGGCAGCAGGATCCAGCCACGATTGCGCGAGGCGACAATGGTCATGATCGAGCAGATCAGCAGGCTGACCAGAGAACCGATATTCAGCAGGCTAAGGTTCTGTCCTCCGCCCTGGGAGAAGATACGCTGTTCCAGTGCAACGGCGTGAAACACCAGCGCGACGACGGCAGACAAAACGGCCAGCCTGCGCCAGCTACTATTTTTACGCAGCAGGCTGGGAACAATCAGTGCAAGGCTACATGAATAGGCGAATAGTGCCAGGATCGCAAATACGGACATATTAAGTGTTAGTACCGGCCAGGACTGTTAAAAAAGTCAGTATAGCGCCAGCGGCAGCAGGCTCCAAACGATCTCATCGCATATGGCTGAGATCCCGGCATCTCTGTGTTATAATCCGGCCCATTGTGTCGCCCTGGCGGCCTCTCATTACCGTTAAGCGAGAGACGATGTTTACTAATTTATCCGATCGATTGTCGCAGAGCCTGCGCAATATCAGCGGCCGTGGACGGCTGACAGAAGACAATATTAAAGACACGCTGCGCGAAGTGCGCATGGCGCTGTTGGAAGCCGACGTTGCGCTGCCGGTGGTACGTGAATTTATCAGCCGTGTAAAAGAAAGCGCTGTCGGTCATGATGTGAACAAAAGCCTGACCCCAGGCCAGGAATTCGTCAAGATCGTTAAAAATGAGCTGGTTGCCGCCATGGGAGAGGAGAATAACACTCTGAACCTGGCCGCTCAGCCGCCGGCTGTCGTTTTGATGGCCGGTCTGCAGGGTGCGGGTAAAACCACCAGCGTCGGTAAACTCGGTAAGTTCCTGCGTGAAAAGCACAAGAAAAAGGTATTAGTGGTTTCTGCCGACGTTTATCGCCCGGCGGCGATCAAACAGCTGGAAACCCTGGCGGAACAGGTTGGTGTTGATTTTTGTCCTTCCGACCTCAGCCAGAAGCCGGTTGATATTGTTAAGAATGCTCTGCAGCAGGCGAAGCTGAAATTCTACGACGTTCTGCTGGTGGATACCGCCGGTCGACTGCACGTTGATGAAGCGATGATGGACGAGATCAAGCAGGTCCACGCCGCGATTAACCCGGTTGAAACGCTGTTTGTTGTTGATGCCATGACCGGCCAGGATGCCGCCAATACGGCAAAAGCGTTTAACGAAGCGCTGCCGCTGACCGGTGTGATTCTGACCAAGGTCGACGGTGATGCCCGTGGTGGTGCGGCGCTGTCGATTCGTCACATCACCGGCAAGCCTATCAAATTTATGGGTGTCGGTGAGAAGACCGAAGCCCTTGAGCCGTTCTATCCTGAGCGTATTGCGTCACGCATCCTCGGCATGGGCGACATGCTGTCGCTGATCGAAGATATCGAAAGCAAAGTTGACCGTGCGCAGGCCGAAAAACTGGCCAGCAAGCTGAAGAAGGGCGACGGTTTTGACCTGAACGACTTCCTCGACCAGCTCAAGCAGATGCGTAATATGGGCGGCATGGCCAGCCTGATGGGTAAACTGCCGGGGATGGGCCAGCTGCCGGACAACGTAAAATCGCAGATGGACGATAAAGTCCTGGTGCGTATGGAAGCGATGATTAATTCCATGACGCGTAAAGAGCGCGAGAAGCCTGAGATTATCAAAGGCTCCCGCAAGCGTCGTATTGCAACCGGTTCAGGTATGCAGGTGCAGGACGTTAACCGCTTACTGAAGCAGTTTGACGACATGCAGCGCATGATGAAAAAGATGAAAAAAGGTGGCATGGCGAAGATGATGCGCGGCATGAAAGGTATGATGCCGCCTGGTTTCCCAGGCCGTTAAACAAGCCGGAAAAGCGCTCGGGCGAATTAGGTTGCTTTTTTCGCCAAAATGAGTAAAATTTTCGGGCTTTTTATATTGCACCCGGGCCCCGTTCCCTCAATGGGGCCCGGTTGTTTTATTAACTAAAGAGGATGTTATGGTAACAATTCGTTTGGCACGTCACGGCGCTAAAAAGCGTCCATTCTACCAGGTAGTCGTCACTGACAGCCGTAATGCTCGCAATGGCCGTTTCATTGAGCGCGTTGGTTTCTTCAACCCGATCGCATCTGGTCAGGCTGAAGCACTGCGTCTTGATCTGGACCGCATTGAGCACTGGGTTGGCCAGGGCGCAACTCTGTCCGACCGCGTTGGTGCGCTGGTCAAAGAAGCAAAGAAAGCAGCTTAATCTGTCACGGTGGTCAACATGAGCAAGCAACACAACCAGCCTCCCGCTAACCCGTTAATTCTGGGAAAGATGGGCTCGGCCTACGGTATCCGTGGTTGGCTCAAAGTGTTTTCCTCCACCGAAGACGCCGAAAGCATTTTTGACTATCAGCCGTGGTTTATCCAGCGGGCGGGTCAGTGGCAGCATGTCGAGCTGGAAAGCTGGAAGCGCCACAATCAGGACATGATCATCAAAGTCAAAGGCATTGACGATCGTGATGCTGCAGGTCTGCTGACTAATTGCGAAATTGTCGTGGACTCGGAGCAACTGCCGGAGCTTGACGGTGAATATTACTGGAAAGACCTTATGGGCTGCCAGGTTGTCACCACTGAAGGCTACGAGCTCGGTAAAGTCATCGATATGATGGAAACCGGCTCAAACGACGTTATGGTCGTGAAGGCAAACCTGAAAGATGCATTTGGTGTCCAGGAGCGGTTGATTCCGTTCCTCGATGAACAGGTTATCAAGAATGTCGATCTCACTACGCGTTCTATCACAGTAGATTGGGATCCTGGTTTTTGAACTCCGAACAAAACGGTAATACTCCGGCGCAAAGTATGTGGATTGGCATAATCAGCCTGTTTCCTGAAATGTTTCGCGCAGTTACCGATTACGGAGTAACTGGCCGGGCAGTAAAAAATGGCCTGCTCAGCATTCAGAGCTGGAGTCCTCGTGATTTCGCTCACGATCGTCATCGTACCGTGGATGAACGTCCATACGGCGGCGGTCCGGGAATGCTAATGATGGTTCAGCCCTTACGGGATGCCATTCACGCAGCAAAAGCGGCGGCAGGGGAAGGCGTTAAGGTGATTTATCTTTCACCTCAGGGCCGCAAACTCGATCAAGATGGAGTTTGCGAACTGGCGACCAATCAGAAGTTAATTCTGGTCTGTGGTCGTTATGAAGGGATTGATGAGCGCGTAATCAAAACCGAAATCGATGAAGAATGGTCGATTGGGGATTACGTACTCAGCGGTGGCGAGCTGCCAGCAATGACGCTGATTGACTCGGTTTCCCGGTTTATTCCGGGAGTGCTGGGGAAACAGGCGTCGGCGGAAGAAGATTCGTTTTCTGACGGTTTGCTGGATTGCCCACACTACACCCGCCCTGAAGTGTTAGAAGGGATGGAGGTTCCGCCAGTTCTGCTGTCGGGCAACCATGCCGATATTCGCCGGTGGCGTCTGAAACAGTCGCTGGGCCGTACCTGGCTTAGAAGACCTGAACTTCTGGAAAACCTGGCTCTGACTGTAGAGCAAGCAAAGTTGCTGGCCGAGTTCCAACGGGAACACGCCAGGCAACAAAACGATGAGACGGCTGGACAGGCATAATGCCGGGTTCGCCTTAACTATCAGTTTACCCAGGATAAGAGATTTAATTATGAGCAACATTATCAAGCAACTTGAAGAAGAACAGCTGAAGCAAGACGTACCTTCATTCCGTCCGGGTGATTCCGTGGAAGTGAAAGTATGGGTCGTTGAAGGTGCTAAAAAGCGTCTGCAGGCATTCGAGGGCGTGGTTATCGCTATTCGTAACCGCGGTCTGCACTCTGCATTCACTGTTCGCAAAATTTCCAATGGCGAAGGCGTTGAGCGTGTATTCCAGACTCACTCCCCAGTTATTGACAGCATTACCGTGAAACGTCGCGGTGCTGTGCGTAAAGCTAAACTGTACTACCTGCGTGAGCGTACTGGTAAGTCTGCACGTATCAAAGAACGTCTGGGCGCTTAAGCGACATCTGATAGTTAATAGTAAAAAGGGGTTAGCGTCTGCTAGCCCCTTTTTTTTATGGAAAATTCTCTGCCGACCAGGGCAGAAATAAAAAATTTAATGCCGTTATGCACTGATTTAAAAGCTCATTTAAACAGCGTAGCGAGTATGTTGGTTTAATATCCCCACTGTCGGAACCTTTCCTGATATGAGTAGCCCTTCGACGGGTATTTCGATGAAAATCGCCGCGGCGCTGAGTTCAACGCTGATGATGGCCTGTGTTAAAGACCTCGACGGCAGCATCCCCGTCGGTGAAGTGATTTTCTTCCGATCGTTTATCGCGCTGATCCCTCTGTTTATCTGGCTGTGGTGTCAGGGCAGTATTCTGGACGGCATCAGGACGAAGAACGTTCGCGGGCACTTTGTGCGCGGCCTGGCCGGTACCGGCGGGCTCTACTTTAGTTATCTTTCGCTGATCTATATTTCCCTCGTTGACGTAACGGCGATCAACTATGCCGCTCCGCTGATTACCGTAGTCATGGCGGCGGTTATTCTGCGGGAAAAAGTGAAGTTTTATCGCTGGATAGCCGTTGCTGCCGGGTTTGCCGGCATTCTGGTTATGCTGTCGGGGCACCTGTTCTTTAATCGTGAGGGGGCGTTTACCTCCGTCAGCTGGACCTCCTCCCTGGGAATCATCCTCGCATTAGCGGCCGCGGTGTGTATTGCCGGCGCGTCGATTCAGATCCGCTATCTGAACGGTATTGAAAAGCCGGGAGCGATTGCTTTCTGGTTTGCGGTCATGACCACGCTGACTTCACTGACCACGCTGTGGTTCGGCTGGTCGGTACCGAATACCCGGCAGCTGGTGTTACTCATCAGCTGTGGACTGCTGGGCGGCATTACGCAAATACTGCTGACGTTGAGCCTGCGCTATGCCGATGCTTCACTGCTTGCACCGTTTGATTACACCACGCTGATTTGGTCGGCTATGATCGGTTATCTGTTCTGGGGAAATATGCCGGAGTCGGTAACGCTGATCGGTGCCGCGCTGGTGGTATCAGGGGGAATGATTTCGATGTACTTTGAGCGGCGTAATCGGCGGATCGTGGCTTCGCTGAGTACGGAAAGCTAGGCTCAGCTCAGTACGGAAAGCCAGGCAGGGCTGAGTACGGAATGCCAGGCAAAGCTCAGCACGGAAAGTAAGACTGATTGCAATAACGAGAATAACGGGGCCAGACGCTCTCGTGGCCCTATTTATTTTTATGCGTGCTGGCTGGCCACGCGCAGAAGCTCAACGACCATCGGCGACAGTTCATTACGCAGGGCGGCACGTTCCGACTGGAACAGGGTGGCCATAAAGAACGGATGCCCGGGCAGCTCAATGGCGCGAACATCACCATCAAGATCGTGAGCGCTGATTCGCAGCGAGTGGGACTGCAGCTCGCTGACAAAATCAGCATTCACGCCATAGTTACAGTGGTAGCCTTCCTCAATCTCACGTTTACCGTACAGTCCGGCCAGCCGCGTGTCGGGCTGAATAACGATAGTGCCGGTCTTTTCTACCAGTGAACAGCTCAACGGCGCAATGACCAGGCGCCCGCCGCTGTCGGTTTCGGCATGGCCCGCATCCTTCCAGCCCAGAACGTTGCGGGCATATTCCACCACCGCATACTGAAAGCCGCCGCAGGAGCCCAGAAACGGCAGACTGCTTTCACGCGCATGGCGGATTGCCATAAACGCACCGTCATCATTCAGGTAGGGACTGCCGGGAACCAGCCAGAGGGCATCATATCTGGCCAGCACTGACGGATCGGTAAGGTCCGGCGTTGGTAGCCATTCGGCAGTGACATTGAGATTCAGGGAGTGAGCGGCAAGATCCACCGCCAGAGGAATGGCCTGATGAGCAACCGCCTCGGCGCGGTAATCTCCAATCAGGGCTAAGCGAACGTGAGACGTCATGGCTAATTATCCTGTGCAGGTAAAACAGAATGCTATCGGAGTCGGCCTGGCCTGACAATATTATCTTAACGCTCTTCCGGGGAAGGGCGATGCAGATGATAGATAACGGTGCTGACCGGACCGCTGTCCAGCACGATCAGCCCGTAGCGGATCGCGATAGTCTTCGCCCCCACTTTTTCGGCAACGGTACGGCTGGCGATATTTCTCTCTGCGGCAAGGATCTCAATCACATCAATGTCCGGCTGGCTGAAAGCATGGCTTGCCAGGCGGAGAACCGCATTGCTGGCAATCCCCTGGCGCTGTTCGCTGCTGCGGACCCAGTAGCCCAGGGAGCAGGGGATGAGGGGATTGCTGCTGTAGCGTATACCGGCCCCGCCCAGCAGGCGGCCATCGGCGGCGAACAGACCCAGCTCATTGGCCGTACCCTGCTGGCGCTGTAGCTGAGTCAGGTGAAACCAGAGCCGGGCCTCATCTTCCGTATAATTCTTATGTGCCCATGTCATCCACGGCAGCAGGGTATCCAGTGACTGATTAACCGCCAGCGCGAAGGCCGCTGCATCAGCATCCTCAAATTCCCGCATGATAAATTCCATTCACTCCCCCTGGGTATTGCCTTAATCAATCATTGATAAACGCCAACAATACCATAGTGCGGACGGACCAGAACGGCAGGTGACGGAAAAGACAGGGTTTTTTATTAAATAGCAGGATGTAAATAAATGTTTACTTATGTTGATGGCTGCTTGCTTTGATTTTTAATATATAAATAATTGATTACATTGAACTATATCTAGTGATCGGCGTATTTATAATGCGGGTGGTAATAAAAGTGTACATGCAGGGGTTGAGTAATGTACGCATTGTGATACAGTTCTTTTCAACCTCATTGAGGATCCCTATTAATCGAATTGCCCAGGATTACGATCATGCAAAAAGATGCGCTGAACAACATTCATATCGCTGATGAACAGGTTCTGATTACCCCAGAGGAACTGAAAAAACGTTTCCCGCTGAACGGCGCGCTGGAGCAGCAAATTGCCGCTTCACGCCAGACCATTTCTGACATCATCAACGGTAAAGATCACCGTCTGCTGGTGGTGTGCGGGCCTTGTTCGATTCACGATACGGATGCGGCGCTGGAATACGCACGTCATCTGAAAACCCTGGCGGACCAGGTGGGTGACCAGCTGTACATTGTGATGCGCGTTTACTTTGAAAAGCCGCGTACCACCGTTGGCTGGAAAGGCCTGATTAACGATCCGCACATGGATAACACTTTTGATATGGAAGGTGGCCTGCACATTGCGCGCCAGCTGCTGCTGAACCTGGTTGAAATGGGCCTGCCGCTGGCGACCGAAGCGCTGGATCCGAACAGCCCGCAGTACCTGGGCGATCTGTTCAGCTGGTCCGCTATCGGAGCGCGTACCACCGAGTCGCAGACACACCGTGAAATGGCGTCTGGCCTGTCGATGCCGGTTGGTTTTAAAAACGGCACCGATGGCAGCCTGGGCACCGCCATTAACGCCATGCGCGCCGCAGCGATGCCGCACCGTTTCGTCGGTATTAACCAGGCCGGCCAGGTCTGCCTGCTGCAAACCCAGGGTAACCCGGACGGACACGTGATCCTGCGCGGCGGTAAAAAACCAAACTACGGCCCGGAAGATGTGGCTCAGTGTGAAAAAGAGATGCAGCAGGCGGGACTCCGCCCATCCTTGATGATAGATTGCAGTCACGGCAATTCGAATAAAGATTTCCGCCGCCAGTCGGGCGTAGCTGAATCTGCAGTGGCACAGATCAAAGACGGTAACCGTTCAATTATCGGTCTGATGCTGGAAAGTCACCTTAATGAAGGCAATCAGTCTTCCGAGCAGCCGCGCAGTGAAATGCGCTACGGTGTTTCGGTCACCGATGCCTGCATCAACTGGGAAACGACTGAAAGCCTGCTGCGTGAAATTCATCAGGATCTCAGCGGCGTACTGGCGGCACGTCTGCAGTAAGAGGATTAACGAGTTATGGTGGCTGAACTGACCGCACTGCGCGATCAAATTGATGAAGTGGACAAAGCGCTACTGGATTTGCTGGCTAAACGGCTGGAGCTGGTAGCGGAAGTGGGGGAAGTGAAAAGCCGCTACGGATTACCGATCTATGTACCGGAACGCGAGGCCACCATGCTGGCCTCGCGCCGCAAAGAAGCCGAGCTGCTCGGCGTACCGCCGGATCTGATTGAAGATGTGCTGCGCCGGGTCATGCGTGAATCCTATACCAGTGAAAATGATAAAGGTTTCAAAACGCTAAACCCGGAACTGCGTCCGGTGGTGATTGTCGGTGGTAAAGGGCAGATGGGGCGGCTGTTTGAAAAAATGCTGACCCTTTCGGGCTATCAGGTGAAGATCCTCGACAAAGAGGAACATCATCAGGCGGAAGCTCTGCTGGCCGATGCCGGAATGGTGATTATCAGCGTGCCGATCCATCTGACCGAACAGGTAATCGCCGAACTGCCACCGCTGCCGCAGGACTGCATTCTGGTCGATCTGGCATCGGTGAAAAATAAACCGCTGCAGGCGATGCTGGCCGCACACGGTGGGCCGGTGTTGGGCCTGCACCCGATGTTTGGCCCGGACAGCGGCAGTCTGGCGAAACAGGTGGTGGTATGGTGTGACGGCCGCCAGCCTGAAGCCTATCAGTGGTTCCTGGAACAGATTCAGGTCTGGGGCGCGCGCCTTCATCGCATCAGTGCGGTCGAGCACGACCAGAATATGGCGTTTATTCAGGCGCTGCGCCACTTTGCTACCTTCGCTTATGGCCTGCATCTGGCCGAAGAGAACGTACAGCTGGAACAGCTGCTGGCGCTGTCTTCACCTATCTACCGGCTTGAGCTGGCGATGGTCGGCCGTCTGTTCGCGCAGGACCCGCAGCTTTACGCGGACATCATTATGTCTTCAGAGAGCAACCTGGCGCTGATTAAGCGTTACTACGCGCGGTTTGGCGAGGCGATTAAGCTGCTGGAGCACGGTGACAAGCAGGCGTTTATTGACAGCTTCCGCCGGGTTGAACACTGGTTTGGCGACTACGCGAAGCGCTTCCAGGCCGAGAGCCGAACGCTGCTGCGCCAGGCAAACGACAGCCGGGCCTGATTTTCCGCATTGAGTAAGAAGGACAGCCGTTGAGTGATTACCGGGCACGCTGAGTGAACGGTAATTGCCGCCGGGCTGTCTTTTTTTTGCCTGCCAGCTCTGCTGTTTGTCTCTTCTCGCGCGTCCTACGCCCCCGCCGCGCCAAAACCATACTGGCGTAAAATGGCCTGTGCCTCTTCCGACAGTAAAAAATCACCCAGAGGCTGTGCGCGCGGATCGCAAACCGCAAACCCATAGATGGCTGACGGCTGCCATTCCTGAGGAATACTGACCGTCGCAATCCGGCTGTTGTGCTCTCGCCGATGGCCGTAGCTGCTGTAGCCAATAAAAATATCGGCCTGGTCTGACTCGATAATCCACGAAGCCGCCTGCATACCCGGTGGGATCGCCGGGGAGTGTTCCCCTCCAACCACCATCCGGGCGCGCTGCCTGAGGTTTTCCCCCAGTTCGCTATCCCACAAAGCCAGCCTGTCGAACATCTGCCATGCATAATCACCGCAGGGGTCGCTGCCGGCCGTTGAGGTGGCGATACGCAGTTGCGGATGCTGCAACAGCTGCAGCCAGGAAAGGTTACCGAGCTCCCGGCGTACATTCAGGCACAGTGAGTTGCGGCAAAAGGCGGCGACCTGCAGTGCCCGGCCTGACTGTCGTAGCGCCTGCGGATGCGCCAGATTAGCTGAGGCAAACAGATCGCAGGATTCACCCTGTTCGATGCGCTGCCGGAGCAGACCGGCCGGACCAAACTGCGTTTCAATACCGGGCGGATACTCATTCCGAAAGTGCTCAGCCATCGCCGACCAGACGGGACGCAGGCTTCCGGCGGCCAGCACGCGCAGCGGCTGCATCAGTTGCTGCCGTTGTAGTGTGTGCGGTAAAAGCGCTGATACCAGCTTTCAGCCTGCTGCTGCATGTCGATATCCTTGAATTTTTCGGGATAAAGCTTTTTCGCCATCCACAGTTCGCCCAGCGCCATCGCTTCCGGCATCGGATATCCCCACGCCTTGGCATATTCCGGCATCAGATAAACGCGATGATTTTTTACCGCCTCTAACGCCTGCCAGTTAGGCTGTTGGTAAATCTCTTCCACCACCTGTGGATAACGGTCCTGCACAAAGATCACCTGAGGATCCCAGGCCAGTATCTGCTCCATCGAAACCTGCTTATAGCCTTTTACCGTCGCGGCCGCCACGTTCATCGCTCCGGCGTGGTTCATCATCAGGCCGGTATATTTCCCTGAACCGTAGGTCGTCAGATCGGGGTTCGCCATATACACGCGGATGCGCTGGGCGGCAGGAATGTCCTTCAGGCGGTCGGTGGTTTGCTGACGCAGGCTGAAAGTGGCTTTAATCAGCGCCTCTGCCTGCTGCTGCTGGTTAACCACCGTGCCGATTAAGCGGATTCCGTCTTTCAGACCCTGGTTGTAAGCCTGTTCTTCGTTCTGCAAATCGGGGTTGAGATGGCTCTGTTGCTTATCATCTGCACGCAGCGAGATGGCAATCACGGCAATCCCGAGCTGCTGGATCTGGTCGATCATCTCCTGCGGTGCGTAGTTAGTGACAAACACTACCTGAGGATGCAGAGCAACCAGCTTTTCCAGGTCGACATGAGTCAGATCGCCCAGCATCGGTACTTTGGTCAGTTCAGGCACCAGCCGGGCATAGCTGTCGCCAAGCTGCTGCCGCCAGTTAGCAAGGATCCCCACCATCTTACTGGTGGCGTCCAGCTGGACCAGCAGGTTCAGGGTTTGATGCTGAAGAACAACCACCCGGTCAACCCTGTCCGGGATGGTAACCTGCCTGCCAAGCTGGTCTGTTACCTGACGATCGGCATAAGAGAAAAACGGTACGGATGCGATAAAAATCGCCAGAGTTAAAGATCGGAAGAGATGACGCATACTGAGTTCCTGAAAATCGCTATATACACCATGATATAGCGTCAGGGCTCAGGGGGGAATGCTTCTGTTGTGCTGAATGGAGGTGGCCCGCACCGGCAGGCCACCGGTCACAATCAGAGAGGCTCTACCGCTACGACGTTTTCGCTGGGATAGCAGCCCAGCACTTTCAGCGATCGGGTGATCGGAGCCAGCTCGCGCAGCGCCTGCTGAACCTCTTCTGAGCGCAGATTGCCCTGGAAATCGATGTAAAACATCTCTTCCCACGGGTTACCGTTGATCGGGCGGGACTCCAGTTTGCTCATGGTCAGGTTATGCTGACGCAGCACCAGTAATGCCTCAACCAGTGCACCAGCCTGCTGCCCTGTTGCCATAATCAGCGTCGTTTTCGCCGGGACCTGCATCGAAACATCCACCGGCTTGCGGGCCAGCACGATAAAGCGGGTAATATTCTGTCGCTGGTTGGCGAGATTCCTTTCCAGAACCTGCAGGCCATACAGGTCGCCGCCGGCTTCACTTCCCAGCGCTGCGACCTTAGGTGAATTCATAGCGGCAACTTTTTCCATCGCGGCGGCAGTGCTTTCGGTGTACTCAATTTTCCAGTGCGGATAGCGATGAATAAACTGGCTGCACTGCTGGAATGGCTGCGGATGGCTGTAGACGGTCTCAATCTGCTGGAGATCGGTGCTGCCGGAAACCAGCACGCAGTGGTCGATGGGCAGGGTGATTTCCCCGACGATAGACAGGCTGGTCTGCTGCAGCAGGTCATAGACATCGGTGATGGAGCCGGACGTTGTGTTTTCAATCGGCAGCACGGCGTAATCCGCCTGGCCGGTTTCAACCTGATTGAAGATATCGTGGAATTTCAGGCAGCCGCTTTCGATAAAATTATCAAAATGGCGCGCCGCATAGTGGCGTGAAGCCAGATGCGAGTAGGAACCTTTCGGACCCAGGAAGGCAATACGGGCAGAGTGCGCGTTAGTGTTGTTCAGATGCTTTTGCAGCAGGGCCTGCTGGGTCAGCACCGAATCTTCAATGATCAGCTGGAACAGGCGGGTAATGTAGTGAGCGTCCAGTTTGTGGGTTTTACCCAGCGTAATCAGGTGCTCAAGCAAATCGCGCTCACGATCGATATCGCGCACAGGGCGATGCGTCGCCATTTTAGCCGTGGCAACGTCAATCGCCAGCGCGCGGCGCTGGGCCAGCAGTTGCAGTAGTTCTTCATCCAGCGCGCTGATTTTTCCACGCAGGGCCAGCAAAGGATTCTCGGAGTTCATATCGCTACCTGTCAGATGTCGCTAAAAAAAAAGCCTCCCACTTTCGGGAGGCTTTATTGTTCGTCTTCGCATTCATTCTTACACGACGAATTGCCTCCCAGTCAGGGGAAGGTAAAAAAGAATGCGAAGAAAAACGGGATAAATTTCATTTTTTTGCTCAATTCATTGCAGCGGTCTTGAGGGTTAAAGTAACCGCTGTAATTTCACTCTGTCAATAAAAAACGCGCCCGCAGGCGCGTTATCCGAGATGAGGGGGTTATTCTTCGTCGATCGGGCTAAGATCTTTGACGCTGGCGGCGGCGCGGCGCGCTTCACCTTTATGCTGAACTTTATTCAGCTGGCGCTCGAGTTTATTAATCAACTCGTTGATTGCCGTGTACATATCTTCATGTTTTGCGGTGGCAACCAGCGGGCCGTTAGGCGTGTTGATATTGGCATCGGCAACGAACTCTTTCGGCTCCTTCGAAAGAACAATGTGCGGATTAATCAGATGGGTTTGCCATTTTTCGAGCTTAGAGAGACGGTCTTCGACATGCTGGCGGATAGCCGGAGTAATTTCCATTTGTTTGCTGGTAATGTTCAGAACCATAGTGCTTACCTCTCTGTCATTTCCGTCTTGGTAAGTCCAGCATAGCGCCTAAAACGGTAAAATGTGTGATTTAGATCACATTTTATTGTCACTTTTTGTCAAGAAGGATAAAAGTGTGAAACGGGCTGATAAAAGCGGCCTGGACCCTTGCCGACACGCATTTTCAATGGCATTGTTGATGGGATAACTCGATCGGGAATGTGCCGGAATGGCCGTTTTCAGACATAAAAAAAGGCAGCCAGACGCTGCCTTTTTTTGTGGCCAGGAATCAGGCCTGATTAGCCGCGATGATTTTAGCCACACGCTCAGCTTCAGCGTTCAGCTGTAGCTGGCGATAAGCACTTTCCATCAGCGGTAATGCCGTGCGCGTAGCCTGCGTATCCGGATAATCTTTAAGCATTTGCTCTACACGGTTAACCACAGCGACATAAGCACCGCGTTTAGTGTAGAATTCAGCCACGGATAATTCGTATTTCGCCAGACGATCTTTCAGGAACACCAGGCGCTTACGTGCATCTGTCGCATACTGACTGTTCGGGTAACCGCGCAGTAACTGCGAGAAGTCCTTGAAAGCATCACGCGCATGGGTTGGATCGCGGTCAGAACGGTCAATACCAAAGAATCCCTGCAGCGCACTATCATCTAACGCCATATCCGTCAGGCCACGCATGTAAATGACGTAGTCAATGTTTGGATGGGTGGGGTTGAGGCGCATAAAGCGGTCGATGGCAGCCTGGGCCAGCGGCAAATCGGCATTCTTATAGTATGCGTAGATCAGGTCTAGCTGAACTTGCTGGGAGTAAGGGCCGAATGGATAGCGGTTATCTAGCGCTTCCAGTTGCGTTATTGCTCCTTTAAAGTTACCGTCCTGCAGTTTTTGCTGGGCAGTGGCATAGATCTCGGAAGGCGGGCTGTCAGGCACCACATCCTTGGAGCCGGAACATCCAGCTAATGCCAGGCTCAACGTGGCTGCAGCCACCAGATATTTCATACGCGTCATGACGATTTGATTATCCTCAGAGTGTTATTCAGGAAGCTGTCCGTATAGCTCCCGATAGTGACCAGGTACAATAGCACATTATATTAAACGGCATCGCCGTGAAAACCCAACGTTAACGAAGAAGCTGTGTATGGCACAACAAGTAAAACTCAACGCAACGGTATCCGAATCGCAACTCGGACAACGCTTAGATCAGGCTTTGGCCGAATTGTTCCCTGATTATTCACGTTCTCGCATAAAAGAATGGATTCTTGACCGTCGTGTAACCGTAAACGGCGAAATTATCGACAAACCTAAGGAAAAAGTGCTCGGAAGTGAGCAAATTATCATCGATGCGGAAATCGAAGAAGAGGCAAGGTGGGAAGCGCAGGACATCCCGTTAAGTATTGTCTATGAAGATGACGATATTCTGGTCATTAATAAACCGCGCCATCTTGTCGTCCATCCTGGCGCAGGCAACCCCGATGGCACCGTGCTGAATGCACTGCTGCATCACTTCCCGGCGATCGCTGATGTACCGCGTGCGGGCATCGTTCATCGTCTGGATAAAGACACTACCGGCCTGATGGTCGTGGCGAAAACCGTTCCGGCGCAGACGCACCTGGTTGATTCGCTTCAGCGTCGCGAAATCACCCGCGAGTATGAAGCCGTCGCGATAGGTCGTATGACGGCGGGCGGAACCGTAGACGAGCCGATCAGTCGCCACTCGACTAAACGTACGCACATGGCCGTGCACCCGATGGGGAAACCGGCAACCACCCATTACCGCATTATGGAGCACTTCCGCGCCCATACGCGCCTTCGCCTGCGCCTGGAAACCGGACGTACTCACCAGATCCGTGTGCATATGTCCCATATTACGCACCCGCTGGTGGGCGATCCTCTGTACGGTGGCCGTCCGCGCCCGCCTAAAGGGGCTTCTGAGGCCTTCATCGCCACGCTGCGCGGTTTCGATCGTCAGGCACTGCACGCAACGATGCTGCGTCTCTATCATCCGATTACCGGTATAGAGATGGAATGGCATGCGCCGCTGCCGCAGGATATGGTCGATCTGATCAACGCCCTTAAAGCGGATACCGAAGAATTTAAAGATCAGATGGACTGGTAATGAAGCCCGTTATCCCTGACTGGTCACTTCCCGACGGCGTACGTGCGTGCAGCAGCACGCGCAGCGGTGGCGTCAGCCATGCCCCCTGGAGCAGTCTGAACCTGGGCGCGCACGTGGGCGACGCTCCGCAGCACGTGCAGGCGAACCGGCAGCGTCTGGTGGAGGCGCTGAATCTGCCTTCAATGCCGGTCTGGCTGGAACAGGTACACGGCACGGATGTGCTGCGGCTGGATGGGCAACCCCCGGCCTCAGTGCGGGCGGATGCCGTCTATACGCGGGAGCGTGGGGTGGTGTGTGCTGTGATGACTGCGGACTGTCTGCCGGTGCTTTTTTGCTCGGCGGATGGTCAGGAAGTTGCGGCTGCTCACGCAGGCTGGCGGGGCTTGTGTTCCGGGGTACTCGAAGCGACGCTGGAGACGTTTTCAGCGCCGGCCGGAGAGATTACCGCCTGGCTCGGGCCGGCTATCGGTCCACAGGCATTTGAAGTAGGGCCAGAAGTGCGAGAGGCGTTTTGTGCCGTCGATCCTGCTGCCGGCTCCGCTTTTCGTGCTGCCGGTGAAAAGTTTTATGCCGATCTCTGGATGCTGGCTACCCAGCGTTTAAACGCTGCCGGAGTGCGGAATATCAGGGGTGGCGGTGATTGCACGTATACGCGGGAAGAACAATTTTTCTCCTTCCGACGGGATGGAATCACCGGGCGTATGGCAAGTTTCATCTGGCTGATATAACCTAGCGCCATAAGACGGTCCGGATTGATGTTTTTTTCTCCGAAATGTTCAGGTCATTACCTTGAAAAATTTGAGGGATGACCTCATTTAATCTCCAGTAGCAATTTGACCTGAATGGGGGAAATTATGCGTCTGGATCGTCTTACTAACAAATTTCAGCTGGCTCTGGCTGATGCCCAATCCCTGGCCCTCGGCCGAGATAACCAATTTATCGAACCTCTGCATCTGATGAGCGCCTTGCTCAATCAGGAAGGCGGATCCGTTCGTCCTTTACTGACCGCCGCTGGCGTTGATGTCGCTTCCTTACGCAGCGGTATTGAACAGTCACTCAGCCGTTTACCGCAGGTCGAAGGCACCGATGGCGATGTCCAGCCTTCAGCCGACCTGGTCCGCGTGTTGAATCTGTGCGACAAACTGGCGCAAAAGCGCGCCGACAACTTTATTTCATCGGAATTATTTGTTCTGGCAGCACTCGACTCCCGCGGTTCTCTGGCTGATTTACTCAAATCGGCCGGTGTGACCAGCGACAAGCTGACGAAAGCGATTGACCAGATGCGAGGAGGGGAGAACGTGAACGATCAAGGGGCGGAAGATCAACGCCAGGCATTAAGCAAATACACCATCGATCTGACCGAGCGGGCGGAGAAGGGCAAACTTGACCCGGTCATCGGCCGTGATGAAGAAATTCGCCGTACCATCCAGGTACTGCAGCGTCGTACCAAAAACAACCCGGTGCTGATTGGTGAACCCGGCGTGGGTAAAACCGCCATCGTTGAAGGACTGGCGCAGCGCATCATTAACGGTGAAGTACCGGAAGGGCTGAAAGGCCGCCGCGTGCTGGCGCTGGATATGGGGGCGCTGGTGGCCGGGGCTAAATACCGCGGTGAATTTGAAGAACGTCTGAAAGGCGTGCTGAACGATTTGTCGAAACAGGAAGGCAACGTCATTCTGTTTATCGACGAACTGCACACCATGGTGGGTGCCGGTAAGGCCGACGGCGCGATGGATGCCGGTAATATGCTGAAGCCTGCGCTGGCGCGCGGCGAGCTGCACTGCGTTGGCGCGACAACGCTGGACGAATATCGCCAGTACATTGAGAAAGATGCGGCGCTGGAACGTCGTTTCCAGAAGGTGTTTGTGGCCGAGCCAAGCGTGGAGGATACCATTGCCATCTTGCGCGGTCTGAAAGAGCGCTATGAGCTGCATCACCATGTACAGATTACCGACCCGGCTATCGTCGCGGCGGCGACGCTGTCTCATCGCTATATTGCCGACCGCCAGCTGCCGGACAAAGCTATCGACCTGATCGATGAAGCGGCATCCAGCATTCGCATGCAGATCGACTCCAAGCCGGAAGCGCTCGATCGCCTGGAGCGCCGTATCATTCAGCTGAAGCTGGAACAGCAGGCGCTGAAGAAAGAATCGGACGATGCCAGCATCAAGCGCCTGGAGATGCTGGAAAGCGAGCTTTCGCAGAAAGAGCGTGATTACTCAGAGCTGGAAGAAGAGTGGAAAGCCGAGAAAGCCTCTCTGTCTGGTACTCAGCATATTAAAGCCGAGCTGGAGCAGGCAAGGCTGAATATGGAACAGGCGCGCCGACTGGGTGACCTGGGACAGATGTCTGAGTTGCAGTACGGCAAAATTCCGGAACTGGAGAAACAGCTGGCGGCGGCGACCCAGGCAGAAGGTAAAACCATGCGCCTGCTGCGTAACCGCGTTACCGATGTGGAAATCGCCGACGTGCTGGCGCGCTGGACCGGTATTCCTGTGGCCCGCATGATGGAAGGTGAGCGTGACAAGCTGCTGCGCATGGAGCAGGAACTGCATACGCGGGTGATTGGGCAGAATGAGGCGGTGGAAGCCGTATCAAACGCCATTCGTCGTAGTCGTGCGGGTCTGGCCGATCCGAACCGGCCAATCGGCTCGTTCCTGTTCCTCGGCCCAACCGGGGTGGGTAAAACCGAACTGTGTAAAGCGCTGGCTAACTTTATGTTCGACAGCGACGATGCCATGGTGCGCATTGATATGTCCGAGTTCATGGAGAAACACTCCGTGTCGCGTCTGGTCGGTGCGCCTCCGGGATATGTCGGTTATGAAGAGGGCGGCTACCTGACCGAAGCTGTGCGCCGTCGTCCTTACTCCGTGATCCTGCTGGATGAAGTGGAGAAAGCGCACCCGGATGTTTTCAACATTCTGCTTCAGGTGCTGGACGATGGCCGCCTGACCGACGGACAGGGCAGGACGGTTGATTTCCGCAACACCGTGGTAATCATGACGTCGAACCTCGGTTCCGATCTGATTCAGGAGCGCTTCGGTGCGCTGAGCTATGGGGAAATGAAAGAGCTGGTGTTGTCGGTTGTCAGCCACAGCTTCCGTCCGGAGTTCATTAACCGTATTGACGAACTGGTGGTCTTCCACCCGCTGGGCGAGCAGCACATTGCTTCTATTGCCCGTATCCAGCTGCAGCGTTTGTATCAGCGTCTGGAAGAGCGTGGCTATGAGCTGCATATTTCCGATGCCGCTCTGCAGCAGCTGGGTGAGAACGGTTATGACCCGGTCTACGGTGCACGGCCGTTGAAACGCGCTATCCAACAGCAGATTGAGAACCCGCTGGCACAGCAGATTCTTTCCGGGGCTTTGGTTCCGGGTAAAGTGATAGAAATGGATCTGCAGGATGGTGTCATCGTCGCGCATCAGTAAAGTGCGATTCGTCGGGCAGGCTGCCATGACAGGGCTTTCTGACATTGTCATAATTAAAATGGGCCTTCGGGCCCATTTTTGTTTACTAAATCGGCAAAAAAGAGGCTTTTACTGCAGGTTTGCTTGAAAACTAAGCATGTGAATGTTTTTTTGAAATTAGCCCTTGTCAGCCGCCAGAAAATCCCTATACTGCGCCTCCACTGACACGGAACAACGGCTTACAGGCCAGCGTGTTAGAGGTTCAGGAAGTTGTCTGAACCGCCGGAAAAAACTTCTCAAAAAGAAGTTGACTCCGAAGGAGGAAAGCGTAATATACGCCACCTCGCAGCAGGAAGCCTCGGCACTGACTGCACTGCTCTTTAACAATTTATCAGACAATCTGTGTGGGCACTCGCAGGATTGATATCAACGTCTCCGGACGTAAAAAATATCAAGTCTCACGAGTGAACACATAATGAAATTCATTATGACGTTTTACAGATGAGCATCGCTGAACTTGTTTCAGCAAATCAAGCTTTTAATTGAAGAGTTTGATCATGGCTCAGATT